>NZ_JAMOLN010000004.1 GCF_024448165.1 Streptomyces longispororuber
ACGCCTCACCTGGCCGGACCGGTGCGGCTGCCGCACCGGCGGGCTGTCTGCTGTCTGCACGGTCATGGCGGAACCGTAGGAAGCACCCCTTGCGACCGGCCAAAGCCGGGCCGCCGACGAGGGACGACGCCGCACCGCACGGACATGAGAAGTTCATGGGGGACGAATGACGACCTGTCTGTCGGGGGCACGGCGACTCGGTGAGAATCGGGCCCGACGAAAGGGGATGACATGTCGCGGGTCGTCGAGGGCCGCGCGCTCCATCTCTGGTCGTTGCACGAGGACGTGACCGTCGAACAGGGCGACACGGACGACGAGTTGGTACTGCGCAGCCGGTTCGGAACCGAGCGGATCAGCGCGCCCACACCCGTGGTGCGCGAGGCGCTCCGGAGGATGCAGCTCGGTCCCGTCCTGCTGGCCAACATCAGCACGCGCCAGCTGCCGGCCGACGGGACGGGTGGGGGCCGGGGCGCGTACCTGGTGCTGTGGCCGATGCTGCGCCGGCTGTCCCACCTGATCGTGCGCACCCTGAGCCTGGAGGACCTGAAGGGGCCGCTGCTGTCCGTCATCACGACCCGGCAGGGCGCCGGGTTCACGCCCGTCGGAGTGTCCGCGCAGCGGCTGATCCGGCTGATGAGCGATGTGTCGATGACCCTGGAGTCGGCGGGTCTCGCCCTGCGGTCCGCGGGGTCGGCGCACTGGGTGCAGCTGCACAGGCCGGAGGCCGTCTGGGTCGTCGGTCTGCTGGCCTGGCCGGTCACCCCGTCCCGGGCCGCGGCGATCCTGCCGCTGCCGCCGGAGGTGACCGAGGCCGTGCTCAGCTATCTGATCGCCGCGGGGATGACGGAGGACTGCTGACCCGGCATCGGCGTCTTCACAGCAGTGGCGTCCTCACAGCAGCCAGCCGGACTCCTGTGCGATCAGGACGGCGTCCAGGCGGTTGCGGGCGTTGAGCTTGGTGGTGATGTTCGTCAGGTAGTTGCGGACCGTGCCGGTGGACAGGTGGAGCTTGTCGGCGATCTCCGAGGGCTCGGCCCCCTTCGAGGCGAGCCGCAGGACCTCGGTCTCCCGCTCCGTCAGCGGGTTCGTCTGCCCGCCCCAGGCCGCCACCGCCAGCTGCGGATCGACCACGCGCATGCCCGCGCCCACCCGCCGTACCGCGGAGGCCAGTTCGGCCGGCGGGGCGTCCTTGAGGAGGTAGCCGTCCACCTTGGCGGCCATCGCCCGCAGCAGGGTGCCGGGACGGCCCATGCTGGTCAGGATGAGGACGTGGCACTGCGGCAGTTCCTCCCGCAGGTTCGCGGAGGCCGTCAGTCCGTCGGTGCCGGGCAGGTCGATGTCGATGACCGCCACGTCGGGGCGGTGCCGTAGTGCCTCGGGGACGATGTCGTCCCCGTTCTCCACCTCACACACGATCTCGATGTCGTGCTCCAGATTCAGCAAGGCCACGAGTGCGCCACGCACCATGTGCATGTCCTCGGCCAGCAGTACACGAATCAACGTGCCGCCCCGTTTCGTCCCCCCGGCCCGCTTTCCGTGGGCCCCGAACGGCGGGGACTCTACCAACAGAACGCCAGTACGAGTATGGAAAGTTCAGGGTTCCAACACCGGCGCGCCGGGCGTGCTCACGCGGCGGGTTGTCGCGGGGCCACGGCCCGTACCTCGAAGGAGCCGTCCGCCAGGACACAGGAGCTGAGCGTTCCGCCGATCTCGCACACTCGCAGGGCGAGGTTCTCCAGGCCGCTGCCGCCGTGCGGGGACGGCGCCGTCGGCTCGTCAGGAACGCCGTCGTTGACCACCGTGAGGGTCATCTCGTCGCGCTCGGCGGTGAGTTCTATCGCGCACCGGGTCGCCTTGCTGTGCCGCAGGACGTTCGTCACGGCCTCCCGGAGCACCGCGGCGAGGACGTTCTCCACCTGGCGGTCGGCCGGCTCCGCCACCACGCGCAGCCGCACCTCCACGTCGGCGGCGTGCAGCACCGACTCCGCCGAGGTGACCTCCTGGTCGAGCGACATGTCGCGGAAGCCGCTCGCGACCCGCCGCACGTCGGCGAGCGACTGGCGGGAGATGGACAGGATGTCGGTCACCTCCTGCGTGGCCCGCTCGGGGTGGGCCGGGATCAGCCGGTGCACGAGCTCGCTCTTCAGCGTGATCGCCGACAGGCTGAAACCGAGGAGGTCGTGCAGGTCCCGGGCGAACCTGAGCCGCTCCCGCACCACTGCGAGCCGGGCCAACTCACCGTGGGCGTCGGCCAGTTCCTGGATCACCTCGCTGAGCCGCGACAGCGCGTAGACCACCAGGCCGGTCAGCAGCGTGGACTGGCACAGGTAGATCGAGTCGACGATCCCCTGGCCGGCCAGGAGCGGCGGCAGGAACATGCTCAGGCCGGTGGCGGCGAACAGCGTCCAGCCGGCCCGGGACGGCAGCAGGAGCAGCAGCGAACCGGCGAAGAACCCGCCCAGCGCTCCCCATTGTGCGTGGTACACGAACAACGGCAGGTAGGTGAGCAGGAGTTGGGCGCCCAGGGTGAGCGCCTTGTCCAGCGGCGGCCTGCGTGCGGCCCATAAGGAGGAGTGCCGCAGCTGGATGAGGAAGACCACGACGAGTCCCGCGACGGCACCGGCCCGGCCGGTGGGGCTCAGGTTCGTGCTGAACACGTTCAGTGCCGTGATGGACGTGTAGCACAGCAGGGCCACGCGCAGGATGACCCGGGCCAGCCGCGGCCCGGGCAGGGCGAGGCCGGACCGGGTTCCTGTCGCGGGAGTGCCTATCGACGCGTCCGCCAGACGCTCACGCAGTCCCATGACCCATGCCCCGTCCCCCCGCGTATACCAGCCTTCATGGACTCCTGCTCCGACCGGAGAGAGTTCGTCTCGGATCATATGGGACTGGCGTGAAGACTGTGGGTGACTTGTGTTGACAGAATGTTGACCGAGTGGCCGGGTTGCTCTTGGGGCAGGGGCGCGAAGTCTCTTACTGCCGGGGGCACTTCTACACGAACAGCGGGACGGGGTTCAGGTCGGCGTACTCCGTCGGACGGGCCAGCCTGCCGAGCTCGACCGGTACGTCGAAGAGCCGCCCCGGTGCCAGCCGCGCCCAGAAGTGCCGCAGGCCGGGCACGATCACCTTGAGCACGGGCAGTTCCAGATCCGGCCGGGTCTGGTCGAGGGCCAGCAGTTCGAGGCCCCGGGCGCGCACCAGATCGTGCACCGCGGTGATGTCGTCCAGGAGATCGGCACATGGTGAGTAGGCCCAACTCCCGGGAACTTTGGGGTGGTTGAGCGTATCGGGGGTCAGGTACGGCTGGTTGGCGAGCGTCGCGGTGCGCCACCAGTGGACGGCGTCGGGGTCGTCGATCCCGTAGCCGGGGCCGCCGGGCCGGCGCGGCAGCACCGCCGGCAGCATCTGGCCCATCTCGGTCAGTGCCCGGCGCAGGGCGACCCGGGGATCGAAGTGGGCGCCGAAGCCGAAGACCACGTCCTGCGTGGGGGCGTCGGTGCGCCGGCTGAGCGCCGCCACGACGGGGATGCCGAAGTCGGAGGTGAGGTCCAGGGCCCACACCTCGCGCCCCATCCGCGCGCACCCCTCGCGGACCCGGTCCACCTCGGGCGCGCCGAACGCGTCGAGGTCCACGGCGGGCTGGCGGGTGCGGTTGTACCACCACAGGGCCACGGCGTCCCGCTCCACCAGCTCCAGGAACCCTTGCAGGAGCGCGTCCTCGGGGCTGCTGCCCGCCGCGTTCCCGTTGGAGTCGCAGGTCAGCCCGTCCTCGGCCGGGGCACCGCTGGAGAAGTAGAGCATCGACGTGGGCAGCAGCCGGTGCCGCCCGGCCGTCATCGACCACACCGGGGTCCAGTCGGTGGGCCGCGTCTCGTCGAACGGCCGCGGCACGTACTGGAAGTGCGAGCCCCGCGCGTTCCACGCGTCGCGGTCGCGCAGCTGCCGCTCCCCGAAGAGCTGGCAGGCGTTGGGGTGCACGGCGTCAGCGCCGAGCGCGCGGTAGCTGTCCCGGACGACGGGCTCGTCGCCCTGGCGCGTACCGCTGTACCGTTCCGCTGCCTCGCCCAGGGCGCTGACCTGCGCCTCGGTCGGGTCGAGCCCCTTGCCTCCGCTCAGGGCCCGCAGGCCCGCGCGCAGACCGGCCAGGTTGTGCGGGCTGAAGGCGAGGTTGTGGCCGGACAGATAGCTGTCGACGAAGTCGGGGGTGCGCGGGGCCCGCCGGATCTCCTTCACGATCCCGGTGACGGGGCCCACGAGGTGGCTGTAGCGCTCCAGCGTCCGGGCCGGTTCCTCGGCCCGGTGACCGTTGCCGTGGCGCATGGTCTTCGGCCGGCTCGACGGGACGAACGGCGCGCCCACCGTCCGCGCCACCAGGTCGGGGTCGCCGCAGACCGGGCACTGGGGGCGCCGGTGCACGGGATGGGCGGACGCCCGCAGCAGCATGGTGTCCAGCGTGTGCACCAGGCCCTGCGCCGGATACCGCATCCCCGCGAGCCACTTGGCGGCTTCCAGGACGGTGAGGTGCACGGCGATGGCGCGGCCCGCGGCCAGCGAGGCGGCGGGCCGCGTCGGCGGCCCCGCCAGCCCCAGCGCGCGCTGCACCGGCCACTCCGAACGCCGGTGTCCGCGCAGCCGGTCGGCCAGACAGGACCAGCACGGGCCCTGCCCCGGACGGAAGATCGGCCCCACCCACGGGTCGGTGCCGCACACCTTGGCCAGCAGCCACGGCGTCCCGTCGGCGCGGTGCCGCGCGTCGACGTCGGCGAGTTCGGGGGAGAGGTAGTCGTCGCACAGGACGAGGGAGAGTCCCGTCGACGTGGTGGGGGCGGCGCCGACGGCGACCGAGAGCCCCGACTCGAGGCACGCGGCGCGCACCGGCTCCGCCTCGATGCCGGGCAGCGCCTCCAACCCGAGGGCGGCGCCCGCCAGTTCGGCCGAGGCTTGGTGGCCGTCGAGGCCCGCCAGGTCCCAGTACGCCTCGGCCATCGGGTCGGCCTGCTCGTCCCGGGTGCCGGCCGGGGCCGCCGGGCGGAAGCCCAGCAACCCCGACCGGGTCAGTGCGTCCAGCGACTGCCCCGCCTCTTCGGCGGGCATCGCGAGGGACGCCTCGCGCAGCACCGAGTCGACGGTGTGCGTACCGTCGAGCAGGGGCACGAGGACCTCCGCCTGCGGGCCGCGCAGCGCGGTGACACCGCGCCGCGAGACCAGATAGGCGGCTTCGCCGGGAACCACGACCGGGCTGAGATGACGCTTGAAGCCCACCAGCGCAGTGACGTCCGGGCGCACCGTCCCGGTTCTGTGCTCCCCGGCACCGGTCATGCCGCGAACTGTCCGGTGGCGTCGTTCGCCGGGACGGAGACGATGCAGATGCTGAACAGCGCGACGTCACACTGTCCCGCGCCGTCCAGGTCCTCGATCACCAGTGACCGGCCGGCCCCGCGGGCCTGGGTGGTGTCGTCGAGGTGGTGAGAGCCGGACGATACTGCGTTGACCATGGGGAAACCTCTCCCTTGAATGTGCCGGGCAGTGAATGTCTGGACGTTGCGAGGTGCGGACGGAGACTCTCCGTGCGGGGGCCGCTGTCTCACGGCCAGAATTCTGCGATTTCCGGCCGGACGCGGACAGTGCTGCCTTCACTTGTGGGGGGTGACGTTTTCACATGCGGCCGATGACCGGCCCTAGTGGCCGTTTAGCGCCGCCCCCGACCATCGGGGCTCCGCGCCGCACCGTCGTGTGCGGCTGCCGAGAGGAGCCCCGATGTTCCGGCCCCTGGGTGTCATCGCCCGCGTCCTGGGCGAGGCGTACAACTGCCTGGTCGCCTATGGGCAGATGTGGCTCTACCTGCCCGACGAGCACCCCCGGTCCACGCTCTCGTATCCGCTGGAGAGGGTCAGGCCGGACATTCCGCTGAGCCCGGTCGAGCGGGCCCTAGACCGACAGCTGCGGGACCTGGACAGCCTCGGCTGACGCGCCGCCCCGGCGCATCGCGGCGAACTCCAGCACCTGGTCCGTGAGGATGTCCAGGCGGCGCGCGGTGCGCGGGTCGGCGCAGGCGCCGGACGCGGCGAACTCCGTGCCGGCCGGCACCACGACGCCCATCGGAACGGCCCAGCCGCGCAACGACTGGGCGCAGGTGCGCAGCGCGGCGAGCGCGGACGCGCCGGCCACCTCGTTCCACGCCACGCTCAGGCAGCCCACGGAGCGCCCGTCCAGGTAGCCGGGCACGTCACCGGCCAGCCCCTCCGTGTGGTCGAGGGCGTTCTTCAGCAGCCCGGACATGCCGCCGTGGTACGTCGGACTGGCCAGCAGCACCCCGTCCGCGGCGCGCAGCGCCGACAGCAGCCGCAGCTCGGCGGCGCAGGGGTTCGTGGTGTCCGGGTCGTAGGGCGGCAGCACCAGTTCGGTGCCGCACACCAGGGTGACCTCGGCTCCCGCCCGGCGGGCCCGCGCCGCGCACGCCCGCAGCGCGGCCGCGGAGACCGAGCCCGAGCGCAACGAGCCCCCGAGCGCGGCGATACGGATCGGACGCATGGCAACTCCGTTGGGTCTGAAGGGACGTGAGTTTCTGACGGGTCTGAGGGCCTCACAGCCGGGCGGCCGCGGCCTCGGCCGCCCGGGTCCCGCTGAGTACGCAGGCGTCCGCGAGCAGACCGGAGGGACCGACCCAGTCGCCCGCCACGAAGACCCCCTGATGGCCGGGGACCCGCACGCCGGGACGGCCCGTCAGACCGCCGGTGCGCGCCTCGGGCAGGGCCGTCATCGTGGTGATGCGCGGCAGGAAGCGCTCGTGCACCAGGGCGTCCTGCCAGCCGGGCTGGGCTTGGTCGAGGAGTTCGTACAGCCGCTTGCGGACCTCGGTCGCGCCGAGCCCGGAGCCGTCGTCGTAGCGCGCCAGGTGCAGCACGGCGCCCCCCTCGGGGGCCAGCCGGGCCGTGCGCGAGAAGACCGACAGGTACAGCGGCTCGTCGACGCCGAAGACGAGCGTGCGGCGCGGGTCGGGCAGCCGGCTCAGCGCCACGTCCAGGCAGGCGGTGTGCAGGGGCCGGGCGACGGGAGCACCCGTGCCCGGCCCGGCCAGACCGAGGAGCCGGCCCGCCGCGCGCTGCGACAGACCGGCGAGCACCACCGACCGGGCGCGCACCGGATGCCCTTCGGCGGTCACCACCCGTGGGCGCGCCCCGCCCTCCACGACCGCGCACCGGGCCCCGGTGCGCAGCTCGACGCCCAGCTCCTTGGCCCGCGCGAGCAGCGCGTCGGTCAGGGTGCGCCAGCCGCCGTCGACATACTCCACACCGCGCCGCACCTCGGCGAAGTGCAGCGACAGCGCGTCCGCGCCGATCATGTCGGGGCGGCCCGTGTAGCTGCTCATGCGCAGCACCGCGAAGGCGGCCTGCCGAGCCCGTTCGGTGGGCAGCCGGTCGCCCAGCCACTGCGCGGCGTCGGTGCCGGCCAGGTCGGTGCGGCCGCGGGCCAGGCCCAGCAGCCGGGCCACCGCGATCCGTTCACGGGGCGAGAGGAGACCGGTGCGCAGCAGCGGCCCGGCCGCCGCGTACCCCGGGTGCAGCGCCCCGTCCCGCAGGGCCAGGGCCCCGCCAAGGTCGGGCGCCCGGCCCGGGACGCGCACGCCAAGGGCCCGCAGCCGGTCCCGGGTGGTGCGGTACAGGGCGCGCGGGCCGAGCCCCAGGTGGAAGCCCTGGTGCTCGGTGGTGCGGGCCCGCCCGCCCGGTTCGCCGCCTCCTTCGAGGAGCAGCACCCGGCGTCCGGGGCCGGCGGCGGAGGCCAGCCGCACGGCCGCCACCAGGCCGGTCAGACCCGCCCCGACGACGACGGCGTCGGCCCGCTCGTCGGCCCCGGCGCTCATGCCCGACCGGTCCCGGGCAGGATGAACGGGAAGCCGTGCCGGTCGAGTTCGCGCGCGGAGTCGGTGACCGCCGACACCAGCGCGTCCAGGTCCTCGGTGCTGTGCGCGCCGCCGGTGAACAGCATCGGCAGGCTGAGCGTGTAGAAGCCGCGCTTGCGCAGCATCAGGGTCAGCAGGAAGAACGCGATGGGGTTCACCGACCCGGCGAACGCCCGGTAGTCGTCGTACGAGTCGTGCTCCAGGAAGCCGAACGAGCCGATGAAGTCGCCGAACCCGACGAGCCGCAGCGGAATGTCCGTCTCGGCGCGGAACGCGGCGAGCCGCTCCTGCACCCGGGCGACCTTCGCCCGGGTCTCGGTGTAGTACGTGTCGCGCTGCTCGTGCAGCAGCCGCAGGCTCGCGTACGAGGCGCACAGCGCCAGGTGGTTGCCGGCATGGGTGGTCTGCACGCAGGTCTTGCGGCCGATGTCGGTCAGCGGCAGCCCGGACGTCTGGGTGTGGTCGAGGAGCGCGGCCCGGCCGCCGACCGCGGACAGCGGGATGCCGAGGCCGCTGAGGACCTTGCCGTAGCAGTACAGGTCGGCCTCGATGCCGAAGTACGCGGCGGCGCCGCCGGGACCGTAGCGGAATCCGGTGAGCACCTCGTCGAGGACGAACGGCACGCGCAGCGCGCGGCAGCGTTCGGAGACCGTCTTCAGGAGCGGGACCGTGTGCTCCACGAACGGGAACGACGAGGACGCCGCTTCGGTCAGCACGCAGGCCAGCTCGTCCTTGTGGCGTTCGATCAGCTCCACGGCCCGCACCGGGTCGTTGGGCAGCACCAGCAGGTCGCGCGGCTCGGCGACCGGCACCCCGGTGAGGGCGGACTGCCGCTCGATACCGCCGTCCGGCGCGTTGCCGGGGAAGGGCTGGGTCGGGTGGCCGTGGTACCAAAAGGCCGTGTTGTGCATGCCGAGGTCGTGCACGCCGTGCAGCGCGCCCTCGAACTTGGCCACCATCCGGCGGCCGGTGTGCGCCCGGGCCAGCCGGATGGCGGCCGCGGTCGCGTCGGTGCCCGAGTTGAGGAACGCGAACTTCTCGCAGTGCGGTACGAACTCGCCCAGCAGATCGACGAGTTGGGCCTCGACCGGGGTGCAGTAGCCGTTGCCGGTGGTGGTCGTGAGGTGGTCGCGGACGAAGTCCACCACCGGCTGCGGGCTGTGCCCGTGCAGCGCCTGCGCGCCGAAGCCGAGGTGACAGTCGGTGTAGGTGTTCCCGTCGGCGTCGAGGATGCGGCTGCCGTGCGCCTCGGTCACCATCAGCGGGAACTGCGGGGAGTGGAAGGGCCAGAAGACGTGGGTGGCGGCGTCCTTGGCGCGCAGTTGCTCGGTCGCCGCGGTCGACGCCTTCTGGCGCTCGGTGAGTTCGCCGAACAGGTCGATCAGCCACGGCTGGGTCAGCAGGTCGGCGACGAGCGACTCGACGGTCGTCGCGGCGGGGGCGGAGGTCGTCATGTCGGTCAGCTCCCGGCCGGCTTGGTCGCGCGCAGCACGCCGTAGTGCATGACCCCGCGCTCGTACGCCTGCTTCATCAGCGGCACCGAGTTGAGGAACCGGAAGATGTCCATGCCCTTGGCGCGGACCAGCTTCCAGATCACCGAGGGGTCGCGGACCACGGGCTTGACGATGTCCGTGGACAGCTTCCAGGTGTCCCACACCTGCTCCGACCAGTCGGCCGTGCGGACGTCGGCCAGGCCCAGTTCGCCCGCGAGCTCCGCGTAGCGCTCCAGCGGGAGGACGTGGGAGACCACGAAGTCGCGGTAGATGCGGTGCAGCAGCCGGGTCTCGTCGGCGTCCAGGCTCTCGTCGCGGGCGCACCAGGTGGCGACCAGGAGGGTGCCGCCCGGCTTGAGGACCCGGGTGCACTCGGCGAGGAACGCCTTCTTGTCCGGCATCAACTCGCAGCTCTCCAGCGCCCACACGACGTCGAAGGTGTCGTCGGGGTAGTCGGTGTGCATCGCGTCGAGCAGCCGGAAGGTGGTCTGGTCGGTGACGCTGGCCTCGCCGGCCTTCGCCTCGGCGCGGCCGATCTGCTCGGCGCTGATGGTGATGCCGTCGACGGTGCAGCCGAGCCGGCTCGCGAGGTGCACCGCGGAGGCGCCGATGCCGCAGCCGGCGTCGAGGACCTTGGCCATCGGCGGCACCGGGCCGAAGGCGATGAGCTCCTCGACCAGGCGCACCTGGGCGGCGTGCCGCCCGCGGTCGGGCTCGCCGTCGGCCCAGTACCCGTGGTGGATGTGCTCCCCCCACAGGTCCTCGTACAGCTCGATCAGCCCGTCGTAGTGGTCCTTGATGGCGGCATGGAGGTCGGGGGTGGTCCAGCGGGGTTCGAGCGCGCTCGTCGTCGTGATCGTCATGGCGGGAAGTCCCTCGGTTCGAGTGTGTCGGGTCGGGGCGGGGTCAGAAGCGGACGAGCGCCGATTCCATGGTCAGTCCGGGCCCGAAGGCCATGAGCACGCCGTACTCGCCGGGGGCGGGCCGTTCCTCGCGCAGGATCCGGTCCAGGATCAGCAGGATCGTGGCGGAGGAGCAGTTGCCGTGGTCGGCGAGGACCGCCCGGGACGGGGCGAGCTGAGTGGGCGTCAGATCGAGCTTCTCGCCCACGAAGTCGATGATCTTCGGGCCGCCGGGGTGGATGCCCCAGTGCCGTACGTCGCCGACGTCCAGGCCGTGCGGGGCGATCAGCCGCTCGACGAACGGGCCGATGCTCTCGCCGATGTAGAACGGCACGTACGGGGAGAGCGTCATCCGGAACGCCTGGTCCTCGATGTGCCAGCTCATCGCGTGCGTGGTCTCGGGGTGGGTCTCGGTGTGCGTCCCGAGGAACACCGGCCCCGGCGTGGCGCCGCCGTCGTCCGCCGCCAGCAGCGTCATCGCGCCCGCGTCGCCGAACAGCGCGTTCACGACGGCCTGTTCAGCGGTGAACTCCGGGCGGTGGTGCACGGAGCAGACCTCGGCGCTGCCGGCCAGCACCAGCTCGTCGGGGCGGGCGGCCAGCGCGTCGAACGCCGTCTTGAGGACGTTGAACGCGGCGTTGCAGCCCATGTGCCCGATGAAGGTGCGCCGCAGGTCGCCCCGGAGCCCGAACTCCTTGGCCAGCAGGATGTCGGGGGTCGGCCCCGCGTACCCGGTGCAACTGGCCATCACGAACGAGCCGATGCGGTCGGTGAGCCGGTCCGCACCCCCGTCGCCCGCCGCGCCCAGGATGCCGCCCACCGTGCTGCGGCTCATCGCCAGGACGTTCTCCTCCCAGGCGGCCATCCGCGGCTTGATCGGCGGATAGCCGTCCGCGTACGCGGTGCGCGGGTCCCAGGCCATGTGCCGGGTGCGCACCCCGGAGCCGCGGAAGATCTCCTCGGCCTTCGCCACGTCCCGGTACCTGTCCCGGTAGTACGTCTCGAACGCGTCCTGCTGCGGGACGACGGTCTCGGGCGCCGCGGTGCGCAGCGAGAGGAGCTTCGCCACGCCGCGGGTCCGGGTGCGGGCGGCCGCCGGGGCCTCGGACACCGTCGTCATGACGCAGCCCCGGCGCCCGACTCGACCCGCTCCTTGATGGCGGTGAGGAAGCCCTCGGTGACCTGGTCGCTCTGCTGCCGCGCGAACGGCTCGACCAGCGGCAGCACCACGGCGGCGATGTCGACGTCGGCCTCGGACCGCGTGTCGATCTCCAGGAAGGTGGTGCCGGGCTCGCTGCCGGGACCGGTGCGGAACTCGCCCCAGGAACGGAAGTTGTGCGCGCCGACCGGCTCCCAGCTGATCCTGGCCTCGTCGGCGGTGTCGAAGCGGGTGCGGTGGTCGGGGGTGTGGCTGACGGCACCGTTGGAGATGGTGGTCAGCACGTAGTGGTAGACGTCGCCGTCCTCGGCCGTGAGGCTTTCCACGCCCGGCATCAGCAGGCCGCAGCCCACGACGTCGAGCAGGAGCGCGCGTACGGCGTCCGGTTCGGCCTTCACCTCGGTGCCGGCGACGCTGGCGGAGCGTATGGAGACCATGGTTGTCCTGTCCTTCACGTGGTGCTTCGTTTGACGGCGTGGCCGATGTAGCTGGCCGAGACGTCACCGGTGAGGGTGAATTCGCCCAGGCGGCGGTGGCGCAGCAGGCCGGGCAGCAGCAGCGGCAGCGACCGGGCGGGGCCGAGCCCGCGGGTGTCGGCGAGCCGCAGTCCGACCGAGGCGAGCAGCACCCGCAGCTCGGCGGGCCGGATGAACATCTTCCAGTTGTGCGTGCCGGGCTTGATGATCCCGAGGAGCTTCTCGGCGACGAGGATGAGCAGCAGATAGCTGCGCACCGTCCGGTTCACCGTGTCGAACAGCAGCACGCCGCCCGGCACCAGCAGCCGGTCGATCTCGGCGAGCGCCGCCGGCAGGTCGTGGAAGTGCTCCAGGACGTCGGAGGCGACGACCGCGTCGGCGCAGCCCGCCGGCAGCCCGGTGCCGTACGCGGAGCCGACCTGGTACGTCACCTCGACGCCGGACGCCGCCGCGTGCCTGCGGGCGGCCTCCACGGTGCCGGGCGACAGGTCGATGCCGGTGACCCGGTAACCGCGCGAGGCGAGCTCCTCCGCGACGAGCCCGCCGCCGCACCCCAGGTCGACCACCCGGATCGTGTCGGCGGCCCGGCCCGGGTGACGCTCCCTGAGGACGCGGTCGAAGTACCCGGTGCGCGCCGGATTCATCTCGTGCAGCGCGCGCAGCGGACCCTCGGTGTTCCACCAGTCGTCGCCGACCTCGTCGTAGTACGCGTTGTCGATCGGCACCAGGTCCGGGTCGAGGGCACCACCGGCGCGGGTCGCGGACGCGGACGGCGTGGACGGTACGGACGTCGTCATCACACCCACCTCGGGGTCTCGACCGGGCTGATGCCGAGGGTCGCCTTGCCGATGAACTCGCGGGACATGTCGTTGCTGAACGGCAGCAGCGGGCCCGCCTTGACGTCCCGCCAGATCTGCCCGATCCGCGAGCCGTCCCGGATCCCGGAACCGCCGATCACCTCGAACGCGGTCGCCACGACGTGCTCGGCCTCATTGGTGATGTGGTACTTCGGGATGCAGGTGTCGGCCACGAACGCCGGCAGGTCGTCGCCCGGGTCCACGTGCCGGGTCGCGTACTCGGTGAGCAGGGCGTCCATCGTCGCGATCGACGACCGCATCCGCGCCACCGCGAACTGGATGCCGGGCAGCCGGGCCAGATCGGACACCGCCGTCGTGGCGCGCCCCCTGGTCCGCTCCACGGCCAGTTCGTAGGCCCGCTCGGCCAGCCCCAGGAACACCGCCGCGAAGCAGTAGTGCCCCCACTGCTGACGCGCCATCACGAACAGCGGGGTCAGCCCGTCGGGGAACACCGAATCGTCGGCGTCGACCCGCAGGCCGTCCAGCTTCAGCGAGTGCGAACCCGTCATCGGCAGCGCGAAGCCGCTCCACGGAGCGACCACCTCGATGCCCTCGGCGGGCTTCTCCACGAAGAACGCCGCCAGGTTGAACGGCGGCTCCAGGTGCGCGTCGTCGAGCCCCGCGGTCACCACCAGGTGCGTGGCCGCGTCGAACCCCGTGGCGAAGTGCTTCAGCCCGTCCAGGACGAAACCGTCCGGCACCCGCCGGGCCGTCGTGGACGGCCGCACCCAGTTGCCGCCCGACCCCTCGTCGGTGAACGGCCCCACCACGAACGCCCCGTCGCGCACCGCGCCGAACATCCGCTCGCGCACGGCCACGCTCAGATCGCTGCGCATCGACCCGGTCAGGACCGCGTGGATGGCCAGCGTGAACGCCGTCGACCCGCAGCCCCCCGCGATGATCCGCAGCAGCCGCGTGTTCTCCTCCAGCGTCGCCTCGAAGCCCCCCAGGTCCGCGGGGACGTTGATCGCGGTGAGCCCGGCGTCCACCAGGTCCCGGATGTTCTCGCCGACGAACTCGCCGGCCCCGTACGCGCTCTGCGAGCGCTCCTCGAAACGCCGGGCCAGGGTCCGGGCGCTGTCCTGCAACTCGGCCCAGCGCACGGCCCGTTCGGTGCCCCGCACCGGTGTGGCGGTGGTCATGGCGATCAGCCCTCCCAGCGGGGTTCGGCGAAGACCGGCACTCCGAGCGCGTGCTTGCCCGCCCACTCGGCGGTCACGTCGGAGTTCGGCGGGACGAGCAGCCCGGCCACCACGTCCCGGTAGGCCCGCTGCAGCGGATGCGCGGACATCAGCGCGGAACCGCCCTGGACCTGCATCGCCAGCGACACCACCTCGTGGGCGAGACGGCACACGCTGTTCTTCATCACGCTCATCTCGATGTAATGACCCAGCGGATCCTCGGCGATCGCCCGGTCGTGATCGGCGCGCACCGACTGGTACAGGTGCGCCTCCGCGGCCGCGAGCCGGGTCCGCATCTCCGCCACCCGGAACTGCACGCCCGGCAGATGGGCGACCGTCCGGTCCAGCACGTGCAGGGTGCGGCCGCGCTGCTCACGCACCACGGTCTCCAGCGCGCCGCGCGCGATCCCGAGGAACACGGACGCGAAACTGCACCACGCCCAGTGCACGCCCTGCATGAACATCAGCGGCAGCGCGCCCGGCTGCCCCACCATGTGCGCGTCCGCGACGAACAGGTCGTCCAGGAGCAGCGAATGACTGCCGGTCGCCCGCATGCCCGCCGCGTCCCACTCGGCCGTGACGCTCACCCCGCGCTCCGGCTTCGGCACCAGGAAACCGACCGGCTCCGGCAGCCCCCGGTCATCGGTCCTGGCCGCCGACAGGAACAGCAGGTCGGCCGCCGGGAAACCGGTGAAGAAGCCCTTGCGCCCGTTGAGCAGGTAACCGCCCTCGACCGGTTCGGCCTTCGTGGTGGGATGCCACCAGTTGCCGCCGACCCCGGGCTCGCTGAACCCGCCCGCGATCACCGCGCCGTCGTCGACGATCGCCCGGTAGGCCCGCTCGGCGGCGGGACCGCCGATGCCCGCGATCATCGCGATGCCGTGGACGTGCATGTTCACCGCGAACGCGGTGCTCGCACAGCCCGTCGCCAGCGTCTCCTGCGCCCGGCACAGCTCCTCCAGCTCCGCGCCGCCACCGCCGTGTTCACGCGGCACCGTCATCGCGGTGTAGCCGGAGGAGACCAGCTCGGCGACGTTCTCGTGCGGGAAGCTGCCCGCCGCGTCGTGCTCCGCGGCCCGGCCGCCGAACCGCTCCGCCAGCTCCTCGGCCAGCGCGACGAAGTCCGTGCGCGCGGGCGCGTCCTGGGTGACGGTCATCGGGCGCCCCCGGCCACCAGCGGCCGCTCCTCGGGCACGGCCAGCGCCAGATAGCGCACCAGGCTGCCGACGGTGTCGCCCTCCGCCCGGGTCGCCATCGCCAGCCAGTCCGAGATCTCCACTCCCGCGTACGTCTCCCGGATGCGCTCGAAGAGCTCGGCCAGCTCCACCGAGTCCAGACCGAGGTCGCCGGTGAGCCGGCTCCGCTCCGTGATGTGCCGCTGGGCCGTCTCGGGGCGCACGGCGGCGAGTTGTTGCGTCAAGGTCGTCATGAAGGCTTGCGCCCGGTCGTCCTGCACATCCGCTCCTGGATATCTGGGGAGAAAAGTGGGTCGAAACCGCGGGAGAAGCTGGTGGTGCGTCGGCTGTGGGGTGCCTTTCGGCCATCGTGGTGGCCTCGGCTGTAGCGGCGGTTGTGCGGCCCGCCCCTCCGGCGGGCTGCCCGCGGGCCCCCGGCCGACGGCCCGGCCCCGCCCGCGATCCGGGCGCGGCCGCCGGTCAGGCGGACAGGGCGCCGGCCAGCACCGGAGCCCTGTCGTACCGACGGACCACGGACGCGAGCTCGCGCAGGAAGGCGTCCTCGTGGGCGCGGATGAAGAAGTGCCCGCCCTGCACCACCCGCACCTCGCAGCCGCGTCCCGCGTGGCGCCGCCAGGCCACCACCTCGGGCACCGACACGAGCCGGTCCTTGGCCCCGATGAACAGGTGCAGCGGCACCCGCACGGCCTCCGCGTCCGGTGCGAAGGACGCCGTGCACAGCTGGAGGTCGTCGCGGGCGACGGGCAGCAGCGCCGCCAGGAACTCGGGGTGCTCCAGGATCACCCGGGGGATTCCGCCCAACCCGGCGAGAGACGCCACGAGTTCCTCGTCACTCGCCCCCGGGTCGGCGATCTTCGGCGCCGGAAGGTGCGGCGCCCGGTACGAACTCAGGGCCAGCGCCATGGGCAGCGGCGCGCCGCGGAGCTGCCGCCGGGCGGTCAGCGCGTACGCCACGAGGGCGCCCATGCTGTGCCCGTAGAACACGTGCGGGTGCTCCAGCTCCGCGTCCAGTTGCTCGTCGAGTTCGGCGACGAGCGCGTGCAGGTCGGTGAAGCGCGGTTCGGTCATCCGGCCCTCCCGGCCGGGCAGCTGGACGGGCAGCACCCGGGCGCCCGCTCCGTGCGCGTCGAGGCCGTGCTGCCAGCGCCGGTAGGCCGACGCCCCGCCGCCCGCGTACGGGAAGCAGAACAGCCGCACCTCGGGCTCGGCGCCGTCCGTCGGGGAGGTGTGGGACAAGTATCGTGTCATTCCGTTCCGCCTCGGGCTCGTCCGGTTCATCTGGACGCCCGCCGGGACCGCGGCACCGTGGGCGGCGGGAAGGACGGACCGGAGGGCGGCGGGCGACCGGGTCCAGGAGTGCGGACGCGCACGGCGCACCTGCCCGACCGGCCGGACATCTCGACGCACGGTGGAGCGGGTCCCGGCAGGCACGCCACGAGTATGTGATTGACCGCTAAAAGACAGCCAAATCGATCTCACTGCCGGCGGCCGCGCTGTGACGACACCTCCGAGCGGGCGCCTGTCTCCCCGGCGATGCCGCGCACCGCCCGCGCCGGACCTTCGCCGAGCAGACCGAGGGCTCGACCTTCCGCCGCGCGAACGCCCGCCGCCAGGTGCTCAGTGGCTGAGCAGCCAGCCGATGCGGTCGTAGGCGAGCACCTGGTAGATGACCATGATCGCCAGCAGCCAGCGGGCGGCCCGGCGCAGATCCGCGAAGTACAGAGCTGCCACCGCGCCGAAGAACACCGCGAGTTCGAGGAGCAGCCGCAGCGGGCCAGGCGTGTGGACGTCGCTCTCGCCCGAGCGCGACGGGTCGTCCGGCACGGCAAAGGTGCCCCACATCCAGCCGACGGCCACCGGCAGCACGACCACCGCGAGCCAGCGCCACGGCGACGGAACAGTGCGCCAGGCCCAGATGCCGAAGCAGACCAGCGAGGTCATTTCGAGCAGGAAGCGGATGCCGAGCACGACGTCGTTGTTGGCGAGCGCCAGAGTCGTGTGACTCACCGGGGGACCTCCGTCTCAGCAGTCTCAGCGGTCTCGGCAGTGGTCCTGAGGGCTTCCAGCCAGTTCTGCAGGACGGTGCGCAGCTTGGCACTGGGAAAGTACAGGGCGATGAGCGGGCCGCCGATGGACTCCTCCGACAGCACGTCGGTGGCGTGCCCGCCGTCGACGGGGGCGAGCCGGAAGCGGTGCACCGCCCGGGTGCCCGCGAGCACGCCGGTCCAGCACAACTCCTGCAGCGGTTCGACCACGGCCAGCGTCGACCTGATGGGCATCCCGCCCAGCTTCCAGCGGAACTGCTCGTCCGGCACGGTGCCCTTCGGTCCCTGCCGCACGGAGGTGACTCCCGGCACCCAGGAGGGCCAGCCCGGCAGATCGTGCAGCAGCCGCCACACGGCGGCCGGGGGAGCTGCGATCCGCACCCGGCTGACGGCGGTCACGGGCGCCCGGTCGTCGATGAGGCCGCCTTTGGCGTAGTGCTGCCGGAGCTCATCCAGCGAGGGTCCGCGGTAGAGGACGCGGCCGAGTAAAGAACGTGAGGCGACTGGCAAGGTGGCTCCCAGAGTGCGTGTGTGGAACGGTGTCGTAGGTCAGGGGAACGGCCGGCCGGCGGGTCTCTGAACCAGATCCCCGCCGCATCCTTCCCCGCCCTCCGACTCCCCAGCCCTGTGAACCGGAGCGTGAGGCCTCCGGCTAAAAGGCAGCAAAACCCGTGCGCCGGAGCGGCAGCAGCGGTACAGGCACACGATCCAGAGGGCGTGCAGACCCTCCTGGAGGGGGGGCTCAACAGCTCCTTGGGAACCGTCCCTTCGGCGGGTGCGAGCGCAGCGGCCAGAGCGTGGCGCAGTTGCTTCACGTACGTCTGCACCGTGCCCGTGGAGGAGCCGGGAGTCGTGCCGTCCCACAGTTTCCGGACCATGGCATCCAGTGACACCTGCCGGCCGAGGTCGGCCGCGAGCAGGGCGAGCACCTGCCGTGCCCTGGCCGCGCTGGGCACAAGGACCGACCGTGCACCGTCACCACGAGCGGCCCGAGGACACCGATCTCCATCTCCCTTTCTCCTTCCGCACTGTGCAGGCCTTCTTCAGGCCTCCGCGGTGACAGTCGCACGAGGGCGCCACCACCGACAGGGAAAGGAACACGTGACAGACGCTGAATCCGTGGGGTGCGGCACATGAGATCTTCACGGGTGCGTCCCTGTCCGGGGTCAGGCCGGCCGGACCGGCGCCTCTTTCCCCGTGTGCGGGGTGCGCACGACCGGCTTTCCCGTCCCTTCGTCCGTCGCGGGGCGGGCCGGACCGGGCAGCAGCAGTCCGGCGAGCACCGCGCCCGCCGCGACGACGACCGCCGCGGTGACGAAGCCCGCTGTCGCGGCGGCTTCGACGCCGGCGCCGGGCGCCGCGGCGCCGACCGTGCCATGCGCGAGGACGGTGCCGACGACGGCGACTCCGACGGCGTTGCCGAGTTCCATCATGGTGTCGCTGAGGGCAGCCGCGTTGCCCGACCGTTCGGGTGTGACCATGGACAACTGGGTGTCCGTCGCGGGACCGAGGGCCAGGCCGACGCCCACGCCGAGCAGCGCGAGCCCGGGCAGGACACCCGGGTAGCCGTCGGCCGCCGCGAGTGTCAGGGCGCCGGCCGCGGCGGCTGCCAGACCGGTGGCGACGCCGCCGCGCGGGCCGGTGCGACGGGCCAGCCACGGGGCGAGGGACGAGCCCGCGCCGACCGCGACCGCGATCGGGGCGAGCGCGAGACCGGCTTTCAACGGGCCGTATGCCAGGCCGAATTGAAGGAACTGGGTGAGGGTGAACAGCGTGCCGGCGAGCCCGCTGAAGAGCAGCATGATGCCGGCGCTCGCGCCGAGGAAGGCGGGACGGCGCAGCAGCGCGAAATCGACCATCGGGCTGGGGTGCCGCCGTTCCCACGCCACGAAGCAGGTGACGCACACCAGCGCGCCGCCGAACGCACCCAGGACGGCGGCCGATGTCCACCCGTCGCCCGAGGCGTGGATGGCGCCGAACACCAGGGCCACCATGACCGCGGAGCCGAGCACCGCGCCCACCGGGTCCAGCGGCCGGGGCACGGGCGCCGCCGACTCCGGCAGCAACAGGAGACCCGCGGCCAGGACGACGGCGACCGGCAGCAGGTTCACCAGGAAGACCGAGCCCCACCAGAAGTGGCCCACAAGGGCGCCGCCGAACACCGGCCCCACGGCCACCCCCAGCGCGGACGCGCTGCCCCAGACGGCCAGGGCGCGCGGCCTCTCGTGCTCGGGGAACACGTCCACCAGGATGGACAGGGTGCCGGGCATGACCAGGGACGCGGCCACGCCCATCACCGCCCGCGCGACGACCAGTTGGGCCGCTCCGTCCGCGGCCAGGGCGAGGAGCGTGCCGACGCCGAACAGCACGACGCCGAGCAGGGTGGCCCGCTTGCGGCCGTACCGGTCGGACAGGGTGCCCGCGGTGAGCAGGCAGGCCGCGAAGACCAGCGAGTAGCCGTCGACGATCCACTGGGCGGTGCCGATGCCGATGTCCAGGTCGTGCATCATGCTGGGCAGCGCGACGTTGAGCAGCCCGTTGTTGAGGATGATCACGAACAGGGCGAGGGAGAGGACCGCGAGCACCGCCCAGCGGCGCGGGTCCGGTGGGCCCGCGAGCCCGGACGTGTGGACATCCTCGTCGTACGTCGACCGCATCGCTGGTCCTCTCCTCGAGCTCACGGGGGCCGGCGCCGGTGCGCGCCCCGACGAGCGTGGCCCCGGCCGCTGAAGTCCCGGTTGTGGAACCGGTCCCACGGCCACCCGAACAGAACTCCTGAATGCTCACGGCTGAAGAACAGTCGAATTCCGTGGTGTACCGGGGTCGGCGCTTTGCCGGACTTTTAGCGCAGCCGCACACGATGGAGCCCCGGCACCGTGTGCTCGTACGGAGCGAACACGTTCGGGAAAACCACTCGAATCGTTCTGCCGTCGCTATCAGCCGGATACACGAAAGGTAGTCATGATCAATCTCTTTCAGCCCCAAGTCGGAGCGGAGGAACTCGCCGCGATTGCCGAGACCTTCGATGACAAGTGGTTGGGACACGGCCCGCGTACCCGGGCCTTCGAGGCTGCTTTCGCGGAGCACATCGACGTGCCTGCCGAACACGTCGTCTTCATCAACTCGGGAACGTCAGGGCTTTTCCTCGCCCTGGAGGCGATGGACCTGCAGGACGGGGACGAGGTGGTGCTGCCGTCCCTCAGCTTCGTCGCGGCCGCGAACGCCGTACTCAGCTGTGGCGCCCGACCGGTCTTCTGCGACGTCGACCCCCGGACCCTCAATCCCACGGTCGAGGACATCGAGCAGGCGCTCACGCCCCGGACCAGGGCAGTGGTCGTCCTGCACTACGGGGGCTCGCCCGGTGACATCGTCCGCATCGCGGACCGTTGCCGGGAGCTGGGCGTCACACTCGTCGAGGACGCCGCCTGCGCGGTGGCCTCCCGGGTGGACGGCCGGGCCGTGGGCTCGTTCGGCGACATCGCCATGTGGAGCTTCGACGCCATGAAGGTCCTGGTCACCGGCGACGGCGGAATGATCTACGTCAAGGACCGGGAACGAGCGGTCCGGACCAGGCGGCTGGCGTACCACGGGCTTGCCCAGCCCAGCGGTTTCGGCCACGCGAAAGTCTCCTCCCGCTGGTGGGAGCTGGACATCCCCGAGCCCGGCCGCCGTGTCATCGGCAACGACCTCACCGCCGCGATCGGCGCCGTACAGCTGCGCCGGCTCCCCGAGTTCGTACGCCGCCGCCAGGAGATCTGCGCGCTCTACGACCGTGAACTGGCCGAGGTGCCCGGGGTGCTGCTGCCCCCCGCCCTGCCGGACGGCCACGAGTCCACCCACTACTTCTACTGGGTGCAGACAGACCCCGAGGTCCGGGACCAGCTGGCCGGCGACCTCTACCAGGACGGCATCTACACGACCTTCCGCTACGCACCGCTGCACAAGGTCCCCGCCTTCGGCTCCCAGAGCCTTCAGCTGCCTCACTCGGACTGGGCCGAGGAACGGACCCTGTGCCTGCCCCTGCATCCCGGCCTGAGCGACGGCGACGTGCGCACGGTCGCGGCGGCCGTGCGCAAGTCTCTAGAGAACCGGCGCCGCACGCTTTCATGAAGCGGACTTTCCGACGGGTGGCCAGGTAAGCGAGAAGTTGCCGCAGGGAATTGCGGGGTGGCCGCACAGCGCAAGTGAACCTTTAGAACCGGCCTGCACTCTGCTGGCGAACGGCAGCTGTCGGCGTCGCACCGACAATCTCGAGGAAGGTCAGCGATGCGTATTCTTTTCAACGTCTTTCCGGCATCGTCGCATGTATATCCAATCGCCCCACTGGCATGGGCACTGCAGAGCGCCGGTCACGAAGTCGTGATGGCCACCACCGAGGCCGGTCTCGACCCGAAGTTGTTCACGAACATCGCCTCGGCCGGCCTCACCTCAGTGTCACTGGGCGGAAAGGAGGAACTCGCCGACTCGCTGGCGCCCCTGCTCGCTGCCGCGAACCGCCCCGACCGACGTACCGCGTCGATCGACCCGGACGACGAGGACACCTGGCGCACCTGCCGGGGCATGCTGACCGACCTGCTCGACGCGCACTATCCGCCGGAGTCGGTCGGCGGCGGTCGCCGGCCGGTCCTGGACACGCTGGTGGAGTTCGCCCGGGACTGGCGCCCGGACCTGGTGCTGTGGGACCCACTGGCGCCGACCGGCGCGGTGGCCGCACGTGCCTGCGGTGCCGCCCACGCCCGCCTCCTGTTCGGCATGGACAACGTCGGTCTGGTCCGGTCCAAGACGCTGCAGGAGCTGGCCGATCCGGCCTCCGGCCTGACGGAGGACCCGTGGCTGCCGTGGCTGGAGCCGGTGCTGGAGCGGTACGGTCTCGACTTCACCGAGGAGACGCTGCTCGGCCAGTGGACCGTCGACCTGACGGCGGCGCGGATGCAGTACCCGCTGGATCTGAGGTACGTACCGGTCCGCTGGATCCCGTACAACGGCGGCAGCGCGTTTCCGCAGTGGCTGCACACCCGGCCCGAGCGGCCCCGGGTGGTGTTCACACTCGGCCAGACCCGCCGGCTCATCGACGGTCCGCAGGGTGGCTTCCCCCTGCGGGAGTTCTTCGACTCCGTGTCCGACCTGGACCTGGAAATGGTCGCGACCCTGAACAGCGACCAGCTGGCCACCGTGGGTACGCTCCCGGACAACATCCGCGCCATCGGATACGTACCGCTCAATCAGATACTGCCCACGAGCTCGGCGGTCATCCACCACGGCGGCGGAGGCACCTCCGGTGCCTGTGTGGCGTTCCAGGTACCGCAGCTGATCGTGCCGATCCCCTTGTGGGACGAGAAGGTCATCGCGCAGCACATCAGCCGCCGGGGCGCGGGACTGGTCGTCGACCCCGCGGCGATCGACGTCGACAGCATGCGCAAGGACCTCGTCCGGCTGCTGACGGAACCGTCGTTCCAGACCGGGGCCCACGACCTGTACGAGGACATGCTGGCCGCCCCGGCACCGAAGGACGTGATTCCGGTACTGGAGAGGCTGACTGCGGAGCATCGCGGCTGAGCGTCCGCACCCACGAAGCGAGAGGACCACTATGAAAGCCCTGGTGTTGGCCGGCGGATCGGGCACCCGTCTACGGCCCTTCAGCTACTCGATGCCCAAGCAGCTCATCCCCATAGCGAACAGGCCGGTCCTGGAATACGTCGTGCGGAACATCCTGGACCTGGGCGTGAACGAGATCGGCATCATCGTCAACAGCCGCGACAACGAGATCCAGCAGGTCCTCGGGGACGGGTCGCGGTTCGGAGCCCGGCTGACCTACATCCGCCAGGAGGACCCCCTCGGTCTCGCGCACACCGTCGCCATCGCCCAGGACTTCCTCGGCGACGACGACTTCGTGATGTACCTGGGCGACAACATGCTGCCCGACGGAATCTCCGACATCGCCGACGACTTCGCCGCCTGCCGCCCGGCAGCCCACATCGTGGTGCGCAAGGTCGCGGACCCGCGAGCCTTCGGCGTGGCCGAGCTGGGGCCCGACCGCGAGGTACTGCGCCTGGTGGAGAAGCCGCAGCGGCCACGCAGCGACCTGGCCCTGATCGGGGTGTACTTCTTCACCGCCGCGATCCACGAGGCGATCGGGGCCATCACGCCCAGCGCCCGCGGCGAGCTGGAGATCACCGACGCGATCCAGTGGCTGGTGACACAAGGCGCGGACGTACGGGCCAGCGAGTACGAGGGCTACTGGAAGGACACCGGGAAGGTCGCGGACGTCCTGGAGTGCAACGCACGCGTCCTGGACAGCCTCCGGCCCGCCGTGCACGGCACCGCCGACGACACCAGCGTGCTGGTGGGGCCGGTCGTCGTGGAAGAAGGGGCACGCATCGTCCGCTCCCGCATCGAGGGGCCGGCGATCATCGGCGCGGGCACCGTGGTGGAGGACAGCCACATCAGCCCCCACACGTCCGTGGGACGCGGCTGCGCGGTCGTCAACAGCCGCCTGGCGCACTCCATCGTCCTGGACGGGGCATCGGTCACCGGCGTGCAGGGCCTGCACAGTTCCCTCGTCGGCCGCTCCGCCTCCGTCGGCATCACCACGCAGAGCACGGACGGCTACCGCCTGGTCGTCGGAGACCACACCCAAGTGGAAGTCGCTGCATGAAGATCCTCGTCACCGGCGGAGCCGGCTTCATAGGCTCCCACTTCGTCCGCAACCTCCTCGCCAACAACTACCCGGACTGGGAGAACGCACGGGTCACCGTCCTGGACAAGCTGACCTACGCGGGCAACCGCAGCAATCTCCCCGCCTCGCACCCGCGTCTGGAGTTCGTCCAGGGCGACATCTGCGACGCGGAACTGCTGCGCGAACTGCTGCCCGGACACGACGCCGTGGTGCACTTCGCCGCGGAATCCCACGTGGACCGCTCACTGGCCGACGCGGGAGCGTTCTACCGCACCAATGTCCTCGGCACCCAGACGCTGCTCCACGCCGTGCTGGACAGCGGTGTCCAGCGGGTCGTGCACGTCTCCACCGACGAGGTGTACGGATCGGTGGAAGAGGGCTCCTGGACCGAGGACTGCCCGCTGCTGCCCAACAGCCCCTACGCAGCCTCCAAGGCCTGCTCCGACCTGGTGGCCCGCACGTACTGGACCACACACCGGGTGAACCTCTCCGTCACCCGCTGCTCCAACAACTACGGCCCGTACCAGCACCCCGAGAAGCTCATCCCGCTGTTCGTCACCAACCTGCTCGAGGGCAAGCAAGTGCCGCTCTACGGCGACGGACGCAACATCCGCGAATGGCTGCACGTGGACGACCACTGCCGCGGCATCCAGCTCGTACTCGACCACGGCCGGCCCGGCGAGATCTACAACATCGGCGGCGGCAACGACCGGACCAACCGCGCCATCACCGAGCGCCTGCTCGATCTGACAGGCCTGGGGCCGGAGATGATCCGGCACGTCGCCGACCGCGAGGCCCACGACCTGCGGTACGCCATCGACGACTCCAAGATCCGCGAAGAACTGGGCTATGCGCCGCTCACCGGCTTCGACGAGGGCCTGGCCGCCACAGCGCAGTGGTACCGCGACAACCCGGGCTGGTGGAAGTCCGCCAAGTACCGAACTGAAGGTGCGGCGGGCTGAGCACCGCGGAGTGCCGGCCAACGGAAAGGAATGACGATGACTGACAACAAGGACATCGTGCTGGACGCGGTCCGCGACTACCACCGGGCGACCGCATCGGACACAGGGTTCAAGCCCGGAGTGACGGAGATCTGGCCGTCCGGCGCGGTCCTGGACGAAGAGGACCGGGTCGCCATCGTCGAGGCCGCACTCACCATGCGCATCGCGGCCGGACCCAGCTCCAAGAAGTTCGAGTCCGACTTCGCCAAGCTCCTGAAGCGGCGCAAGGCCCATCTCACGAACTCGGGTTCGTCGGCGAACCTCCTCGCGATCTCCGCCCTCACCTCGGAGACGCTCGGTGACAGACGCCTGAAACCGGGGGACGAGGTGATCACGGTCGCGGCGGGATTCCCCACCACCGTGAACCCGATCCTGCAGAACGGGCTCATCCCTGTCTTCGTGGACGTGGACCTGACGACGTACAACACGACGGCCGACCGGGTGGCACAGGCGATCGGTCCCAGGACCCGGGCGATCATCATCGCTCATGCGCTCGGCAACCCCTTCGAGGTGGCCGAGGTGGCCCAGCTCGCCAAGGACCACGACCTCTTCTTCGTCGAGGACAACTGCGACGCGGTCGGCACCCTCTACGACGGCCGGATCACCGGCACCTTCGGAGACCTGAGCACGGTCAGCTTCTACCCCGCGCACCACCTCACCATGGGCGAGGGCGGCTGCGTCCTCACCAACAACCTCCGCCTGGCCCGCGTGGTGGAGTCACTGCGCGACTGGGGACGGGACTGCTGGTGCGAACCGGGCAAGAACAACACCTGCTTCAAACGGTTCGAGTACCAGATGGGCAACCTGCCCGCAGGGTACGACCACAAGTACATCTTCTCCCACGTCGGTTACAACCTGAAGGGAACCGACATCCAGGCGGCACTGGGCCTGACCCAGCTCGCCAAGCTCGACGGCTTCGTCGAGGCACGACGCCGCAACTGGCGCCGTCTGCGCGAGGGCCTGGACGGCCTTCCGGGCCTGCTGCTCCCCGAGCCGACCCCACGGTCCCTACCGAGCTGGTTCGGCTTCGTCATCACCGTCGACCCGAAGGCCCGCTTCACGCGTGCCGAACTGGTCGCACACCTGGAAGAACGGAAGATCGGAACCCGGCGGCTCTTCTCCGGCAACCTCACCCGGCAGCCGGCCTACATCGGCCGCCCCCACCGCATCGTCGGCGACCTCACCAACAGCGACATCATCACCGAGCACACCTTCTGGATCGGCGTCTACCCAGGGCTCACGGACGAGATGCTGGACTACGTGGTCGCCACCATCAAGGAGTTCGTGGCCGAGCGCGGCTGAGAGCCTGCCACACCCACATCACCAGAGAGCCAGGGGAGTTACGTCGATGCCGTCCCATGTCCTCCAGAGGCGTGCGGTCCAGAGCCTGCCGGCACGTATCGCCGCGTCGGCCACGACCAACCAAGGAGTGCAGCTGCCCACCGAGCACTTCGACGGCTGGCTGGCCGAACGACGCAAAGCCAACACCTTCCGCGTGGACCGCATACCCTTCGCGGAAATGGAGGGCTGGTCCTTCCAGGAGCACACCGGGAATCTGGTGCACCGGAGCGGCCGCTTCTTCACCGTCGAAGGACTGCACTTCACGGAGGACGGCCCGCCCCATGGCGATGGCCCGCACAGCGACTGGTACCAGCCCATCATGCGGCAGCACGAGGTAGGTGTCCTCGGCATCCTCGTCAAGGAGTTCGACGGGGTGCTGCACTTCCTGATGCAGGCGAAGATGGAACCGGGCAATCCGAACCTGCTCCAGCTCTCGCCCACGGTCCAGGCGACCCGCAGCAACTACACCAAGGCCCACCAGGGCGGAGACGTCAAGTACATCGAGCACTTCGTCGGTCCGGACCGCGGCCGCGTCATCGTGGACGTGCGCCAGTCCGAACACGGCTCATGGTTCTCGCGGAAGTCCAACCGCAACATGGTCGTGGAGGCGGTGGGCGATGTGCCGCTGCTCGACGACTTCTGCTGGCTGACCCTCGGCCAGATCAATGAGCTGCTGCACCGGGACAACGTCATCAACATGGACTCACGCACGGTGCTGTCGTGCCTGCCCACCGACGACACATCGGACGACGCCCTGCTCACCGACACCGAACTGCTCTCGTGGATCACCGGTGAGCGCACCCGGCACTGCGTGCGCACCGCACCAGCCCCCCTGGACCAGCTCCCCGGCTGGAAGCGCCGCGACAGCGTCATCGAACACGAGACGGGCCGCTACTTCAACGTCGTGGCCGTGTCCGTCCAGGCGGGGAACCGCGAGGTGACCGGCTGGACCCAGCCCCTGTTCGAGCCGGCCGACCAGGGCGTCCTCGCCTTCCTCACCCGCGAGATCGAGGGCACCCCGCACGTCCTGGTGCAGGCCCGGGTCGAACCCGGCCTCGTCGACACCGTCGAGCTGGCACCGACCGTGCAGTACACCCCGCACAACTACGCCCACCTGCCGGAGCAGGAGCGCCCCCCGTTCACGGAATCGGTGCTCCACGCCGCCGGCGACCGAATCCGCTACGACGTCGTGCACGCCGAGGAGGGAGGCCGATTCCTCAACGCCGAGAACCGCTGCCTCATCGTCGAGGCGGACGCCCCGCTGAATCCTCCGCCCGGCTACGCCTGGGTCACCCGAGCGCAACTCACCTCCCTGGTCCAGCACAGCCACTACCTCAACGTCCAGGCCCGCACCATGCTCGCCTGCCTCAACGCGATGAAGACCGGAACCCGATGACCGCCCCACTCCGGGTCGGGGTCATCGGATGCGCGAACATCGCGGTACGCCGGATGCTCCCCGCCTTCGCAGCCAGTCCCGACATCGAGGTCGTGGCGGTCGCCAGCCGCGACCCGGACAAGGCACGGCGGGTCGCGGACAGCTTCGACTGCCGTGCCGTCCACGGGTACGCAGAGCTCCTGGCACGGGACGACATCCATGCCGTCTACGTGCCGTTGCCCGCAGCCGTGCGACCCCGATGGGTCGAAGCGGCACTGCGCACGAACAAACACGTCCTCGCCGAGAAGCCCATCTCGACCGAATACGCCTGCACCAGAGACTTGTTCGAGCTCGCCGCCTCTCGTGGCCTGGTGCTCATGGAGAACGTCATGTTCGTCCATCACCGCCGGCACGCAGCCGTGCGGCGCCTGCTCGCCGACGGGGCACTGGGCGAACTGCGGTCGTTCTACGCGGCATTCACCATCCCGCCGCTTGCGGACAGTGACATCAGGTACCGGCCGGAGCTCGGCGGCGGGGCCCTGATGGACGTCGGGATCTATCCCCTGCGGGCCGCACTGCACCTCCTGGGCCCCGAGCTCGACATCATCGGCGCCTCCCTGACCCAGGGGACGGGACGACAGGTCGACACCTCCGGCGCCGCACTGCTGTGCACGCCCGGCGGCGTCACGGCCCAGATCACCTTCGGCATGGAGCACACCTATCGCTCGGCCTACGAACTGCGGGGCAGCGAAGGCAGCCTGACCGTCGACCGGGCGTTCACCCCGCCCGCCGAGGATGTCCCGGTGATCAGTCTCCACCGTGGCGCGAAGGCCGAGGAGATCCGCCTGGAGCCGCACGACCAGGTGGCGGCCACCGTAGCCGCCTTCGCCGCCGCGGCGCGTGCCGGAACCCCGCCGGACACCAGCGACACCCTGCGGCAGTCAGAACTCCTCAGCAGGATGATCCAGATCGCCGCGCGCAGCGAACACACGGCTTGGGGGATTGCTCAGGACCTCAAGACCTCAGCCTGAATCCACCATCGCCTACCAAGGGCACCGCACACCGGACGGCGGCCGCTGATCGGCCTCCTCCTGGGCGCGAGCTCCTGGTCGGCCGCCGGCCCCACCGCCGCCGACGGCGCCGAGACGCACGGCCTCGGCCTCCAGGTCACCGTGAACACCGGCCCGGCACCGGCGTGCTGCGGCCCGGCATCCGCAGCCCGCCGGGGCCGCGGCACCGGGCGTGACGACGGCGGTCGGACCGGAGGGGCGGCGGACGTCCGGGTCCCGGCGTGCGGACACGGACGGGTCCACCGCCCGACCGGCCGGACGCCTCGACGCACGGTGGAGCGGGCCCCGGCAGGCACGCCACGAGCATGCGGTCGACCGCTAAAAGACAGCCAAATCGGATGCGCTGGACGACAGCGCCGGGTCCCCGTTGAGGATCGCCCGGTGCAACTGCTGCAACTGCTGCGACGGCTCGATCCCCAACTCGCTGGTGAGCGAGGCACGCAACCGCCGGAACGTCTCCAGCGCCTCGTCCGAACGGCCGCAGCGGTGCAGCGACAGGATCAGCAGGGCGTGCAGGTTCTGCTGCAGCGGATGATGAGCGGTCAGCACGCTCAACTCGCCGATCAGTTCGGCGTGCCGCCCCAGCAGCAGGTACGCGCTGGTCCGCCGCTCCAGCGCACCGCGCCGCACCTCGTCGAGGCGCCGCACCTCGGACTCCAGGACCGGCCCCGTCCGCACGTCGGCCAGCACCGGCCCGCGCCACAGCGCCAGCGCCCGGTCCAGCAGCGCCGCCGCCTCCTCGGGCTCCCGCCGGGCCAGCGCCCGCTGCCCGCGCAGCGTCAGCTGCTCGAAGACCTGACTGTCCAGATCGGCCCCCGGCAACTCGAACAGGTAACCCGTGTGCGTGCGGCGCAGCACCGTCTTCGCGTCGGGCCCGCCGTACGGCGCCAGCGCGGCGGACAACGCACGCCGCAACTGCTTCACGTACGTCTGCACCACCCCCGCGGGCCCACCCGGCGGCGAGTCGTCCCACAACTCCCGCTCGATGGCGCCCAGCGAAACGTGCTGCCCGAGATTGGCCGACAGCAGCGCGAGCACCTGGCGGGGTTTGGCGGCACTGGGCACCAGCGACACACCGTGCGTCCGCACCACGAGCGGCCCGAGGACGTCGACCTCCATAGCTGCTGCTCCTTCCCCCAGTCGCAGGCGTCTGAAAAGTGACGGTCGCATACGCGCCAGGGGCCGGACAGGGAACGGGGCACGGACCCGCCGTGAGTTCACGGGGGCCACCCCCATGACATTTTCATGCCCACCCCGTCTCCCCGCCCTGAACGCGCGGCGCCTGCGGTGGCCTGCGCCTTTCCACCGGTCAGGCCCGCGACGGGCGGCACCACATCCGCGCGCAGCGCCGGCACCGTGCTGCTGATCACGTGGGCAGCACCTGGCCGCCCACTCAGGACGGGCACTCTGGCGGTTCAGGCCCTCGTTCGATGAGTGCCCGAAGTTCGGCCGCCCCCGCACTCCCTGTTTGCTCGAGGAGGAAGAGAGCTTCATGCCAGCAGGCCTTGGCCCGATCCGCCTGACCAAGCGCCGCGAGGGCACGCCCCAGGAGGGTCAGGACGTTTCCGCGCATCGGCTCTCCCCCGATGCAGCGCAGTGCGAGGGCCTGCTCGGCGTGCCGGGCCGCCTGCGCGGGTCGACGGTCGGCGAGGTGGACTTCGGCGATCCGGAAGTGGGTCGTTCCCTCCCACAGCCGCTGCCGGTGGGTGCCGAAGACTGCCAGGGCCTCGCTGAACTGTGACAGGGCTTCGGAGTACTCACCGACCTGGGTGAGCGCGACCCCCACAACGTAGTGGCCGTCTGCGAGGCGCACCGTCCGGCCGAATCCGGCGTGCACGGCGAGACTGCGCCGCGCGATCTCGACCGCGTCGGAGGTGTCGCCGAGGCCGAGATGGGCTTGTGCGAGGTTGCCCAGGCTGGTTGCCTCGAACGGCCGGTTTCCGAGTGCCTGGAACCCGCTGATGGCCTGGTCGAAGAAGGCCTTGGCATCCGCGTGGCGGCCTTGGCGCAGACAGATGAGGCCTCGGTTGTTGGCCACCCGGCTGCGGGCGGTGTCGTCGTGCGCGGAATCCGCGAGTCGGGCGGCGAGCGCCGCCTGTTCCTCCGCCTGCCCGGCGTGGCCGGAGTCGAGGAGAACGTCGGCCAGGATCGTGCGTGCCCTGCCCTCGGCCCGGGCGTCACCGAGAGCGTTGGCAGCGTCGCACATGGCCCTGCTGGTCGTTTCGTACTGGTGGGAGATGGCCCCCGATTCGCTGAGGTCCCTGGCCGCCCAGAGCAGGTCGACCGCACGCCTCAGCCGGTCCGCGCCCGCGTTCTGGCGTACGCAGGCCAACAGACAGGATGCCTCCGAGTACAGCCAGTCGAGAGCCGCGGACTCGCCGGCGAAGCTCAGCCCGGGACGGGTGGTCGGCTCCAGGTCGGCCACGAGCCGGTCGCCGGGCCGCTCGATCGCATACACAGCCGCGGCGGTGGCCAGGTAGAAGTCCAGCAGTCGCGACGTCGCCGCGTCGCGCTCGCTCGGCGGCTGCTCGTCCCGTTCCGCGCACGCGCGCGCGTAGAGCCGCACCAGGTCGTGGTACCGGTACCGCCCTGGCGCCGCCGACTCCAGCAGTGAGGTGTCGACCAGGGACTCCAGGAGGTCTTCCGTCTCCTCGGCGTCCAGGTCCAGCAGCGCGGCGGCGGCCGCCAGGGAGATGTCCGGACCGTCGGCCAGCCCCAACAGCCGGAACGCACGTGCCTGGGCGGGCTCCAGGGCACCGTAGCCCAACTCGTAGGTGGCCTTGACCGCGAGGTCGCCGGCCTGGAGTTCGTCGAGGCGGCGGCGTTCGTCGGCCAGTTTCGCCGCGAGGACCGAGACCGTCCAGGTGCGGCGGGCCGCGAGGCGGGACGCCGCGATGCGGATGGCGAGGGGGAGGAAGCCGCAGGCCGCGACCACGTCCAGGGCTGCATTGCGCTCCGACGCCACCCGCTCATCGCCCACGATCTTCGTGAAGAGCGACAGCGCCTCGCTCGGTGACATCACGTCCAGGTCGACCAGGTGGGCGCCCACGAGGTCGACCAGGCGGGTCCGGGACGTCACCAGGGCCGCGCAGCCCTCGGTGCCCGGCAGCAACGGCCGTACCTGGGCGGCGTCCTGGGCGTTGTCCAGCAGGACCAGGACCCGGCGGCCGTCCAGCACCGCGCGAAACAGGGCCGCCCGTTCTTCGAGTGAGTCCGGGATCGCCGAGTCCGCCGTGCCGAGGGCCCGCAGGAACGAGCCGAGGACCGTCTCCGGTTCCGCCGCCCGTGCTCCCGCGCCCTGGAGGTCCACGTACAACTGGCCGTCGGGGAAGGCCGGTCGGGCCGCGTGTGCGACATGGACCGCCAGCGTCGTCTTGCCCACGCCGCCGATGCCCGCGACCGCCGACACCGCCATGACCGAGCCCGTGCCCGTCTCCGACGAGGCGGACGAGAGCACGTCGCTCAGTTCGCGTACGAAGGAGGCCCGGCCGGTGAAGTCCGGGACGGTAGCGGGGAGTTGGGTGGGCTTGATAGGGGCGGCGGAGGGGGCCGCGGCCGGGGACGAGGGTTCGGCCAGGGCGGGGTCCGCCTGGAGGATGCGTTGCTGGAGTTCCGAGAGGCCCGGGCGCGGGTCCACGCCCAGCTCGTCGGCGAGCAGGCGCCGCGTGTCCGCGTAGACCGCGAGGGCCTCGGCCTGGCGGCCGCTCCGGTACAGGGCCAGCATCAGCAGTTCGCGCAGCCGCTCGCGCAGCGGGTGCGCCGCGACCAGGGCCGTGAGTTCCGAGACCGCCTCCGCGTGGCTGCCCTGCTCCAGGTCCATGTCCAGGCGGGATTCCAGGAGTTGGAGACGCCATTCCTCCAGGCGGGTGCGCTGGGTCTCGGCGTAGGGGCCGGGCACGTTCGCCAGTGGTTCGCCGTCCCACAGGCTCAGCGCCTCGTTCACCAGGGACCTCGCCCGGCACAGGTCGCCGGTCCGTCTGACCTGCTCCGCGTCCGACCAGAGGGATTCCGCCGAGGCCAGGTCGAGGGCGTCGGTGCTGAGCGAGCGGATCGCGTAGCCGCCCGACTCGCTGATCAGGACGCCCGGGTCGAGGACCTTCCGGAGGCGGGAGGCGTAGGTGCGGAGGGCCGCGAGGGCCTGTTGCGGGGGCTCCTCGCCCCACAGTGCGTCGATCAGTTCGCCGGCCGTGGCCGTGCGGCCCTCGCGCAGGAGGAGAGCGGCGAGGAGGGCTCGCTGCTGGGGCGAGCCCGTCGCGAGCGGCTCCCCGTCGCGCCAGGCCCGGACCGGTCCGAGCACGCTGAACCGCAGACCCGATCCCCGAACCTCCGTCGTGGGCGTCGTGGGCGTCGTGGGCGTCGTGGGCGTCGTGGGTGCAAGGGGTGCAAGTGCTGCAAGGGGTGCCGTCTCTCCTGCACGTGGCGCGACTTCGCGCGGAGCACGCCCGAGAACACGTCTCCACGCGTCAATCCACGGAGGATGCTGTGTCTCGGTGACCCCGCAGGCCACCAGGAACCCGATCAGCTGATGCTCGTCGCGGGGCACAGTACGGCCCTTCACGATGCGATGCGCCGTACTGTGCGGCAGCCTGCCCAGACCGCCGGCCCGTTGCTCCATCTCACGCACCGTGGGCCGGCCCGCCCTCGCATAGAGCTCCTGCAGGCCGGCCGTGAACGTGCCGATTCCGTCGACGTACACCGGACTTGGCGCCGGCCGACCGAAGGCAGACCCGTAAGACTCGCCTCTACGAGCCTGCCTCCACAGGTCCATCGCCACGTCGACCGGTGCATCGCAGGCCCGTGCGTACGCCTGAACGATGCGCGCGCTGGGTACGCCTTGTCCCGACGCCGCGCGTTGCAGCGTCGTGGCATGACATCCCGCACGTTCCGCCAGCCGGGCATAGGACCATCCGCCGGCCGTGCGCTGTGCGCGCAGCCAACTGGCCAGTCTGTCCAGGGCCCCGTTGGACGTGGCTATCGGTTTCTCCCTGCGCCCCACGGCCGGTGCGCACCTAGGGTGCCGGGACCGCGCGCGCCACACGCACGATCAGTGACCCCAGCTGTTTCCCTCCGCCCCGCAGGGCCAGGAGGGTGCCCGCCGCGACCAGACCGGCACCGCCCAGCACCGTCAGGGTCGCCGATGTCTCCAGGCCGCTGCGTGACAACAGGCAGGCCAGGACCGTGATGACGACGATGACCACCGCATCGGGGGTCGAGAGCCTGTTGTGGGGTGCGTCGTTCACGACGCACCCCACCGCGTGAGATGAGCGGGGCATGTCCTGCCTCCTGAGTTCTACGCCCGCGCTCAGGGCGCGTCGGCGTGTTCCGGGCTCCAGGTACGTCACCCAACCGGTGTTTGCCGACACCGGGATGGGGCCTGCATCGTGGCACCGTCCGATCGCGCCGGGCCAGCCCTCCGCAACCATTGATGCGCCGGTGTCCACGGCGCGGCCCTGCCCGCAGCAATCGGCGTCCAGGGCGATCGCGGCTGTGATCTGGCCATAGGCACCACAGGGCACCCGTGGGGATCCGGCCCGTCGGAAGATAGATGCGGCGCTATCCCAATCGGCCTTCCGACGATCGTCCCGGCCGGGCGTCGGCGCAGATCCTTCCAGCGATCATCTCGACCCCTGACCTGGCAGTAGCCGCCTCGTGGAGCTGACGGCCGGACCGGCCGTTCAGCAAATGTTTGCTGCTCCGGGAGACGCTTCTCTGCGTCGAACAGGCCCGACGTGGGAATCGTCAGGTCACTCCTGTGAGTCACGGGCTCCACCCATGCGATCAGGAACCCAGCGGATACACGTTGCCGCGTGATCCGCACAAGATCGGCGCTCTGTACGCAGAGCGCCGATCTTGCATGTCACCAGCTTGCGCGGAGTGCGTGGGCGGCGAACGAACGCGGCCCACCGGGCGACCCCGGCACAGGGCGCGTATCAGGCAAAGGGCGCGGCCGTCACCACCGGAGCAGCGGGGGTCCCCACCGCCGCTCAAACGGGCCTCTACTCCCGTACGACACCGTGGGGGAGCGGCACCCGCGGTGGCGTGCCGCTCCGACAGGAGGTCCAGGGATGGACGCGACACCACACAACGCCATGAGCGCCACACTGTCCGGCCTGCTCGCCGCCCAGGCCCTCCAGGAACGCAACAAGACGCTCGCCCGCGCCCTGCTCGCCGCGGGCCACCACCGGCCGCACTACGAGTCGCTGCTCGCCGAGGGCGACCGGGTCAGCGCGCGGATCACCCTCACGACGGGCCCCGCGCCCCGCACCCTCGTCGCCGAGTTCCGGTTCGACGCGCAGGGCGCGGTCAGCGAGTACCACGACTTCCTGGTACCGGCCGGTCTCAACTCCACAGCGGTCGCGGTCGGTTCACCCGTGGCCTGACGTCACGCACCACGCCCGCCTGCAGTGAACGGAACTGCCCGTTCCGCCAAGGTGACCTGGGCTTTTCAGGCTGAGCCGAAGTGCCTGGCAGGGGTGTCCCCGGCTACGGGACGATCGGACCCGACCAGGTGCGGCGGGGCACATCACCCCGGCCGCACGCTCGGGCCGGGGCCTGTTCCCGGCCGAACGGACGGGGGACCTACCTTGATCTTCACCACGACACGAGCCCGCCGGGCGGCGGGTGTCATCGCCGCGCTCGCGGCCGGAGCGCTGGCCATAAGTGCCCCTGCCGCGTCCGCCTCCGCGGCAGGCGGGTTCATCAGCGGCGGCGGCTCGGTGTACGACGACTTCGGGGACGAGGGCACCATCTCGACGACGTCGGCCTACCGGAACTCCAACGTCGCCTGCCTGTGGCAGCAGATCCTGTGGGCCGAGGGCGTCAAGGAGAGCAACGGGACCGCCTTCGACAAGTCGGACGCGGACGGCCGGTTCGGTGCCAACTCGGCTTACGCCACCAAGCAGTTGCAGAAGCGCTGGGGCCTGACCGCCGACGGTGTCGTCGGCAAGGGCACCTTCGGCAAGGTGGACACCAAGCGGCAGCAGATCGGCGGCGAGTGGACCGGAAGGCTGCTGCACGTCGGGACCGACACCAGCGACCCCGACGAGTACTACAAGCTCAGGTACTACGGGAAGAGCGAGACGCTCACGTTCTACCGGGACGACACCGGCCGCTACCGCTTCCACACCGGACAGAACTCCTTCGCGTACGTGGCCTACGGCCACAACAGCTGCGACTGACGACCGACGGGGAGGGGCGAGTCGATCGCGGTGGTGATCGCCGCCCCTACCCGGCCCGGTGCATAGGTCCGGCCCACCCCGCTCTCTCACCTCACTCGACCGCGGTCCCCTCCAGCTCGACCAACAGACCGGGCATCGCCAGCCGCCTCACGCCGAGCATCGTGGAGGCCGGTGCCACCCGGGCGGCGGCAAGGCGCGCCGCCAGTACGCCGTAGTGCTGGAGGAGGAGGTCGACGTCGGTCGTGCAGACGTTCAGGCGGACCAGGTTCGCGAGCGTCATGCCGGCCTCGGCGAGCACCGCCTCCAGGTTGTCGACGCTCAGCGCCAACTGCGCCGCCATGTCACCGTCGTGCAGGGGCTTGCCGTCGTCGCTCGTCGCGGTCTGTCCGGAGGCGTACGGGGTGCGCGTCTGCCCGGAGACGACTTCCCCCTGGTTGAACCCCAACTCCACCGACCATGGCACCGGGTTGACCGCTGTTCGCTGCATCGTCGCATCAGCTCCATTCGTATTCGGCTGCGCCGTCGTGGAACGAGCCTCGCGACAATTCACGACACCCTCCGTCATGTATGCGCTCGTTCGCTACGGTTCGCGGATGCGCGCCGACCGATTGGTCTCGCTGGTCCTCCTGTTGAGGCAGCGCGGCCGGATGACCGCGGACACCCTCGCCGCCGAACTGGAGGTGTCCACGCGCACGGTGCTGCGCGACATCGAGGCGCTGTCCTCGGCAGGGGTGCCGGTCTACGCCGAACGCGGCCGGTACGGCGGCTTCGAGCTGCTGCCCGGCTTCCGCACCGAACTCACCGGCCTCAACCACGACGAGGCACTCGCCCTGCTCGCCGCCGGACCGGGCCGCGGCGACCAGGTCTTCGGCCTCGGCCCGGCGCTCGCCTCGGCCGTGCGCAAGGTGGTCGACGCGCTGCCCGCCGGTCACGGGACCACGGCGAGCGACGCGGCCCGGCGCTTTCTCGTCGACCCGGAGACCGATCTGCTGTCCCGCAGGCCGGCCACCGAGGACGTACCCGCCACCACCATGACCGAGGTCAGGCGCGCGGTCCTCACCGGCCACCGCCTGCGCATCCACTACGAGGCCACGGGCCGGGCACCCCAGTGGCGCACGATCGACCCGATCGGCCTGGTCACCGTGCGCGAGAAGGGCTACCTGCTGGCCACACGGGAGGGCGCGGACCGCACCTACCGCCTGTCCCGGATACGAGCGGCCGAGACACTTCCCGAACCGGCTCAGCGCCCCGACTCGGTGGACCTGGACCGGATCTGGCGGGAACGCTCGGACCAGTTCTTCGCGAGCAGCGACCACCTCACCGTCCTGCTGCGGCTCGCCCCGTCCCGCCGGGAAGAACTCCTGGACACCGCCCTGGCCGTCCGCGCCGAAACCCCCGACACCGCCACCGACGGCTGGCTCCGACTCGAAGCGCCCTTCCAGGACACCCGCCACGCCGAGTGGGCCCTGTGGCAACTGGGCCTGGACGCCGAGGCATTGAGCCCGGTCTCACTCCGTACTTCTCTGCGTCGCCGTGCGGCCGCGCTCGCGGCACGGTACGTCGCGCCGACGTGAACCGATCGCACTACGACGTCTTCGTGTCCTGACGGCACGTCGGATCCGACGGCTGGCCGGAGAGGTATGTGGCGCGCTCGTCAGCCGTGAAGTCGCGGCCCAGGGACCGGCAGATCTTGGCGATCGTCTTCTCGAGCGCAGGAAGACCGACGTCCCACAGCCGTACGGTGTGATCGATGCTGGCGGTGGCCAGTGTGCGGCCGCCCCGATTCAATGACATGGCGATGACGGGGCCGGTGTGGCCGGTGAGAGTGCTGCGCAGGCGGCCAGTAGCCGTGTCCCACAGGCGAGTTCGGCGATCCGTGTTCGCGGTGACGAAGGTGTGGCCGTCCGGGCTGAAGGCCAGCGCCATGATCGTGCCGTTCTGACTGGCGATCGTTCCGAGTCCCTCGCTACGGCTTCGTTGGGGCTGCCCGGTGGCCGTGTCCCAGAACCACACGACTCCGTCGGCGCTACCGGCCAGGGTCCGGCCGTCAGGGCTGAACGCCACCTTTGTGTCGCCGTCGAGCCCCAGTTGGTACTCCAGGACGGCACGTGAGCGCATAGTGCGCATGTTCCACAGCCGTACGGTGAGGTCACCCGCGGTGGCGAGCGTGCGACCGTCGGGGCTGAACGCCACTGACCCGACGGAGTTCTGGTGTCCGGTGAGAGTGGCGCGGACGCGGCCGGTTCCGGTGTCCCAGATACGGGTGGCGTGGTCGCCGCCACCGGTGGCGAGGGTGTGCCCGTCGGGGCTGAATGCGATGGAGTAGACGCCCTTCTGGCGCGCGGTGAGAGTGGAGCGCAGATGGCGGGTTCGCGTGTCCCACAGCCGAACCGTGTCATCGCTCGCGACGCCGAAGGTTCGGCCGTCCGGACTGAACGCGAAGGCGTCGACGCCGTTCTCCTGTGCGCCGATGGTGGCCCGTAGGCGGCGGGTTCGCGTGTTCCACAGCTGCACCGTCGTGCCTGCCGTGGTCGCGAGCGTGCGGCCGTCCGGGCTGAACGCGATCGCGTACACGAAGTTGCGGGATCGGCTGATCGTCCGGCCCACGGGCGTGTTCCACAGTCGCACCGTGTGGTCGTCGCTGCCGGAGGCGAGGGTGCTGGCGTCGGGGCTAAAGGCGAGCGACGTGACCCTGCCGGCGTGTCCGGTGAGGGTGGTGTGCGGCCGGTTGGGCTTGCGGGCCGTGGTCCTGGCGGGGTTCCTGGAGTCCCAGACCTCGATGACGTTGTCCCAGCCACCGGCGGCGACAGTGCGACCGTCCGGGCTGAAGGCGACGGCATCCACACTGTCCTGGTTGCCGGTGAGCGCGGTGCGACGGCGGCCGGTTGTGGTGTCCCAGACCTGGACGACGCTACTGGAGCCACCGACTGCGAGGGCACGGCCGTCCGGGCTGAACGCCATGGCCGACACACTGTCCTGACGTCCGGTGAGGGTGGTGCGAAGCCGGCCACGATCGACGTCCCACAGCCGCACCGTCTTGAAGCCGTTGTCCGTGGTGGCGAGCGTGTGGCCGTCCGGGGCGAACTTGATCCCGACGACGAGGGCGTCGGTGGGGTGGCGGAAGCTGTTGCGCAGACGGCCGGTCGCGGTGTCCCAGACCTGGATCCGGTGGGAGCCGCTGGTGGCGTAGAGGCGGCCGTCAGGAGTGAAATCCGCCGCGTCGATGCCGGATGAGTCGAGAGTGACGGCCGGGTGCGGGTGTCCGGTCGCCATGTCCCACAACTGCACTGTCTTGTCGCTCTGGCCGACGGCGAGAGTTTCACCGCTGGAACTGAACGCCACCCCCTGTACGAGGTTCTCCGGGGCGTAAGGGACGGTCGCTCGGGTCCGCCCGCTCGCCGTGTCCCACAGTCGCACCGCCCGTGAACCGTCCGCGGATCCCCCGGCAGTGGCAAGGACACGGCCGTCCGGGCTGAACGCCAACCGCAGAACGGCGTCCTGGTGTCCGGTCAAGCGGTGTGCGAGCGGGAGGGCCCCGGCATTGCGAAGACTCGTCTCCGCTTCTCTGGTTGGGCTGACACGAAAGGCCCGAGCGGCGAGCAGCGAAGCGAGATCCGGGTCAGCGTCCAGCATCTCGCTGGATTCGAGCGCGAGTAGTCGCGAGATGGAACGGTCCCGATCTTCGCGTTCCTTCCGGGTCGATTCGATGACCGTTTCGCGCTGCCAGATGACCAGCGAACTGGCCATCAGGGATGCGGTGAGCGCGGCGATCAGGAATTTGACGCGCACGCTGCTGCGATACCGCGTGGTGACGGCTGCATCTTCTGGACTCACAGTTCCCCCGAACCTCGGCATGTTGCCTTTCCCTGCGCTTTCGGCATGGGTGGCGGCAATTGAATTTACTCGGAGATCTTTTTCCTGGGCACCCGTCGAGATTGCTTGTCCGATACCTTGGTCCGTGAGTGCTAGATGAATGCCATAGGAGGATCAATCAGCTTCGGGGGAGGCCTGCATGTCCGACGACACTTCTCAGTTACCTGACCCATCTGACCCACCTGACCGACCCGACTCATCTGACCGGTCGGCTGGTAGGCAGCATCGCTTCCCGTTGCGTGACCGGAACTTCGTCACCACGGCGATCATCGCCCCTGTGGTCGTCTCACTCATCGTCCTCGGGCTGACCGGCGGCTTCTCGTGGATCGGAGATCAGTTCAAGGCGAAGAAGCCACCCGTGTACGTGTCCGGTTCCCGCTCGCCGAGGGTGGCGGTCTCCACCGGGCCTCCGAAGGCGCAGCCGTCCGGCTCCGTGTGGACGACACCGCCGACAGGCGCCTCTTCTGCCCCCGGCCAGTCCGAAGCAGAGGCGCAAGGCATCCGGTACTTACGGAGCGGCTATCTGTGCCCTTGGGAGGCATGGGTGGTGACCAGGCCCCCAAGTGAGTTCGAGGAACTTCCCGTTCTGGAAGGCGGCACGCCTGATCCGCGTCTCATCAACGACAAGACCGCGGGAGATCCTTCCGCCACCCATCTCGGTATCGACATCCAACCGGTGGACAACAGGCCCTTGCAGGTAAAGGAATTACGGATCAAAGTCCTCGAACGAAAGGCAGCTCCGAGCGCCGACCGGGCGACTTTGGTGGGCTTGCGGAACGGTCAGTGCGGTGGCGGTCCGGAGGAACTACTGGCTTACGCAGATCTTGACGGAGGCGCCGACTTCGCCACCGTACGGTTCGCGGGCGGCAGTCATCTTCCTCAGGAGCTCGTCGGCGGGAGGTCGCTCCACATCGATCTCGCTGTGGAGACGCGTACGTGCGACTGCGTATGGATCCCGGAGATCGTCTGGTCCAAGGACGGAGAGACGAAGACGACCGAGTTCCGGATCGACGGGAAGGAATTCCGCACCATCGCCACCATCGGCCTCGAACGCCGGGCGTGGAAGCAGGATCTCAACACCCGCAGGTGGACGAGGGCCGTGTTCGACGAGTCCATCCTCGACTGAACGTCTCTCAGCCGACCGTCCAGTCCCGCAGCCGCCGCGCGATGCCCGCCACGCCCTCCCTGCCCGCGGCGGCGTCGTGGACCAGTTCGACCGCGGCCTTGAGGGGGTAGTCGAGGCGGCGGCCGTTCAGTGCCAGGTACGCCTCCGTGGCGTGCCACGCGAACGCCGCGTTCGAGTGTTCCAGGCACGGCAGCCGGGCCAGGGTCTGGAGGAGGGCGCCCGCCTTCAGGTTCAGGCTGCCGTAGATGTCGTGTTCCAGCGCCCGCGCGTTGACCCGTGCGACGGCCGCGTACAGGGGGCCGTAGTCGTCTACCTGGGGATCATCGTCGAGGAGCTCGGCGGCGTGGAGGAGGAAGGTCACGTCGAGCGGATGCTCGGGGACGGGCTGGCTCACGCGGCATGCCCCTGCCCCTGTTCCTGTCCCTGCTTCTGACCTTGTTCCCGTTCCCGTTCTTCCAGGTCTCGGCGGGCGCGCTGCTCGGCGGTCCGCTGTTCCGGGGTGGGGTCGAGGCCGTCGGACGCGGTGCGGAACGCCTCTCCGCTGCGGGTCTTCGACGCCTCGAACGCCGCGAGGAACTTCCGCTCGACCGCGGTCGCCTTGTCGATCGCGGCGGAGAGGATGTACTCCTGCAGGCTCTTGCCCTCCTGCCGGGCCGCGGCTTCGATCGCCGCGCGCTGGGCCGGGTCGGGGAACCGCAGGTTCAGGGCCTTGGGACTGTTCGCCATGGTACCGATGGTACCGCTGGCCCTATCGGTCGGCCAGGGCGTGCGGTGCGCGTCACCGTCCGTCGGTCGCAGGAGCCGGAGCCCGTCGCCGGTCGCCGGTGACGACCGGCGGGGGAGCTCATTCGGGAGCCGTGGCCGCCTGCCGCCCGACGTCCTTGATCCTGGCCGGAGTCCCCTCCGGGGCGAACGCGTGCTGGAAGGTGAAGGCGTGCGGTGCGGAGCCGTGGCCGTGCAGGTGCTCCAGCCGGGAAACCCCGTCCTGCCAGGTGGGTTTCACACCCCCGGAGACCCACCAGAACACGTGACCGGGGTGGCCGGTCCGCTCGAACCAGTCGTAGCGCCGGTTCAGTGCCTGGCGGTGCAGACCGGTGTAGACGGCGTCGAAGGCGGGGCGCAGGCCGGTCCAGAGGGAGAGGGTCGCGGCCAGGGCGGCGGTCTGAGCGGTGCGGCCCTTGTCGTACCAGGCCGGTACGGCGAACTCGCCCCAGTCGCCCCAGTCCAGGTCGAAGAGCGTGCCGCGGCTGCCGGCCGCCGCTTCGGCGCGGGCGAGGTATCCGGGATGCCGGCTGATCGTCCGGTAGACGGCCTCGCTGCTGTCGTGGAACGCGCGGGTGAGCGGTCCGGGATCGGCGAGGGGCGACTTCAGGACGCCGAATGTGTACAGAGCGAGTTGGGGCATGCGTCTCTCCCAGGTTGGGGGGCCTGGCCGTTCGCGAACTCCGAAGGCCAGGTGAACGTAGCCGCCCCCGCGAGCCATGTCGAAGTTGCTTTTTCTTCGTCGAAGTGGCCTCTTGCGCGGACCCTTGCGGGGGCCGGGGCGGCGGCGGGTTTTAGGAGGCTTTTAAGAAGAGCACACTTTCTCTTTGTCGAAGGTCGCGTATATGCGACCCGGGGGAAGCGGCATTTGCTCAAGAAGCGCATAACGATCGCTTGAGTGCCGGTGGAACAGGGTTGACCGGCTCCAATGGCCCGACGAAGGTTGAACCGCTCAATCAGATGACGCCGTTAGTTGGAGAACAAAAGGAAGGTCACATGAGCCTGCCCGAGCATTGGTGGAGTGCACATCGGAGTTATGTCTCGGAGATCCTCTCACTGCTCGCAGCCGCGCCGGAGCGAGAAGTTTTCTATTGGCGTGATAAAGCCTTCTCCGGTGGTGACCTGATTCGGTCCGTGACGGAATCATTCCTTGCGTTGCGCGAGCGCGGAGTGGGCAAGGGCGATGTGGTGGCGATTCTGGTCGCACCCAACAGCCCCGAGACCCTCACCGTGCGGTACGCGACACATCTGCTCGGCGGCGCCGTCTGCTACGTGCGCACCACCAATCCCGGTACCCGGGCAACGGTCCTTCCGCTGGATCACCAGATCCAGATCCTGCGCGAGACCGAAGCCGTGACCGTCTTCGCCGACGCCGAGAGCGCGGAGCGCGCGGCGGAACTCGCCGAGGGCAGCGGGCTCCCCGTGACGCGTGTGCCCGGCCGCGCCGACGGCGCCGACGCCCCGGCCGTCGTGGCGTGGGAGCCGGACGCCCTGGCCGTCATCAGCTTCACGAGCGGCAGCACGGGCCGGCCCAAGGGCATCCGGCTGGCGGGCCGCGCGTGGGACGCCACCTTGCGTGCGTGGGTGGAACTCGGCCGTGAGTACGGCTGTGCGTCGCTCCTGGTGTCGACCCCGCTCAGCCACGGCGTCGCCCCGCTGGCCGACGCGGTCCTCGCCTCGGGCGCGGCGCTCCACGTCCACGAGACCTTCGATGTCGAGAAGTTCGTGGACGCCGTCGCCGCTGAGCGGGAGGTCTCGTGGACCTTCATGGCGACGAACCACGTGTTCCAGCTCATCGACCTCCTGCTGGAGCGGGGCATCCGTGACCCCGACGCGGTGGCGGCCGCCGGCCTGTCCGCACTGAAGCGGATCGTCTACGGCGGCAGCCCCGCGGCACCCGCTCGCATCGCCCAGGGGTATCAGCTGTTCGGCCCTGTGCTGGCGCAGGGCTATGCCACGACCGAGTCCGGGAAGGTCACGACCCTGACACCTGCGGAGCACGGCGACCCGGAGCTCGCGGTCACGGTCGGGCGGCCCTTCCCCAAGGTGGAGGTCGTCGTCTGCAACTCGGAATCGGGTGCGCGACTGGCGGTGGGAGAAGTCGGTGAGGTGTGCGTCCGCTCGCCTCAGCTGATGGACGGCTACAACCGCGAGCCGGAACTGACGGCGCGCGCTCTCCGTGACGGCTGGTATTTCACCGGGGACATCGGCTTTCTCGACGAGCGGGGATATCTGACCCTCCTGGGCCGGGTGGCCGACGTCATCAAGGTCGGTGGCGTCAAGGTTCACCCCATCGTCCTGGAGGGGGAAATCCTTTCCCATCCGGGTGTCCGGCACGCCGCCGTCTACGCGGTGCGGGACGCGGACGGCAGTGACCACATCCACGCCGCGATCGAATGCGATCCGGCCGAGAAGGTCGACGTGGAAGACATTCGTGCACGCATCGCCGAGGCGCTGTCCCCGATTCACGTGCCGGAAAACATAGCCGTCTTCGACGCGCTGCCGATGAACAGCAACGGAAAGCCCGACAAAGCGCTTCTGCGGGCGCAGGGCGTCTAGCGCAGGCCTATTGGCCGCATGTCAATCCAACCGCTCCATCGAGAAGGCGAACGAATGAACGCGCATCTGGCATCATATGTGAATGGGATAACCGCTGACGATCTCGCCGAGAGCAAGCGTGAATTCCTGGAGATCGGACGTCGTTCCGGCAGTTTCCCGCTGGCCACCGCGCGACGCGACGGGGTGGATTCGGAAGTAAGCGTCTGGTGCAGCAACGACTACCTGGGCATGGGTCAGAACCGCCAGGTCATCGCGGCCGTGCAGGAGGCGATCGACACCCACGGCGTGGGCTCCGGAGGCTCCCGGAACATCGGCGGGACCAACCACTTCCACGTCCGTCTCGAGAACGAACTGGCGGACCTGCACGGCAAGGAAGCCGCGCTCCTGTTCACCTCGGGATACACGGCCAACGAAGGCTCGCTCTCCATCCTGGCGGGGATGCCGGCGGACACCATCGTGTTCTCCGACGCGAAGAACCACGCCTCGATCATCGACGGCCTGCGGCACAGCGGCGCGAAGAAGCACATCTTCCGCCACAACGACGTCGCCCACCTCGAAGAGCTGCTCGCGGCCGCTCCCGCCGACGCCCCGAAGCTCGTCGTCGCGGAGACCGTCTACTCCATGTCGGGCAACGTCGCGCCGCTCGCCGAGATCGCCGACGTCGCGGACAAGTACGGCGCCACGACCTTCATCGACGAGGTCCACGCGGTCGGCATGTACGGCCCGCAGGGCGCCGGCATCGCCGCGCAGGAGGGCATCGCCGACCGGTTCACGGTCGTGATGGGCACCCTGGCCAAGGGCTTCGGCACGATCGGCGGCTACATCGCGGGACCGGCCGCCCTCGTGGACGCGGTGCGCACCTACTCGCGCTCGTTCGTCTTCACCACCTCGCTGCCGCCGGCCGTCGCGGCCGGTGCGCTGGCGTCGGTCCAGTACCTGCGCTCCTCCGACGTGGAGCGCAAGTCCCTCTCGGAGAACGCCCGGCTCCTGCACAGCCTGCTGATCGAGGCCGACATCCCGTTCATCTCGACGGACTCCCACATCGTCTCGGCGTTCGTCGGCGACGACCGCCTGTGCAAGCGGGCGTCCCAGCTGCTGTTCGAGCAGCACGGGATCTACGTCCAGTCCATCAACGCCCCCAGCGTGCCCGCGGGCGAGGAGATCCTGCGGATCGCGCCGTCCGCCGTGCACGACCAGAGCGAGGTCGAGAACTTCGCCCACGCCCTGCACGGGATCTGGAAGGAACTCGACATCCCGACCGCGAGCGCCCGCGACTGGTCCACCTCCCCACTCCGCGGCGGCTGGGCCGGCACCACCGCGAAAGACGGACTGCTGTCCCGATGACCAGGTCCGTTGCCGCCGTGCTGTCCGACACGGCGGCGCAGCGCCCCGACGACATCGCTCTCATCCACGAGTCCGAGCACGTCACCTACGGGTGGCTGTGGGAGCGGGCACAGCGCTACGCCTCCGTGCTGCGGGCCAACGGGGTACGGCCGGGGGACCGTGTCGCCACGCTCCTGGCCGACACCCCGCAGTTCCCCGTCGTGTACTTCGGCGTCCTGGCGGCCGGCGCCGTCGCGATCCCGCTGAACGTGATGGCGACCGCGCCGGAGATCGCGCACGTACTGTCCGACGCCGACGCCCGGTTCCTGGTGTGCGACGCCTCGTTGCTCACCCGGGCGCGCGAGGCGGCCGGGCCGCTCGGCACGGTGCTCCTCACCGTCGGCCCGGGCTCCGCGGACACCGTCGACCTGGAGACCGCGGCACAGGACGCGGCACCGATCGACGAGTCCGCGACGCGGGAACCCGACGACGTCGCGGTCGTGTTCTACACGTCAGGGACGACGGGACAGCCCAAGGGGGTGATGCTCACCCACCGGAACATCCTGTACAACGTCGAGCGGATGGTCACCACGCCGTACGCGTTCCGGCGCGACGACGTCCTGCTCGGCTGTCTGCCGCTGTCGCACGGGTTCGGTCAGATCTGCGGCATGCTGACGGGCTTCCGGGCCGGCATCTCCATCGTCATGATGCCGAGGTTCTCCGGGCGGGAAGCCCTCGATCTGATGACGGAACACGGCTGCACGGTGTTCATGGGCGTGCCGACCATGTACTTCAAGCTGCTCGACGCGGTGGCCGACGGCGCGCCGGTTCCCCGGCTCGACCGCGTGTTCAGCGGGGGTTCGGCGCTTCCGGTCAAGACCCTCGACGACGTCAGCGACACGTTCGGATGCCCGGTCTACGAGGGCTACGGGATGACCGAGACCTCGTGCAGCGTGGCCTACCACTATCCCGGTCTGACGTTCCGCCCCGGGACGGTCGGCGTGCCGATCACCGGCGTCACGGTCGGCACGGCCCGGCCGAACGCCGACGGCGTCGAGCTGCTGCCCGTCGGTGAGGTGGGCGAGATCGTGGTGCGCGGCCCGAGCGTCATGGCCGGCTACCTCGGCCGCCCGGACCTCACCGCCGAGGTGCTGACCGACGGCTGGTTCCGCACCGGCGACCTCGGCCGGCTGGACGACGACGGCTACCTCTCGGTCGTCGGCCGCAAGAAGGACCTGATCCTGCGCGGCGGCTACAACGTCTATCCGCGCGAGATAGAGGAACTCCTCGTCGGCCATCCGGCCGTGGCGCAGGTGGCCGTCATCGGTGTGCCGCACCCCGTGCTCGGCGAGGAGGTGTGGGCGATCGTCGTGCCCGCCCGGCCCGAGGACGTCACCGCCGGATCGGACGAGGAGATCGTCGAGTGGGCCAGACAGCGTCTGGCCGCCTACAAGTACCCCCGCCGCGTGGAGTTCACCGACGCACTCCCCGTGGGGTCCAGCGGGAAGGTCCTCAAGCGGGAGCTCGTCGCGACGTACGAGCCGACCGCCGTGTCGTAGCAGTTGTCGTAGCAACAGAACGAAACGAGCCGGCTGGACCGGCCGCCACAGCATCACCTTGACGTAGCACCCGCGGCACGGCTGCGGGTGCTACGTCTCCGCTCAGGCTTCGTACGTGACAATAGGCAGGACGGCTCGACCATGGCTGAATTCCAAGCGGACACGTCGACTTCGACCGAGGCGATCGCCATTGTCGGTATGTCCTGCCGGCTGCCGCACGCGGAGAATCCCGCGCAGCTGTGGCAGCTGCTGCGCGACGGCCGCAGTGCGATCGGCGCGCCCCCGGCGGGCCGCCCCGAACTGCCCGCGCGACCGGGCGGCTACCTGGAGGACGTCAGCGGCTTCGACGCCGCCTTCTTCGGCATCAGCCCGCGCGAGGCGTCGGCGATGGACCCGCAGCAGCGGCTCATGCTCGAACTGGCCTGGGAGGCACTGGAGGACGCCAGGATCCTGCCGCCCGACCTCGCCGACACCAGGACCGGTGTCTTCGTCGGCGTCATCGCCGACGACTACGCCGCCCTCACGCACCGGCGCGGGGCCGACGGCATCACCCACCACACGCTGACCGGCCTCAACCGTGGCGTCATCGCCAACCGGATCTCGTACACCCTCGGTCTGCACGGACCGAGCGCGGCCGTGGACACCGGACAGTCCTCCTCGCTGGTCGCCGTGCACCTCGCGGTCGAGAGCCTGCGCCGCGGCGAGTCCGCCACGGCCGTCGCCGGCGGAGTCAACCTCAATCTGGTGCCGGACAGCACTCTCGGCGCGGAGCGGTTCGGCGCGCTGTCCCCGGACGGCCTCAGCTACACCTTCGATGCCCGGGCGAACGGCTACGTCCGCGGCGAGGGTGGCGCCTTCGTGGTGCTCAAGCCGCTGCGCGCCGCCCTGGCGGACGGCGACCCGGTCTACTGCGTGCTGCACGGCAGCGCGATGAACAACGACGGGACGACCGAGGGCCTCACCGTGCCGAGCCCGGCCGGTCAGCAGGACGTCCTGCGGCAGGCGTACGAACGCGCCCGGGTGCCCGCCGAGCAGGTGCAGTACCTCGAACTCCACGGCACCGGAACCAAGGTGGGTGACCCGATCGAGGCGTCGGCCCTGGGCGCGGTCCTCGGCGACGGCCGCGCGGACGGGGCCGAGCTGCGGGTCGGATCGGTGAAGACCAACGTCGGACACCTCGAAGGGGCCGCCGGCATCGTCGGCCTGCTGAAGGCGGCGCTCTGCATCCGGCACCGCGAACTCGTGCCGAGCCTGAACTTCGAAACCCCCAACCCGGACATCGAGTTCGACGCGCTGAAGCTCGCCGTCCAGCAGAGCCGCGAGCCGTGGCCGCGGCCGGACGAGCCGCTCTACGCGGGCGTCAGCTCTTTCGGCATGGGCGGCACGAACTGCCACGTCGTGCTGTCGGACCGGCCCGCCGAGGTGGCGGCGCCCCAGGAACTGCCCGGCGCCGGGCAGCCCGCGTCGGGCGCGGTGCCGTGGGTCGTGTCCGGCAAGTCGGCCGAGGCCGTGGCCGGTCAGGCGGACCGGCTGGTGTCGTTCCTGGAGGAGCGGCCGGAGCTGGACGTCGCGGCCGTGGGCCGCTCCCTCGCGGTGTCGCGCGCCCGCTTCGATCACCGAGCGGTGGTCGTGGGGGAGACCCGTGACGAACTCCTGGCGGGGGCACGGGCGTTGGCCGCCGGCACGCCCGCGGCCGGTGTGGTGTCGGGCCGTGCGGTGCCGGACGGCGCGGTGGCGTTCCTGTTCTCGGGGCAGGGCAGCCAGCGTCTCGGCATGGGCCGTGAGCTGTACGTGAGCGAGCCGGTGTTCGCCGCGGCGTTCGACGAGGTCGTCGCGGCGCTGGACGTCCACCTCGACCGTTCGCTCGCCGGCGTGATCGAGGGTGAGCCGGAGCTGCTGGAGCGGACGGTGTTCACGCAGCCGGCGCTGTTCGCGATCGAGGTGGCGCTGTTCCGCCTGCTGGCCCACTACGGGGTGACGCCGGACTATCTGGTGGGTCACTCGGTGGGTGAGTTGGCTGCGGCTCATGTGGCGGGTGTGCTGTCGCTTCCGGACGCGGCGCGTCTGGTGTGTGCGCGGGCCCGTCTGATGGAGCAGGTCGCCGAGGGCGGGGCGATGGCCGCCCTGAACGCGGGGGAGGAGCAGGTCTCCGAGTGGCTCGCGGGCCGCTCGGGCGTGGAGGTGGCGGGGCTCAACAGCCCGGCCGGCACGGTCATTTCGGGTGACGAGGCGGCCGTGCTCGACGTCCTGGAGCTGGCGCGCGGGGAAGGCGTGAAGGCGACACGGCTGAAGGTGAGCCACGCTTTCCATTCCGCGCATCTGGACGGCATGCTGGACGAACTCACCTCAGTGGCACAGGAGTTGATCCACGCGGCACCCCGCATCCCGGTCGTGTCGAACGTGACCGGTGAGGTGATCGAGGAGTTCACGCCGGAGTACTGGGCCGTGCAGGCCCGCTCGGCGGTGCGGTTCGCCGACGGTGTCGCCACGCTGGCCGGTCTCGGGGTGTCGGCGTTCGTCGAGCTGGGCCCGGACGCGACGCTCGCGGGTCTGGCGGGCGAGTGCCTGGCCGACACCGAGGGCGTCGTCGTGGCCCCGGTCCTGCGCAAGGGGCGTCCGGAGCGGCGCTCCCTGGTGACGGCGCTGGCCACGGCGCACGTGCACGGCGTCGGCGTGCAGTGGGAGCGGCTCCTGCCGGGTTCGGGCCTGGTGGACCTGCCCACGTACGCCTTCCAGCGCCGGCCCTTCTGGCTGGACGGCCCGACGACCGCGCAGGCCGACGTCCGGCTCGCCGAGGCCCGCCCATCCGCGGCGAGGCGGAGCCGGCCGAAGCGGCCCGCGCCGCGCGGCGACGAGCTGGCACTGGTGCGCGCGCACGTCGCGGCGGTGCTCGGCCACGGATCGGCGCGCCACGTGCCCGTCGACACGACCTTCAAGGAACTCGGCTTCGACTCCCTCTCGGCCGTCGAACTGCGGAACGCGCTGAACACGGCCACCGGGCTCGCGCTGCCCGCCGGACTCCTCTACGACTACCCGACCCCGGCCAGACTCGCCGACCACCTCGCCGACCAGCTCCTCGGCGCGGACCAGGACGACGATCAGGACCAGGACCAGGACCCGGACGAGTACGTGGACCAGGGCGACGACGCGTACGGAGCCGTGGGCCTCGACGAGCCGATCGCGATCGTCGGCATGGCGTGCCGGCTGCCGGGCGGGGTCGCCTCGCCCGAGGACCTGTGGCGGCTGGTCAGCGACGAGGTCGACGCCGTCGACGGATTCCCGACCAACCGGGGCTGGGACCTCGACGCGCTCCTCGCCCCCGACGCGGACGGCCCCGGCACGACGTACGCCGCCCGAGGCGGCTTCCTGCACGACGCGGACCGGTTCGACGCCGACTTCTTCGGCATCAGCCCCCGCGAGGCCGCCGCGATGGAGCCCCAGCAGCGGCTGCTTCTGGAGACCGCCTGGGAGGCCTTCGAACAGGCGGGCATCGACCCCGCCGCGCTGCGCGGCACCCGCACCGGTGTGTACGTGGGCGCCACGGCACAGGAGTACGGGCCGCGGCTGCACGAGCCGTCCGGCGGCCACGACGGCTACCTGCTGACCGGCAACACCGCCAGCGTCGCCTCCGGCCGCCTGGCCTACACCTTCGGACTCGAAGGCCCGGCGGTCACCGTCGACACCGCGTGCTCGTCCTCGCTCGTCGCACTCCACCTCGCGGCGCAGTCGCTGCGCCAGGGCGAGTCCTCCGTGGCCCTCGCCGGCGGTGTGTCCGTCATGGCCACCCCCGGCATGTTCGTGGAGTTCTCCCGGCAGCGCGGCCTCTCCCCGGACGGCCGCTGCAAGGCGTTCTCCTCGACGGCGGACGGCACGGGCTGGGCCGAGGGCGTGGGCCTGCTCGTCCTGGAGCGGCTGTCGGACGCCGAGCGCAACGGGCACCAGGTGCTCGCGGTGATCCGTGGCTCCGCCGTGAACCAGGACGGCGCGAGCAACGGTCTGACCGCGCCGAACGGTCCCTCCCAGGAGCGGGTCATCCGCGCCGCGCTGGCCGACGCCCGCCTGTCCGCGTCCGACGTGGACGCGGTGGAGGCGCACGGCACCGGCACCCGCCTCGGCGACCCGATCGAGGCCAACGCACTGCTGGCCACCTACGGCCAGGACCGCGAACAGCCGCTCCGGCTGGGCTCGTTGAAGTCGAACATCGGTCACACGCAGGCCGCCGCGGGCGTCGCGGGCGTGATCAAGATGGTCATGGCGATGCGCAACGGCGTCCTGCCCGCGACGCTGCACGTGGCCGAGCCGACCGCGCACGTCGACTGGTCGGCCGGCACGATGGAACTGCTGACGCGGGCCGAGCAGTGGCCCGAGCTCGACCGGCCGCGCCGGGCGGGCGTCTCGTCCTTCGGCATCAGCGGGACCAACGCCCACCTCATCATCGAGCAGGCCACGCCGACCGCGGCTGCCGCCCAGGAGCCGTCGGCGCCGGGTCCGGTGCCGTGGGTGGTGTCCGGGAAGTCGGGGGCCGCCCTGTCGGAGCAGGCGGAGCGGCTGGTGTCGTTCCTGTCGGAGCGGCCGGAGCTGGACGTCGCGGCCGTGGGCCGCTCCCTCGCGGTGGCACGGGCCCGCTTCGACCACCGTGCGGTGGTCGTGGGCGAGACTCGTGAGGAACTCCTCGACGCACTGCGCGCGCTGACCCCGGGCGAGACGGCCACGACGGGCTCGCTGGCGTTCCTGTTCTCCGGCCAGGGCAGTCAACGCCTGGGCATGGGGCGCGAGTTGTACGCGGCCGAGCCGGTGTTCGCCGCGGCGTTCGACGACGTGGTCGCGGCGCTGGACGTCCACCTCGACCGTTCGCTCGCCGGCGTGATCGAGGGTGAGCCGGAGCTGCTGGAGCGGACGGTGTTCACGCAGCCGGCGCTGTTCGCGATCGAGGTGGCGCTGTTCCGCCTGCTGGCCCACTACGGGGTGACGCCGGACTATCTGGTGGGTCACTCGGTGGGTGAGTTGGCTGCGGCTCATGTGGCGGGTGTGCTGTCGCTTCCGGACGCGGCGCGTCTGGTGTGTGCGCGGGCCCGTCTGATGGAGCAGGTCGCCGAGGGCGGGGCGATGGCCGCCCTGAACGCGGGGGAGGAGCAGGTCTCCGAGTGGCTCGCGGGCCGCTCGGGCGTGGAGGTGGCGGGGCTCAACAGCCCGGCCGGCACGGTCATTTCGGGTGACGAGGCGGCCGTGCTCGACGTCCTGGAGCTGGCGCGCGGGGAAGGCGTGAAGGCGACACGGCTGAAGGTGAGCCACGCTTTCCATTCCGCGCATCTGGACGGCATGCTGGACGAACTCACCTCAGTGGCACAGGAGTTGATCCACGCGGCACCCCGCATCCCGGTCGTGTCGAACGTGACCGGTGAGGTGATCGAGGAGTTCACGCCGGAGTACTGGGCCGTGCAGGCCCGCTCGGCGGTGCGGTTCGCCGACGGCGTCGCCACCCTGGCCGGACGGGGCGTGACGGCGTTCGTGGAGCTGGGCCCCGACGCGACGCTCGCCGGTCTGGCGGGCGAATGCCTGGCCGACACCGAGGGCGTCGTCGTGGCCCCGGTCCTGCGCAAGGACCGCGCCGAGAAGCGCTCCCTGCTCGCCGCCCTTGGCGCCGTGCACGCCCACGGCGTGGAGGTGGACTGGGCGGGCTTCCTGCCGGGTTCCGGCGTGGTGGAGCTGCCGACGTACGCGTTCCAGCGCGAGCGATTCTGGCTGGACGCACCGCGTTCCGGCGACGCGGCCGGCCTGGGCCTGACGGCCGTGGACCATCCGCTGCTGGCCGCCGTGATCACGGAGCCCGACGGTGACGCGGTGCAGTTCTCGGCCTCCGTGTCGCTGTCCTCGCATCCGTGGCTGGCCGACCACGCGATCGGCGGGACGGTTCTCGTCCCGGGCACCCTGTTCCTGGAACTTGCGGGCACCGCGGCCGAACAGCTGGGGCACGCCACCGTGGAGGAACTCACCCTCCAGGCACCCCTGATCCTCCCGCGGCGGACGGCTGCCCAACTGCGGCTGACCGTCGACCGGGCCGACGCGCGCGGCGACCGCCGGTTCACCGTGTACGCCCGCACCGGCGAGGAGCAGTGGACCGCCCACGCGGCAGGACTGCTCACCTCCGCCGTCCCCGCGCCGGGCATCGCCCTCGACCAGTGGCCCCCGGCCGACGCCACCCCCGTCCCGCTGGACGGCGTCTACGACCGCCTCGACGACCTCGGCTACGGCTACGGGCCCGCCTTCCACGGTCTGCGCGCCGCCTGGCGCGCGGGCGACGACGTGTTCGCCGAGGTCGCCCTGCCCGACCGGCTGCACACCGAGGCCGCGCGCTGCGGCGTGCACCCCGCCCTCCTCGACGCCGTGCTGCACCCCCTTGTACTGGAGGCCGCGGACCCGGCGGGGGACGACGGCACGATCCGGCTGCCGTTCTCGTTCTCGGGCTTCGCGCTGCACGCGGTCGGTGCCACGGTGCTGCGCGTCCGCTGGACCCGTACCGGCCAGGACACGGCCCGTCTCGCGCTCGCCGACGGCACCGGCGCCCCGGTGGCGGCGATCGAATCGGTCGCCCTGCGGCCCATCGCCCGTGACCGGCTCGCCGTCGCCGAACCGGCCGTCGAGTCCCTGTACCGGGTGGCCTGGGAGGCCCTCCCCGCGGTCGAGCCGGTCGCCGACCAGCGCTGGGTCAGCATCGGCGGGGCCCCCTACGCCGACCTCGCCGCGCTCGGCGCCGCCGTCGACGGCGGCACCGCCGCACCGGAGTTCGTGGTGCTCGGCGAGCAGCAGCTCGTCGTAGGTGCCTCCGACGACGTACTCGACCGGACCCATGCCACCGCGGCGCGCGGCCTCGACGCGGTGCGCGCATGGCTGGCCGCCCCGCAGTTCGCGGAGAGCCGCCTCGTCCTCGTCGTACCGGACGGCGCGCTGCACACGGCCCCGCTCGTCGGCCTCGTCCGCACCGCGCAGACCGAGCAGCCCGGCCGGCTCGTCCTCGCCCACCTGGACGAGAGCGGCGCCGAGCTGCTGCCGGCCGTGCTGGCCTCCGGCGAGCCCGAAGTGGCCGTGCGGGACGGCGCGTTGCTCGTGCCGCGCCTGACGCGTGCCCCGGGTGCCGTCGAAGGCGCGGTGGACGCTCTGGACCCGGAGGGCACGGTCCTGGTGACCGGCGCCCTGGGTACCTTGGGCCGGCTGGTGGCACGCCGGCTGGTGACGCGGCACGGCGCACGGCACCTGCTGCTGGTGTCGCGGCGTGGGAGTGACACTCCGGGAGCTGCCGAATTCGTCGCCGAACTGGGGGAGTTGGGGGCCAGTGCCCGGGTGGCGGCGTGCGACGTGGCGGACTTCGACGCGCTGGCGGGGCTGCTGGACGAGGTCGCGGCCCAGCGTCCGCTGACCGCCGTGGTGCACACGGCGGGCGTTCTCGACGACGTGACGGTCGCGTCGCTGTCGGCCGACCGCCTGGAGCGGGTGATGCGCCCGAAGGTGGACGCGGCCTGGAACCTGCACCGCCTCACCGAGTCCCTCGGCCTCGCCTCGTTCGTCCTGTTCTCGTCCATCGCCGGTCTCATGGGCAACGCGGGCCAGGCCAACTACGCCGCCGCGAACACCTTCCTCGACGCCCTCGCGCAGCACCGCCGCGCCCGGCACCTGCCCGCCACCTCCCTCGCCTGGAGCCTGTGGGACAGCGCCGACGGCATGGCCGGAACCCTCGCCGACGCCGACGTCGCCCGGTGGAAGCGGAGCGGCATCGTCCCGCTGACCCCGGACCTGGGCCTCGACCTGTTCGACGCGGCGCTCGCCTCGGCCGAGCCGCTGCTGGTCCCCGCCGAACTCGACCTGGCCGCCCTGCGCGCCCGCGCCACGGAGAACGCGCTGCCCGAACTGTTCACCGGCCTGGTCCGCGTCCGCCGCAGGCAGGCGGCCGGCACCGCCCCCGGCGCCGACTCGTCGTGGGCACAGGAGTTGACCGCGCTCACCACGGAGGAGCGGGCACGGGCCGTGCTCCGGACCGTGCGGGAGACCGTCGGACTGGTCCTCGGCCACGGCGCCGACGCCGACATCGACCCGGCCAGGGCGTTCAAGGACACCGGCTTCGACTCCCTCACCAGCGTCGAACTGCGCAACCGCCTCAACGCGGTGACCGGGCTGCGCCTGCCCACCACCCTCGTCTTCGACCACCCGTCGCCGCAGGCGGTGGCGGACTTCCTGCTGGAGCGGCTCGACGCCACCGGATCGGCCGCCGTCCCGGCGACGACCGCCCACTCCCCGGGACTCGACGAGCCGATCGCCGTGGTCGGCATGGGCTGCCGCTACCCGGGCGGAGTCTCCTCGCCCGAGGACCTGTGGCGGCTCGTCGCGGAGGGCCGCGACGCCATCGACACGTTCCCGTCCGACCGCGGCTGGGACGTGGAAACCCTCTACGACCCGGACCCCGACAAGACCGGCACTTCGTACACGCGCAAGGGCGGATTCCTCTACGAGGCGGCCGAGTTCGACGCCGAGTTCTTCGGACTCAGCCCGCGCGAGGCGATCGCGACCGACCCACAGCAGCGGGTCCTCCTGGAGGTCGCCTGGGAGGCGCTGGAGCGTGCGGGGATCGACCCCGCCGCGCTGCGCGGCTCCTCGACCGGCGTCTACGCGGGCGTCATGTACAACGACTACGGGTCGCGGCTCGGAGGTGCGCCGGAGGGCTTCGAGGGACATCTGCTGACGGGCACGATCTCCAGCGTCCTGTCGGGCCGGGTGGCCTACACGTTCGGTCTCGAAGGGCCCGCGGTGACGCTGGACACCGCGTGCTCCTCCTCGCTGGTGGCCGTCCACCTGGCCGCGCAGGCGCTGCGCCAGGGCGAATGCTCGATGGCCCTGGCCGGCGGTGTCACGGTGATGTCGACGCCGACGACCTTCGTCGAGTTCTCGCGGCAGCGCGGCCTGTCGCCGGACGGGACCTGCAAGTCGTTCGCCGCGTCGGCGGACGGCACCGGCTGGGGCGAGGGCGCCGGCATGCTGGTCCTGGAGCGGCTGTCGGACGCGCAGCGGCTCGGGCACCACGTCCTCGGCGTGATCCGCGGTTCCGCGGTCAACCAGGACGGCGCGAGCAACGGCCTCACCGCCCCCAACGGGCCCTCCCAGGAACGCGTCATCCGCCAGGCCCTCGCCAACGCCCGCCTCGCCCCGCACGAGGTCGACGCGGTCGAGGCGCACGGCACCGGCACCCGGCTCGGCGACCCGATCGAGGCCAACGCGCTGCTGGCCACCTACGGCCAGGACCGCGACGAGCCGCTGCGCCTCGGTTCGATCAAGTCGAACATCGGTCACACGCAGGCCGCCGCGGGCGTCGCGGGCATCATCAAGATGCTGATGGCGATGCGCAACGGAGAGCTTCCGGCGACGCTGCACGTGGACGAGCCGACGCCGCACGTCGACTGGTCGGCGGGCGCGGTGGAGCTGGTCACCGAGCACCGGGCGTGGCCGGAGGTGACGCGTCCGCGGCGCGCGGCCGTGTCCTCGTTCGGCATCAGCGGCACGAACGCGCACGTGGTCCTGGAGCAAGGTCCCGGGCAGGCCGTGACCGACGGGCCGGTGGCGGCGGAGCTGCCCGGGCTGCCGCTCGTGCTGTCGGCGAAGAGCGAGGCGGCCCTCGCGGCGCGGGCCGGCCAGGTGCGGGAGCTGCTGGCCGCGGACACCACCGACCCGGCGCGGGTCGCCTCGGCGCTCGCGACCCGGGCCCCGCACCTCCCCTTCCGGGCGGCCGTCTCGGGCACCGGCCGGGACGAACTGCTGGCCGGTCTCGACGCGCTGGCCTCCGGCGAGGTCGCGGCGAACCTCGTGCAGGGCGCGGTCACCGGCCGGGGCAGGACGGTGTTCGTGTTCCCCGGGCAGGGTTCGCAGTGGCAGGGCATGGCCCTGGAACTCGTCGGCTCCTCCCCGGTGTTCGCCGCCCGGCTGGCCGAGTGCGAGCGGGCGCTGGCACCGTTCACCGACTGGTCGCTGCTGGACGTCCTGCGCGGTGCGGACGGCGCGCCCGGCCTGGACCGGGTGGACGTGGTGCAGCCGGCGCTGTGGGCGGTGATGGTGTCCCTGGCCGCGCTGTGGCGTTCGGTGGGCATCGAGCCCGACGCGGTGATCGGCCACTCGCAGGGCGAGATCGCGGCGGCCGTCGTGTCGGGGGCGCTGTCCCTGGACGACGCGGCGAAGGTCGTCGCGCTGCGCAGCCGGGCGATCGTACGGCTGGCGGGTACGGGCGGGATGGTCTCGGTGGCCCTGCCGGCCGACGAGGTCCGCGCACTCGTCACCCGCTGGGACGGCGCCATCGACATCGCCGCCCACAACGGTCCGCGATCCGTCGTGGTCGCCGGAGAGGTGACCGCCCTGGAAGAGCTCGTCGCCCACTGCAAGGACAACAAGAAGCGCGCCAAGCGCATACCGGTCGACTACGCCTCCCACTCCGCGCACGTCGAGAGCCTGCGCGACGAACTCCTCGACGCCCTGACCTCCCTCACCCCGCGCCCCGTCGAGGTGCCCTTCCTCTCCACCGTCACCGGGCAGCCGCTGGAGGGCACGGAGCTCGACGGCGCGTACTGGTTCCGCAACCTGCGCAACACCGTCCAGCTGGAGGAGGCCACCCGGACCCTGCTCGACCAGGGCCACCGCGTCTTCATCGAGGCCAGCGCCCACCCGGTGCTGACCATCGCCCTCCAGGAGACGATCGACGACACGGCGCACGACACCGCCGTCACCGTGCCCTCGCTCCACCGCGGCGAGGGCGGACTCGACGACTTCCTGGCCTCCGCCGCGCAGGCCCACGTCGCGGGCGCCCCGCTCGACTGGGCCGCCGTGACCGGCGGCCCCGGCACGGCCGTCGACCTGCCGACCTACCCCTTCCAGCGCCGCCGCCACTGGCTGGAGGGCCCGGCCACGGCCGGGGACGCGAGCGGACTCGGCATGGCCACCGAGCGGCACCCGCTCATCGGGGCCGCGGTCCGCACCGCCGACGAGGACAAGCTCGTCCTGAGCAGCAGGATCGCCCTCGACACCCAGCCCTGGCTGGCCGACCACGCCGTGGCCGGCACCGTGCTGCTCCCCGGCACCGCCTTCGTGGACCTCGCCGTCCGGGCAGGGGACCACACGGGCCTCGACCGGCTCGACGAACTGACCCTCCAGGCACCGCTGGTGCTGGCCGCCCGCGGCGCCGTACAGCTCCAGGTCGTGGTCGACGCCCCGGACGAGGAGGGCCGGCGCGCCCTGTCGGTCCACTCCCGCCCGGAGCCCGGGTCCGACGACGCCGCGACCCACCCGTGGACCCTGCACGCCACCGGCGTCCTGGGCCACGCGGACGGACCCGCTGACCCGCCCGTCGTCACCGCCTGGCCGCCGGCCGGCGCCGAGCCGGTCGACCTGACGGCGGCGTACGACACGCTCGCCGAGCGGGGCTTCCAGTACGGCCCCGCCTTCCAGGGCCTGCGGGCGCTGTGGCGCGCGGGACAGGAGACGTACGCCGAGGTCGCGCTGCCGACGGACGTCCCCCCGGGCGAGTTCGGCATCCACCCGGCCCTCCTTGACGCCGCCCTGCACCCCCTGGCCCTCGCGGCCGACGGCCGCCTGGTGCTGCCGTTCGCCTGGACCGGCGTACGGCTGCACGCGACCGGCGCCGACGTGCTGCGCGTACGGATCACCCCGCACGGCTCGGGCGCCGCCCTGTCCCTCACCGACACGAGCGGCATGCCCATCGCCTCGGTGGAGACGCTCGGCCTGCGGCCCGTGGACCCCGCACAGCTGGCCGGTGCGGGTACTCCCCGTCAGCCGCTGCTCCAGGTGGAGTGGACGACCGCCCCCAAGGCGGAACCGGCCACCGCGTGGGCCGTCCTCGACGACGCCGGCCACGGACTGCCCGCGCCGCTGGGCAGCTCCCCCGACCTCACCGGCCTGGCCGACGTCCCGCCGCTCGTCGTGGTCCCCTTCCCCGGCGACGACGGCCCCCGCGCCGGGGCGCACCGCGCCCTGCGGCTGGCCCAGGAGTGGCTCGCCGACGAGCGGTTCGCCGACGCGCGCCTGGTCTTCGTGACCCGTGACGCGACCACCGCCCGCACGGAGGCCGGACTCGGCGCGGCTCCCGTCTGGGGTCTCGTACGCACCGCGATGGCCGAGAACCCGGGCCGGTTCGGCCTGCTCGACCTGACGGACTGGGACCTCTCCGAAGCCGAGCTCGGCCGCGCGCTGGCCGTACCGGACGGGCAGGCGAGCCTGCGTGACGGGACCCTGCTCGTACCGCGCCTTGCCACGGCCACGCCGCCTGCGGCGGACTCCACCGCGCCCACCCTGAACCCCGACGGCACCGTGCTCGTCACGGGCGCCACCGGCACCCTCGGCCGGCTCTTCGCCCGCCACCTCGTCGCCGAACACGGCGTACGGCACCTGCTGCTGGCGAGCCGCCGCGGCCGGGACGCCGCGGGCATGCTGGAGCTGGAGGCCGAACTCACCGCCCACGGAACCGACGTGTCCGTCGTCGCCTGCGACACGGCCGACCGGGCCGCGGTCGCCGCGCTGCTGGACGCGATCCCCACCGAGCACCCGCTCACCGCGGTCCTGCACACCGCGGGCGTCCTCGACGACGGCACGCTGCCCGCCCTCACCGCGGAGCAGCTCGACACCGTGTTGCGCCCCAAGGTCGATGCCGCCCGGCACCTGCACGAGCTGACGGCCGGCCTGGACCTGGCCGCGTTCGTCCTGTTCTCCTCGCTGGCCGGCACGGTCGGCACCGCCGGGCAGGCCAACTACGCGGCGGCCAACACCTACTTGGACGCCCTCGCGCAGCACCGCACGACCCTGGGCCTGCCCGGTACGTCGCTGGCCTGGGGCCTGTGGGCCGAGGGCAGCGGGATGACCGGTCACCTGACCGACGCCGACCTCGCCCGCCTGTCCCGCGGCGGCATCGCCCCGATCGGCAGCGAGCAGGGCCTCGCCCTGTTCGACGCGGCCCTCGCGAACGACCGGCCGGTGCTCGTCCCGGCGCTCCTCGACCACACCGGGCTGCGGGCCCGGAGCGCGGACGGCACGCTGCCCGCGCTCTTCCACGGCCTGGTGCGCCCCGCGCGGCGCGCCGCCGCCTCCGGCGCCGACGAGCGGACGGGCGGGAACTCGCTCAGGGAACGCCTGGCGCCCCTGCCCCCCACGGACCAGGAGCGCGCGCTCCTCGAACTGGTCCGCGGCGCAGTGGCCTCCGTACTGGGCCATGCCGACGCCGACGGGATCGCACCCGAACGGGCCTTCAACGAGCTGGGCTTCGACTCGCTCAAGGCGGTGGAACTGCGCAACCGGCTGAACGCGGCCGCGGGCCTGAAGCTGCCCGCGACGCTGCTGTTCGACCACCCGAGTACGGCCGAGCTGGCCGCCTTCCTGCGCACCGAACTGCTCGGCCCGGCCGACGGGACGACCGACGCCGGAGCCGCCGTCGCAGGACCGGTGGCCGACACCTCCGACGAGCCGATCGCGATTGTCGCCATGGCCTGCCGCTACCCGGGCGAGGTCAGCTCCCCGGAGGAGCTGTGGACGCTGCTGTCCGACGAGCGGGACGCCATCGGTCCGTTCCCCGACGACCGCGGCTGGGACCTGGACGGCCTGTACGACACGGACCCCGACCACGCGGGCACCTCGTACACCCGGCACGGCGGATTCCTCTACGAGGCGCCGCAGTTCGACCCCGAACTCTTCGGGGTGAGTGCCCGCGAGGCCACCGCCATCGACCCGCAGCAGCGCCTCCTGCTGGAGATCTGCTGGGAGGCCTTCGAGCGCGCCGGCATCGACCCGACCTCGCTCAAGGGCAGCCAGACCGGCGTGTTCGCCGGTGTGATGGCCAACGACTACGCGGCACGCCTCAAGGACGCCCCCGAAGGGATGGAGGGCTATCTGTCGGTCGGCAGCACGGTCTCCGTCGCCTCCGGCCGCGTCGCCTACACCTTCGGCCTGCAGGGGCCGGCGATCACCGTCGACACCGCCTGCTCGTCCTCGCTCGTCTCGATCCACCTCGCCGCGCAGGCACTGCGCAACGGCGAGTGCGGCCTCGCCCTGGCCGGCGGCGCGACCGTACTGGCCGCCCCGACCCTGTTCGTCGAGTTCAGCCGGCAGCGCGGCCTGGCCCCCGACGGCCGCTGCAAGTCCTTCTCCGCGCGGGCGGACGGGGCCGCCTGGGCCGAAGGCGCCGGCGTCCTCCTGCTGGAGCGGCTCTCCGACGCCCGGCGCAACGGCCGCAGGATCCTCGGCGTGATCCGCGGCACCGCCGTCAACCAGGACGGCGCGAGCAACGGCCTCACCGCACCCAACGGCCCCGCCCAGGAACGGGTGATCCGCCAGGCCCTGACCAACGCGGGCCTGACCACCGCCGACGTCGACGCGCTGGAGGCGCACGGCACCGGCACCACGCTGGGCGACCCGATCGAGGCCAGGGCCGTCCTCGCCACCTACGGGCAGGACCGCCCCTCGCCGCTCCTGATGGGCTCCCTGAAGTCCAACATCGGCCACTCGCAGGCCGCCGCCGGGGTGGCAGGCGTCATCAAGATGGTCATGGCGATGCGGCACGGGGTGCTCCCCAAGAGCCTCCACATCGACGAGCCGAGCCCGCACGTGGACTGGTCCGCCGGCGAGGTGGAACTGCTCACCGACGCGATGCCGTGGCCCGGGTCCGAGCGGCCGCGCCGGGCAGGCGTGTCCTCCTTCGGCATCAGCGGCACCAATGCCCACGTCATCGTGGAGCAGCCGCCGGCCGATGCGCCGGACGCGCAAGCCGAACCGGCCGCACCGATGCCGGTCGTGCCGCTGCTGCTGTCCGCGCACAACGAAGCGGCCCTGCTGGCGCAGGCCGACCAGGTGGCCGCGGCCCTCACCGGCACCGACCGGCAGGACCTGGCACCGACGGGCCGGACCCTGGCCGTCGGACGGGCCGCACTGCCGCACCGCGCCGTGGTGGTCGCCGCCACCGCCCCCGAAGCGGTCGACGCCCTCGCCGCACCGGCCGTACGCGGCACCCCCGTGGACGGCCGGACCGCCTTCCTCTTCACCGGCCAGGGCAGCCAGCGACTCGGCATGGGCCGCGAGTTGTACGCCGCCTACCCCGTCTACGCCCACGCCCTCGACGCCGTGTGCGCGGAGCTCGACCCCTGGCTGGAGACACCGCTGCTCGACGTCCTGTTCGGCGAGGACCCGGCGCCGCTGGACCGGACCGGCTTCACGCAGGCCGCCCTGTTCGCCACCCAGGTCGCGCTCTTCCGCCTCCTCGAAAGCTGGGGCGTACGACCGGACTTCCTCGCGGGCCACTCCATCGGCGAACTGGCCGCCGCACACGTCGCCGGCGTCCTCTCCCTGCCGGACGCGGCGCGGCTCGTCGCGGCCCGCGGCCGGCTGATGCAGGCCCTGCCCGAGGGCGGCGCCATGCTCGCCGTCCAGGCCGAGGAGCAGGAAGTGCTGCCGCTGCTCGCCGGACGCGAGGACCAGCTCGACGTCGCCGCCGTCAACGGCCCCGCCTCCGTGGTCCTGTCGGGCGACGCGGCAGCCGTCGAGGCCGTCGGCGCCGAACTCGCCGCCCTGGGCCGCAAGACCAAGCGGCTGCGCGTCAGCCACGCCTTCCACTCCCCGCACATGGACGCGATGCTGGACGAGTTCCAGACGGTCGCTAAGGGCCTCACCTACGCCGCGCCCGCCATCCCGGTCGTCTCCACCCTGACCGGGCGGCGAGTCGGCGCGGAGGACCTGACCACGCCCGAGTACTGGGTGGAGCACGTCCGCCGTCCTGTGCGCTTCCTGGACGCGGCCCGCGCCCTGGAGGCCGAAGGCGTACGGACCTACCTGGAACTCGGCCCCGACGGCGTGCTCAGCGCGCTGGGACAGGACTTCCTCGACCCCGCGTCGGTCCTGGTCCCGATGGTGCGCGGCGGGCGCCCCGAGCCGCACACCGCCGTCACCGCCGTGGCCCACGCCCACGTACGGGGCGTACCGGTGGACTGGCCCGCCCTGTTCGGCGGGAGCACCGCACCGGCAGCGGACCTGCCGACGTACCCCTTCCAGCGCAGGCGCCACTGGCTCACCGACGGGCCCGGCGGCGGCGACGTCACCTCGGCCGGACTCGACTCCGCGCGGCACCCGCTGCTCGGGGCCGCGGTGCCGCTCGCCGACTCCGACGGCGTCCTCTTCACCGGCCGGATCTCGGCCCGCAGCCACCCCTGGTTCGCCGACCACGCCGTCGCCGGGACCCTGCTGGTCCCGGGCACGGCCCTGGTCGAGCTCGCGCTCCACGCGGGCACCGCACTCGGCTGCGAGCGGCTTGAGGAACTCGCCCTCCAGGCACCCCTGGTCCTCCCCGACGAGGGCGCGCTCCAGCTCCAGATCACCGTCGGCGGCCCCGACGACGACGGCCGCAGGCCCGTCGCCGTCCACTCGCGCGGCGACCAGGAGGGCGACGTCTGGAACCGGCACGCCACCGGAACCGTGACGGCCGCCGTCCCCGACCCCGGCCCCGCACCCGACCTCGCGTCCTGGCCGCCGGCCGGCGCCGAACCCCAGCCGGTCGACGACCTGTACGACCGCCTCGCCGACCAGGGCTACGGCTACGGCCCCGCCTTCCAGGGCCTGACGGCGGCCTGGCGGTCGGGCGACGACCTCTACGCCGAGGTACGGCCGCCCGCCGACCACGCCGAATCCGGCGGATTCGCCCTGCACCCGGCCCTGTTCGACGCCGCGCTGCACGCCCTGCTCCTGGAGGAGCCGGCCGGACTGCGGCTGCCCTTCTCCTTCGGCGGCGTCCGGCTGACCGGGTCCCCGGCCGGTGCCTTGCGGGTCAAGCTGTCGACCCGCCCGGACGGCACGGTCGCGGTCACCATCGCCGACGAGACGGGCGCGCCGGTCGCCGACGTCGCCTCCCTCGCCCTGCGGGCCCTCCCGGCGGGCAGCGCGCTGCAACGCCCCTCCGCCCCGCACCTGTACGCGGTGGAGCGGGCCGCTGTGGCACTCGCCGACGGCGGCGACCCGTACGTCGTGGTCCTCGGCGGGACCGACACCGGACTCGCCGCCGAGCAGCACGCCGACCTCGCCGCCCTGGCCGCCGCGACGGCGGACGGCGCGAGCGCACCCGACGTCGTCGTCCTGCCGGTGCGCCCGGCCCCGGTGCAGGAGACCGGCCGGGTCACGCGGGAGGTGCTGGCGGTCCTGCGGGAGTGGCTCGCCACCGACCTGCCGGACGGAGCGCGGCTCGCCGTGGTCAGCACCGGGGAACTGGCGCACAGCGCGCTGTCCGGGCTGCTCAGGACCGCCGAGTCGGAGCACCCGGGACGCTTCCAGCACGTCGTCACGGACGGCCTGCCGGCCGATCGCGCGCTGCTCGCCGCCGCCCTGGCCGACCCCCGGCCGCAGCTCGAACTCCACGACGGACAGGCCCGCGTGACCCGGCTCGCCAAGGTCCCGCACCCGGCCCAGAACCAGACCCAGCCCCAGGCCCCGGACGCCGACGCCGCGTTCGACCCGGAGCACACGGTGCTGATCACCGGCGGCACGGGCGCACTCGGCGCCCAGGTCGCCCGGCACCTGGTGACCGCCCGCGGCGCCCGCCACCTGCTGCTCACCAGCCGGCGCGGCGGGGCGGACGACCTGGTCGCCGAACTGACGGCGCTCGGCGCTGACGTACGGGTCGCCGCCTGCGACGCGGCCGACCGCGACGCGCTGGCCGCACTGCTCGCCTCGGTCCCGGCCGAGCACCCGCTCACCGCGGTCGTGCACGCGGCCGGAGTCGTCGAGGACGCCACGCTGGAGGCCATGGGCCCGGAGAGCCTCGACCGGGTCCTGCGGCCGAAGGTGGCGGCCGCCTGGAACCTGCACGAGCTGACCGCGGGCCTCGGACTGACGGACTTCGTCCTGTTCTCCTCCGTCGCCGGTCTGGTGGGCAACGCGGGACAGGCCAACTACGCGGCGGGCAACACCTTCCTGGACGCGCTCGCCGAACACCGGCGCGCGGACGGCCTGCCCGCCGTCTCCCTCGCCTGGGGCATGTGGCAGGACGGCATGGCGAACGACCTCGACCACGCCGACCGCGCCAGGCTCGCCCGCAACGGAATCCTGCCGATGCCGACCGACCGGGCGCTCGCGGCCCTCGACACGGCCCTGACCGGGGCCGCGGCGCCCCAGGCCGACGGCGCGGCGGGCACCCGTCCTGTGCTCGCACCGGTGGCCCTCGACCTCGCGGCACTGCGCGGCCTCGGCGACGCACTGCCCGAGCTGTACCGGGGCCTGGTGCGCACCGAACGCCGAGCCGGCCGCAGCGCCACCGCCCCGACGGAGATCCCGCTGGCGCAGCGGCTCACGGGCCTGGACGCCGAAGAGCAGCAGCAGTTGCTGCTCGACTTCGTCAGGGAACAGGTCGGCACCGTCCTGGCCCACCCGGCCCCGCGGACGATCGACGTCCAGCGCGGACTGATGGACCTGGGCCTCGACTCCCTCACCGCCGTCGAACTGCGCAACAGGCTGAACAACGGCACCGGACTGCGGCTGCCCAGCACGCTCGTCTTCGACCACCCGACCACCAGGGCCGTCGCCGAATTCCTGTGGAGCGAGCTGGTCGGCGAGGCACCGGACCCGGTCCAGGCCGCCCTCGACGCACTGGAGACGGCGCTCGCGGCCGCCGGCCCGCCGGACGGTGACGGGCCGTCAGGAACGTACGCCGCGCGGCTGCGCGGCCTGCTCCGGACGGTGGACGGCGCCCCCGACGGCACCGACCTCGACCTGGCGACGGACGACGACCTCTTCGCCGCACTCGACAACGAACTCGGCAGGTAGACATGAGCAACGAGCAGAAACTCCGCGACTACCTCAAGCGGGCGACGGTCGACCTGCGGGAGAGCCGTCAGCGCGTGCACGACCTGGAGGAGCGCGCGCACGAGCCGATCGCGATCGTGGGCATGGCGTGCCGGCTCCCGGGCGGCATCGCCTCCCCCGACGACCTGTGGGAGCTGCTGAGCGCCGGACGCGACGCCGTGGGCCCGTTCCCGGAGGGCCGCGGCTGGGACCTGGAGAACCTGTACCACCCGGACCCCGACCACCTCGGGACCTCGTACGCCCGCGAAGGCGGCTTCCTGCACGAGGCGGACCGGTTCGACGCCGAGTTCTTCGGCATCGGCCCCCGCGAGGCGGCGGCGATGGACCCCCAGCAGCGGCTGCTCCTGGAGACCGGCTGGGAGGCGTTCGAGCACGCGGGCATCGACCCGACCGCGCTGCGCAGCACCCGTACCGGCGTGTACGTGGGCGTCATGTACGACGACTACGGCTCCCGCCCCAACGCGCCCGAGGACTTCGAGGGCTACCTGCTGACCGGCAGCGCGGGCAGCGTCGCGTCGGGCCGCCTCGCCTACACCTTCGGTCTCGAAGGCCCGGCGGTCACCGTCGACACCGCCTGCTCGTCCTCGCTCGTCGCGCTGCACCTCGCCGCGCAGTCGCTGCGCCAGGGCGAGTGCTCGATGGCGCTCGCCGGCGGGGTGACGGTGATGGCGACCCCGGGCACGTACGTGGAGTTCTCCCGGCAGCGCGGCCTGGCGCCGGACGGCCGCTGCAAGGCGTTCTCGTCGTCGGCGGACGGCACGGGCTGGGCCGAGGGCGTCGGCGTCCTCGTCCTGGAGCGGCTGTCGGACGCGCGGCGCAACGGGCACCGGGTGCTCGCGGTGGTCCGCGGCACCGCCGTCAACCAGGACGGTGCGAGCAGCCAGTTGACCGCGCCGAACGGACCCGCGCAGGAGCGGGTCATCCGGGACGCGCTGGCCAACGCGCGGCTGTCGGCGTCCGAGGTGGACGCCGTGGAGGCGCACGGCACGGGCACGCGGCTTGGCGACCCGATCGAGGCGCGGGCGCTGCTGTCCACGTACGGGCAGGCCCACGGCGACGACAACCCGTTGTGGCTGGGCTCCGTCAAGTCGAACATCGGTCACACGCAGGCCGCCGCGGGCGTCGCGGGCGTGATCAAGATGGTGACGGCGATGCGCGAGGGCGTCCTGCCCACGACGCTGCACGTCGCCGAGCCCACCCCCGAGGTCGACTGGTCGGCGGGCACGGTACGGCTGCTGACGCAGGCTCAGCAGTGGCCGGAGCTGGACCGGCCGCGCCGGACGGGCGTCTCGTCCTTCGGCATCAGCGGGACCAACGCCCACGTGATCCTCGAAGAGGCGCCGCGCGACCGCGCCGCCGACCCGGAGACAGACCCGGCGACCGGACCGGAGACGGGGCCGGATGTCGTCGCGCGGCCGACGCGGCCTGCCCCGTGGCTGCTCTCGGCCAAGACGGAGACCGCGCTCCAGGCCCAGGCGGGCCGACTGCTGGCCTGGCTCGCCGACCACCCCGACGCGGACGACGCCGACGTCGCCGCCGCGCTGACCGGTACCCGCGCCCAGCTGGGCCGGCGCGGCGCGGTGCTCGGCGCCGACCGGGCCGCCCTGCTCGCCGGCCTCACCGCCCTGTCGACCGGGGCGGCGTCCCCGCACGTCGTGTCGGGCGTCGCCACCGCCGGTGACACGGCCTTCCTGTTCACCGGGCAGGGCGCCCAACGCGCCGGTATGGGCGATGAGCTGGCCGCCGCGTTCCCGGTGTTCGCCGCCGCCCTCGACGAGGTGTGCGCCGCGTTCGACCCCCTGCTCAAGGTGCCGCTGCGTACGGTCATGTCCACCGGGACCGACGCCTCCGGGACCGGCGCCGACGACAGCGGGCGCACGGCTGCCCTGCTCGACCGGACGGAATACACGCAGCCCGCGCTGTTCGCGTACGAGGTCGCGCTGTACCGCCTCCTGGAGTCGTTCGGCGTCACCCCGGACGTGGTCGTCGGGCACTCGATCGGCGAGCTGGCCGCGGCCCACGTGGCCGGGGTGTGGTCGCTGGCCGACGCCTGCCGGCTCGTCGCCGCCCGCGGCCGGCTGATGGGCGCGCTGCCGGCCGGGGGAGCGATGCTCGCCGCCGCCGTACCGGAGGAGCGGGCACGGGAACTGGTCGCGGCCGGGACGGTCTCGCTGGCGGCCGTGAACGCGCCCGCCGCGGCCGTGTTCTCCGGCGGGACGGCGGCGATCGACGCCCTGCACGACCAACTGTCCCAAGAGGGCGTGAAGACCCACCGGCTGACGGTCAGTCACGCCTTCCACTCGGCGCTGATGGAGCCGATGCTCGCCGAGTACGAGCAGGTCGCCGCGTCGGTGGAGTACCGCACGCCCCGCATCGACGTGTGCTCCACCGTGTCCGGTGCGCCGGCCGGTCCCGAACTGCTGACGCCGCAGTACTGGGTGCGGCAGGTGCGCGAGGCCGTGCGGTTCGCCCCGGCGGTGCGGTCGCTCGCCGACGCGGGCGTGCGCCGCTTCGTCGAGGTCGGTCCCGACGCGGTGCTGGCCGCGCTGACCCGTCAGACGCTGGGCGACGAGCTCGCGTCCCGCTCGCTGGTCGCGGCGGCGTCCCGGCGCACCGTCGACGAGGCCGACCAGTTCCTGCGGCTGCTCGCCGACGCCCACTGCTCCGGCGTCACCGTCGACTGGACGCTGCTGTCGCCCCGACGGCCGGCCACCCACCTCGACCTGCCCGTCTACGCCTTCCAGCACCGCAGCTACTGGGTGCAGTCCGACGACGGCGCCCTCGGTGACCTGGGCCGCGCCGGCCTCGCCGGGCTCGACCACCCGATGCTGCGCGTCGCCGCGCCGCTCGCCGGCCGCGACGAGTGGCTGTTCAGCGGCAGGCTCTCCGCCACCGGCCAGCCGTGGATCGCCGACCACACGGCCTTCGGCTCCGTGCTGCTGCCCGGCACCGGGTTCGTCGACCTCGCGCTGGCCGCGGGCCACCGCCTGGACCTGCCCGTCCTGGACGAACTCGTCCTGGCGACACCGCTGTTGTTCGACGGCGACGACGCCGTGGACGTACAGCTCTCGGTGACCGAGCCCGACCACACCGGCCGCCGGAGCCTGTCGATCCACTCGCGGGCCGCCACCGGCACCGGCCCGGCACAGCCGGGCGAGCCGGACTGGACGCTGCACGCCACCGGCACCCTCGCCCCCGACGACGGCCGGACCCCGCAGTGGTCCGGCCCCGACTGGCCGCCGGCCGACGCCGAACCGGTCGACGCGACGCACCTGTACGACCGGCTCACCGACCTGGGATTCGGCTACGGACCCAGCTTCCAGGGCGTGCGCGCCGCCTGGACCGGTGCCGACGACGTGTTCGCCGAGGTGGCCCTGGACGAGACGACAGCGGGCCGCGCGGCGGGCTTCGGGGTGCATCCGGCGCTCCTGGACGCGGTCTTCCACGCCGCCATCGACGTGCTCGCCGAGGACCTGCCCGACGGCAGGCTGCCCCTGCCGTTCTGCTTCGGCGGCGTCCGTGTGTTCCGGCCCGGCGCCGCCGCGGTCCGCGCCCGCATCATCCGCTCCGGTCCCGAGAAGGTGCGCATCGACGCCTGCGACACCGCAGGCGCCCCGGTGCTGTCGATCGACGCCGTGCTCGCCCGCCCCGCGGACGCGAGCGCCCTCGCCGGGGCCCGCACCCCGCTCTACGCCCTCGACTGGACGCCGGTGACCGCGCCCGCCGCGCCGGACCGCCAACTGGTCGCGCTGGGAAGCCCGTTCGCGGGCTGCGCCGAGACGTTCGAGGACGTCGCGGCGTTCGCGGCGAGCGGGGACCACACCGGTGCGGCCGTTCTCTGGTCGCCCGATACGGAGCCGGCGGACGGCGACCGCGCCGGTGCGGTCCCCGCGACCGTCCGCGCCGCTGTGCACCGCGCCCTCGCCGTCCTGCGCGACTGGCTCGCCGAACCGGGCTGCGCCGACGCGACGCTGACCGTCCTGACCCGCAACGGAGCGGGCCTGCCCGGTGAGACGCCGGACCCCGCGGCGGCGGCCGTCCGCGGCCTGGTCCGCAGTGCGCAATCGGAACACCCGGGCCGCATCGTGAACGTCGACCTCGACACCGGCGACCCGGACGACGACACGGGCCACGACTCCGCGGACCTGCACCGCCGGATCGCCGCAGCGATCGCCACCGACGAACCCCAACTCGCCCTCCGCGACGGCGGCGCGTTGGCGCCCCGGCTGATCCGCGCGACCGCCGCCGAACCGGCCGACCGGCCCTTCGGCGACGGCACCGTCCTGATCACCGGCGGCGCGGGCGGCCTCGCCGCCGTCACCGCACGCCACCTGGTCACCCGGCACGGGGTACGCGCACTGCTGCTCGCCTCGCGCCGCGGCTCCGCCGCGCCGGGCGTCGAGGACCTGGTCACCGAACTGACCGGACTGGGCGCCGCCGTACGCGTCGCCGCGTGCGACGTCAGCGACCGCGCCGCCGTCGCCGCGCTGCTGGAGTCCGTCCCGGCGCACGCACCGCTGACCGCCGTCGTGCACACCGCGGGCGTGGCCGACGACGGCACGATCGAGACCCTGACCGCCGCGCAGGTGGACCGGGTGCTCGCCCCGAAGGCCGACGCCGCCTGGCACCTGCACGAACTCACCCGCGACCTCGACCTGTCGGCGTTCGTCCTGTTCTCCTCCGCAGGACCGCTGCTCGGCGGGCACGGCCAGGGCAACTACGCGGCCGCGAACGCCGCGATGGACGCCCTGGCGCAGGTCCGCCGCAGCGCCGGTCTGCCCGCGCACTCGCTGGCCTGGGGCCTGTGGAAGCGCGGCATGGCCGACGCGCTGAACGACGCGGGCGGCGACCACCTGGCCCGGCAGATCCGCGCCCGGCTCGGCCTGGCCCCGATCGAACCGGACGCCGGCATGCGGATGTTCGACGACGCGCTGAGCACCGGCGAACCGCTGCTGATGACCGCGCTGCTCGACACCCCCGCCCTCACCGCGCTGGGCCGGCTCGGCACGCTGCCCGCGGTGCTGCGCGGCCTGATCCACGTACCGTCGCGCGGCGGCCGGGTCGCCGACAGCCCGTTGCGCCAGCGGCTGCTCGACGCCCCCGCCGACCAGTGGGAGGCGCTGATCCGCCACGAGGTCCGCGCGATCGCCGCCGCTGTCCTCGGCCACGAGTCGGCCGACGCCGTCGACCCCGAGACACCCTTCACGGAGCTGGGCTTCGACTCGCTCGGCGGCGTCGAGTTCCGCAACAAGGTGACCGCCGCGACCGGCGTCCAGCTCCCGTCCACCCTCGTCTTCGACTATCCGACCGCCGCCGCCGTCGCGGGCTTCCTGCGCACCCGGGTCGACGGTTCCGAGCCGGCGCGACCGCGCCCCGCCGCGACCGGGTCCAGGGCCAGGGCCGGGGACGACGAGCCGATCGCGATCGTCGGCATGAGCTGCCGCTACCCCGGCGGCGTGGAGAACCCCGACCAGCTCTGGGACCTGATCGACGGGCGCGTCGACGCGATCACCCCGATCCCGGGCGACCGCGGCTGGGACCCCGACCGCCTCTACGACAGCGCCCCCGGCAAACCCGGCAGGATCTACACCCGCGAAGGCGGATTCCTGCAGGCCGCGGGCGACTTCGACGCCGCATTCTTCGGCATCGGCCCCCGTGAGGCGGCCGCGATGGACCCGCAGCAGCGGCTGCTGCTCGAGGCGTCCTGGGAAGCCCTGGAGGACGCAGGCATCGACCCGACCTCGCTGCGCGGCAGCGACACCGGGGTGTACGCGGGCGTCATGTACCAGGACTACGGCCACACGGCGCGCGACGCCGCCGACGGCGCCGCGGAAGGCTATCTGGCGACCGGATCGGCCGGCAGCGTCGTCTCCGGCCGGGTGTCCTACTCCCTCGGCCTCGAAGGGCCCGCGGTGACCGTGGACACCGCGTGCTCGTCGTCGCTGGTGGCCCTGCACCTGGCGGTGCAGGCACTGCGCGCGGGGGAGACGTCGCTGGTCCTGGCCAGCGGGGTGACGGTCATGTCGACCCCGCTGCTGTTCCTGGAGTTCTCCCGGCAGCGGGCGCTGTCGCCCGACGGGCGCTGCAAGGCGTTCTCGGACGCCGCGGACGGCGTCTCGTGGGCCGAGGGCGTGGGCGTACTCGCTCTTGAGCGGCTCTCCGACGCGCGGCGCAACGGGCGCCCGGTGCTCGCCGTGATCCGCGGCAGCGCCATCAACCAGGACGGCGCGAGCAACGGCCTGACCGCGCCCAACGGCCCCTCCCAGGAGCGGGTGATCGCGCAGGCGCTGGTCAACGCGGGAGTCGCCGCGGCCGACGTGGACGCGGTGGAGGCGCACGGCACGGGCACCACGCTGGGCGACCCCATCGAGGCGCAGGCGCTGATCAACGCGTACGGGCAGGAGCGCGCCGAACCGCTGCGGATCGGGTCGCTGAAGTCGAACATCGGGCACACGCAGGCGGCGGCCGGTGTCGGCGGTGTGATCAAGATGGTGCAGGCGCTGCGGCACGAGGTGCTGCCGCCCACCCTGCACGTCGACGCCCCGTCGTCGCACGTGGAGTGGGCGGAGGGCGCGGTACGGATCCTGACCGAGGCCGAGCCGTGGCCGGCCGGGGAGCGGCCGCGCCGGGCGGGCGTGTCCTCGTTCGGGATCAGCGGCACCAACGCGCACGTGATCATCGAGGAGGCGCCCGCGGCCCCGCCGCAGCCGGTCGACCCGCAGCGCCCGGCGGCCCTGCCGCTGCTGCTGTCCGCACGGACGCCCGCCGCGCTGCGGACCCAGGCACGCCGAGTGCACGACGCCCTGCGCGCACACCCGGACCTCGACCTGACCGACGTCGCGGCGACCCTGGCGCTGCACCGCGCCCGACTCGAACGGCGCGCCGCCGTCGTGGGCCCCGACCGGGAGACGCTGCTGACGGCCCTCGCGCACCTGGCGGCCGACGAAGCCGGACAGGGCATCACCGACGGCATCGGCCGGACGGGCACGACCGCGTTCCTGTTCACCGGCCAGGGCGCGCAGCGCACCGGCATGGGCGCCGGACTGCACCGGGAGTTCCCGGTCTTCGCCGCCGCGCTCGACGAGGTGTGCGCGGAGTTCGACGCGCACCTGGAACACCCGCTGCGGGACGTCATGTCCGGCACGACGGCCGAGACCCTGCTGGACCGCACCGAGTACGCCCAGCCCGCCCTGTTCGCGTTCGAAGTGGCGATGTACCGCCTCGTCGAGTCGCTGGGCGTGACGCCGGACGCGCTGGCCGGTCACTCGATCGGCGAACTGGCCGCGGCCCACGTGGCCGGGGTGTGGTCACTGTCCGACGCCTGCCGCCTCGTCGCCGCCCGGGGCCGCCTGATGGGCGCGCTGCCGACGGGCGGGAGCATGCTGGCCGCCGCGGTGCCGGAGGCACGGGCCGAGGAACTCCTCGCCGAGGCCGCCGCCGGTCCGGCGGGCGGCACCGTCTCGCTGGCCGCCGTGAACGCCCCGGACGCCGTCGTCCTCTCCGGCGACGGCGACGCGGTGGCGGCCCTCGCATCGCGGCTGACGGCCGAGGGCGTCAGGACCAGCAGGCTGCGGGTGAGCCACGCCTTCCACTCCGCCCTGATGGATCCGATGCTGGCCGACTTCGCGGAGATCGCCGCGGACCTGACGTACCACCAGCCGCGCATCCCCTTGTGCTCCACGGTCTCCGGCACCCTCGGCGACGACTCCGTGACGACGCCCGAGTACTGGGTGCGGCAGGTGCGCGAGGCCGTGCGCTTCGCCCCGGCGGTGCGGTCACTGCACGACGCGGGCGTGAGCCTGTTCGTGGAGCTGGGGCCGGACGCGGTGCTGACGGCCATGACCCGCGCCACCCTGGCGACGGACCCCGCCGCACGCGCCTCGGCGGTCGCGACGTCCCGGCGCACGGCCGCCGAGCCCGAGCAGCTGGCTGCCGCACTGGCCGCCGCGCACGGCGCGGGCCGGCCGGTGCGCTGGGCCGCCTACTTCGGGGTACGGCCGCAGGCCCGGATACCGCTGCCCACCTACCCCTTCCAGCACGAACGGTTCTGGCTGCGACCGGCGGAGGCCGTCGCGCCGCTCGCCGGCGCCGACTCCGCCGACCACCCACTGCTGCACGCTCAGGTGCAGCTCGCCGGCACGGACGAGTGGCTGTTCACCGGCAGGCTCTCGCTGCGTACGCACCCGTGGCTCGCCGACCACACCGTCCTCGGCACGACCCTGCTGCCGGGCACCGGTTTCGTGGAGCTGGCGCTGGCCGCCGGCGCCCGGCTCGACGTGCCCCGCCTGGCACGGCTGGAGTTGGAAGCGCCGCTGGTCCTCCCGGCCGACGGTGCCGCGGACCTCCAGCTCGCCGTGGGCGCACCCGACGCCGACGGGCACCGGACCGTCGCCGTCCACTCCCGCGCCGCCGACACCTGGGTGCCGCACGCTCGTGGCCTGCTCACCCCCGCCGTACCGACCGCACCGTCCACGGCGCCCGACTGGGCCCGGACGTGGCCCCCGGCAGCGGCCGAACCGGTCGACGGACAGCAGATGTACCGCGCCCTCGCCGACCTCGGCTTCGGATACGGCCCCGTGTTCCAGGGCGTGCGCGCCGCGTGGACGCGGGGCGAGGAAGTCTTCGCCGACCTGGCGCTCGACACCGACACCGCGGCGCGCGCCGCCGCCTTCGGACTCCACCCGGCGCTGCTGGACGCCGTGTTCCACGCGGCGGTCGACCCGCTCGCCGCGGCCGGGCCCGACGCAGGGGTGCCCCTGCCGTCCGCCTTCGACGGCGTCCAGCTGGCCCGGGCCGGTGCGAGTGCCGTACGCGTCCGCGTCGTCCGCACCGCACCGGACACCTTCGGCGTGACCGCGGTCGACGCGACCGGCGGCCCCGTGCTGAGCGTGGAGTCGGTGCGGACCCGCCCCGTCGAGCGGCAGGCACTGGCCCGACTGCGCGGCGGGGCACCGCTGTTCGACGTCGACTGGACCGCCGTGCCCGCCGCCTCCCCGGCGGACACCGGACGCGTCGCCGTGCTCGGCGACCCGGCGACCGTCGACGCCTCCGAGCCCCTGACCCACTGCGCCGATCTCGCGGAACTCGCCGCGCTGCCGGACGCCCCCGACACCGTGGTGTGGTCGGCGCCGCGCGCGACCGGCGCCGGAGCGGCGGACGTACACGCCGGCGTGCTGACGACGCTCGCCCTGCTCCAGGGCTGGACGGACGCCGAACTCCCCGGCCGGCTCGCGATCGTGACGCACACGGCCGCCGGACTGCCCGGCGAGGAACCCGATCTGGTCGCGGCCGCCGTGACGGGTCTGGTGCGCAGCGCCCAGTCCGAGCACCCGGGCCGGTTCCTGCTCGTCGACCACGACCGTGACGCCCTGCCGCTCACGACGCTCGCCGACGCCGTGGCCCAGGACGAACCGCACCTGGCGGTACGCGAGGGCCGCCTCCTGGCACCGCGACTGCACCAGCTGCCCGCCACCGAACCGGGCGGTACACCACCGTCGTTCGACCACGGCACGGTGCTCGTCACCGGCGGCACCGGTGGCATCGGCGCGATCGTCGCCCGGCATCTGGTCACCGCGCACGGCGCCCGACGGCTGCTGCTGGCATCGCGGCGCGGCGCCGCCGCCGACGGCGCCGCCGAACTGGTCGCCGAGCTGACCGGCCTCGGCGCCGACGTCCGGGTCGAGGCGTGCGACGTCACCGAACGCGGCGCCGTACAGGCCCTGTTGGCCGGCATCGACGCCGATGCGCCGCTGACCGCCGTCATCCACGCGGCGGGCGTCCTGGACGACGGCACCCTCGCGTCCCTCACCACCGGTCAGACGACCCGGGTGCTGGCGCCGAAGGTCGACGCGGCCCTGCACCTGCACGAGCTGACCCGCGACCTGGACCTGTCGGCGTTCGTGCTGTTCTCGTCCGCGGCGCCGCTGCTCGGCGGCCAGGGACAGGGCAACTACGCCGCCGCGAACAGCGCGTTGGACGCGCTGGCCCGCGTGCGGCGCAGTGCGGGCCTGCCCGCGCACTCGCTGGCCTGGGGCCTGTGGACCGTCGGCATGGCGGGGGCGCTCGGCGGGGACGGCGCCGAGCAGTACGCCCGCCAGATCCGGGCCAGGCTCGGCCTCGTCCCGATCGAACCGGACTCCGGGATGGCGCTGTTCGACAGCGCCCTGGCCACCGGCCGGGCGACCCCGATGACGGCGCTGCTGGACACGGCGGCGCTCACCGACCTGGCGCGCGCCGGCACCCTGCCCGCGGTGCTGCGCGGCATGATCCGGGCTCCCCGGGCCGAGGCGGGTGCCGGGGCCGGCCTGGCGCAGCAGCTCGCCGCACTGCCCGGCGCCGACCGCGACACCGTGATCCTGCGCGAGGTGCGCAACGTCGCCGCGGCGGTCCTCGGCCACGCGTCCGGCGACGCGATCGACCCGAACGCGCCGTTCACCGAGCTCGGCTTCGACTCCCTCGGCGCCGTCGAATTCCGCAACAGGCTCGCGCAGTTGACCGGGCTCACCCTGCCGACGACGCTGATCTTCGACCACCCGACCGCCGCCGACGCGGCGAAACTGGTGGGCTCGCGGATCGAGGAGTCCGCCACCGAAGCGGTCGAGCAGACCCCGGCCGGTGTGCGCGGCACGATCACCGACCTGGTGGCGGCGGCCCATCGCCGCGGCGATCTGGCCGGGGCGCTGCCCCTGCTCACCACGAGCGCCGCGCTGATGCCCACGTACACCGCCGACGAGGCCGCCGCGCAGCGCCCGGCCGCGCAACTCCTCGCGCGCGGCTCGGCGGCACCCGCGCTGATCTGCATCCCCTCGTTCCTGGCGGGCTCAGGGCCGCACCAGTTCGCCCGCCTGGCCCGCGAGTTGGCCGGCGAGCGGCAGGTCAGCGCGTTGCGGCTGCCCGGCATGCGCGCGGGCGACGACCTCCCGGCGACCTGGGCGGCGGCGATCGGGAGCCTGGCCGCGGCCGTCACGGCGGAACTGCGGCACGGCCCGGTGGCGCTCGTCGGCTACTCGGCGGGCGGTGCGCTCGCCCATGCGGTCGCCCGGCGCCTTGAGGACGACGGCGCCGAACTCGCGGGCGTCGCGATGATCGACACGTACTCCCCGCAGGAGCCCGAGCTCAACCGCCGTGTGCTCACCGACGCGTTGGGCCAGATCCTGACCCGGGACAACGCACTCACCCCCGTCGACGACCACAGCCTGGTCGCCATGGGCGGCTACGTGCGGATCTACCCCGAGCGCGTGGCCGAGCCGATCGCCGCGCCGACGCTGAACCTGCGGGCCACCGTGACACTGAGCGGCTTCGGGGACGCCGACCCCGTCCCCGGCTGGCAGCACCGCGGACCGGCCGAGCACATCGAGGGGGACCACTTCTCGATCATCGAGGAAGGCGCGGCACGGACCGCCGAGCACCTCCGCCGCTGGCTCGAATTCAAGGAATGAGGCACACAAACTCCGGGAGTGCAATGAGCGAAATCCGGAACAGCGAAATGCACGACAAGTAAGCGACGAGCAATACGTTCGGCCGTCATGGATTCAGCCATGGGGGCACGGCTCCAACAGGTAAGTCAAGACTTACCTTTGGGGAGCTGTGGCCCTATGGTGTGGCTCGAATCGAAGGAGCCCTTTGTTGTCGAAGAAGAATGATTCTGCTGTGCGTGCGGTTGAATCGGAGCAGGATTATGTGTCCTCCTTGTACGCCGTGCTCGGCGAGCGCCTTTCCGAGGCGAGAGCGCAGCGCGCGAGTGTGCTGAAGGCGCCGACGGACAGCGCAGGCGAGGCGTACGAGAGGGAAATCGCCGCCGAGCGCCTCGCCAAGGAGATCGGCCGGCTGGAGGGCGCCGAGAAAGGACTCGTCTTCGGCCGCATCGACTGGACGGACGGCACGGCCCTGCGCATCGGGCGGATCGGACTGCACACCGAGGAGGACGACCTGCCCCTGCTCGTGGACTGGCGCGCGAACGCGGCGCGGCCCTTCTACGAGGCGACGCCGGTCCACCCGATGGACCTGCGGCGGCGCCGGCACCTGCGCCTCGACGAGCGCACGGTCGTCTCGGTGAGCGACGAACTGCTCGACGGGACCGACCCGACCGACGAGGACGTCGTGGGGGACGGCCCGCTCACCGAGGCGCTGTCGGCCCGGCGCACCGGCCGGATGCACGCGGCCGTCGCCACGCTGCAGGCCGAGCAGGACGAGATCGTCCGCTCCCGCCACCGCGGCGTGACCGTGGTGCAGGGCGGACCCGGCACCGGCAAGACAGTGGTCGCCCTGCACCGGGCGGCCTACGTCCTGTACGCGTTCCCGCGCGCAGCGGAGGAGGGCGTCCTGGTGGTGGGCCCCAACGCCCGGTTCCTCGACTACATCTCGCAGGTCCTGCCCTCGCTCGGCGAGAACGACGTCGTCCTGGCGACCTGCCGGGAACTGGCCGCGACGGCCACGGACACCGTGACCGCTCTGGACCCGGCGGACCCGGCGGACCCGGCGGACATGGTGACGGACTCGTTCGACACGGCGCGCCTCAAGGGCGGTTCGGACCTCGCCGACGCCTTGACCGGGCTGCTGCGCACCCACCAGGCCCCCGACGGCGACTTCGCCGTACGCGTCGGACAGGAGCTCGTCCACCTGTCCGAGGAGGACGTCGCCACGGCCCGCGCCGCCGCCGTGTCGGCCGTGCCGGGGCACAACCCCGCGCGCCAGGTGTTCAAGGAGCTCCTGGCCGACGCCGTCACCGACGCGATGCAGCGGGACATGGGTGACCTGCTGGAGCAGATCGACGCCGATGCCGAGAGGATGACCGGCCTGAACCTCGACCGGTTCACGGGCGCCGCCCAGCGCCGTGCCGAAGGCGCGGCCGAGCCGGGTCCCGCCCACGAACTGGACCTGGACGCCCTGCGCGCCGACCTTCTCGGGGACGCGGGCTTCGACGGAGCGGTCGAGGAGCTGTGGCCGCGCCTGGCCCCCGACGCCCTCGTGCAGGCGCTCCTGACGGACGCCGACGCCCTCGCCGAGCACCTGCCCCGCCTGACCGCGCCCGAACGAGACCTTCTGCTGCGCGGTCCCGACGACCCGTGGACCGAGGCCGACGTGCCGTTGCTGGACGAGGCGGCGAGCCTGGTCGACGGCCCGCCGGAGCGGACGTACGGGCACGTCGTCGTCGACGAGGCGCAGGAACTCACCGCCATGCAGTGGCGGATGATCGTGCGCCGCTGTCCGGGACGGGCGATGACGCTGGTGGGCGACTTCGCCCAGGCGGGCCCGGTCGCGACCGCACGGGACTGGAAGGAAGCGCTGGCTCCGCACGTCGGACCGCGGTTCAAACTGCACAACCTGACCGTCAGTTACCGCACCACGCAGGAGATCCTGGACAGCGTCCGGGACCTGCTCACGCGGATCGCCCCCGACCAGGAACCCACCCGGTCACTGCGGAGCGGCGAAAGCCCGCGCACCGTGACCACACCTCACGACGAATTGGCGACCGCCGTCCTGCGGGAACTCCGCGCCCAGAACAGCGCCCAGCCGGACGAACTGCTGGGAGTGATCTGCGCGGACGACAGGGTGGGCGAACTGACGACCCAGGGAGTCGCGCAGCACGCCCGCATCGTCCCGGCGTCCGAAGCGCGCGGACTGGAATTCGACGGAGTCGTCGTGATGAATCCCGAGGAAATCATCACGGCCCGGCCGGGCGGGGAAAGGGACTTGTACGTGGCGCTCACCCGGGCCACCAAACGTCTCTGCACCATCACCGCCCAACCGGTTCCGGCGGACCTGGTCGGTCAGGACAGCAGCCGGTCGACCAGCCCGTCGACGTAGTCCGCAGTGAGCTCCATGCCGAACAGGACGCGGATGTACATTGGGGCCAGGACGTGGTCGAGCACGTCGAGCACACCGGGCGGTCGTTCACCGCGTTCGGTGGCGCGATCGAGCATGGCCTGCATCTGCCGCGTCCGTTCGGCGAGGAGGCCGTCGCGCGCCTGCGGGCCCTGCCGGCCGTCGGCCGACAGGGCGACGGCCAGGCGCACCACCGCCAGTCCGTCGGGTCCGGTGATCTCGCGGGCCACTTGGGCCGCGTACGTGCGCAGGTCGCCGGCGACGCTCCCGGTGTCGGGCATCGGCGACTGCGCGTTGAGGCGGGTGAGCGCCACGTCGCTGAGCAGGGCCTCCAGGCTGCCCCACCGGCGGTAGATGCTGCTGTCGGCCACGCCCGCGCGGGTGGCGACCTCGCCGACGGTGAAGTTGCCGTAGCCGCGCTCACTGATGAGGTCGGTGACGGCCTGGTGCACCTGCGCGCCGACGCGCGCGCTGCGTCCGCCGGGCCGCCGGACCGGCTGTCGCTCGTTCATCCCTCCACCTTAACGCAGTCAGGACTTGCGTTTGTGAGGTGACCCGTTCTATAGTCGCCTAACGCAGTCCCTGACTGCTTTAGGGCGCTCGGGGCTGACCACGTCGGCCGTGGAGAGGCTCAACCAACAAGTGAGAGGAATCCCCATGGCTGCATCGCCCGCGACCGCAGGCAGCCGGTCGAACCCGGCCGTGCTGCTCACGGTGACCTGCCTGGGCCAGTTCATGGTCCTGCTCGACAACACGATCGTCGGAGCCGCGCTGCCCGACATGCAGCACCGGCTGCACACCGAACTGACCGGTCTGCAGTGGATCGTCGACGCGTACGTCCTGCTGGTCGCCATGCTGCTGCTGTCCGGCGGCGTCTTCGCCGACCGCTTCGGCCGCAAGCGGGTGTACCTGACCGGCGTCGCGGTGTTCACCGCCGCGTCCCTGCTGTGCGCCCTCGCGCCCTCGCTCGGCTGGCTGATCGTCGGCCGCGTGCTGCAGGGCGTCGGAGCCGCGGCCCTGAGCCCCGCCTCGCTCGCCCTGCTCGCCGCCGCGTATCCCGTACCGCAGGAGCGGATGAAGGCGATCGGGATGTGGGCCGGGTTCAGCGGCATCGGTCTCGCCGCGGGCCCGGTGGCCGGCGGCGTGCTGACCGAGGCCTTCGGCTGGCCCGCCATCTTCCTCGTCAACCTGCCCATCGGCGTGGTCCTGCTGCTGGTCGGCGTGCGCCACCTCGGCGAGTCCCGCAATCCGCACGCTCCCGCGATCGACGTCCCGGGCACGGTGCTGTCCGTCCTGGCCGTGGGCGTCCTGACCTACGGTCTGATCGAGGGCGCCGCCCGCGGCTGGACCTCCCCGGTCATCCTGGGCAGCTTCGCCGCCGCGGCGGTCCTCCTCGCCGCCTTCATCGCCGTCGAGGCACGCCGGTCCGCTCCGATGCTCCCGCTGGGCCTGTTCCGCCGGCGCCTGTTCACCGTGTCCAACACCGCCATGACGGTGGTGGGGTTCGCGCTCATGGGCTCGTCGTTCTTCTTCTCCCAGTTCTTCGTGTACGTCCAGGGCAGCTCGATCCTCCGCGCCGGCCTGCAGACGCTGCCGCTGTCCCTCGCGATGGTGGTCGTCAGCCCGTACGCGGGCCGGCTCGCCGCGCGGTACGGCTTCCGCATCGTGGTCACCGTCGGCATGGCCCTGGCCGGTCTCGGCCTGCTGGCACTCGGCACGGTGCACGCCGACACCGGCTACGGGAACGTGTGGTGGCGGCTCGGCATCGCCGGTGCCGGCTTCGCCCTGGCCATGTCCCCGCTGACGGGAGCCGCCATCCAGGCGGTCAGCCCGCAGGAGGGCGGCCTCGCGTCCGGCATCAGCAGCACCACCCGGCAGATCGGCGCGGTGTTCGGCGTGGCCGTCCTGGGAGCCATCGTCCGCGCCCGGCAGTCCGGCGGCGCCTCCTTCGAGTCCGGCCTCAACAGCGCCTTCCTCGCCGCAGGAGCCGTCACCTTGGTCACCGCCGTGTTCACCGGCCTCTGGCTGGCCAAGTCCAGGCCCGCGCAGGCCACCGCGGCGCCGCAGCCCTCCGCCGAGGCGGTCACGGCCCTGAACGAGGCGCCCGCGAACAGCCGTTGACGTCGACGGCAGCGCCCGTCGCGACCGGGAGGTGTCCCGCTGGAAACCCTCCAGCGGGACACCTCCCGGTCACCGTCACGTGCCCGCGCATCCCCCGCGCCGCGCTTCGGGTCGCAGCGCTTCAGGCTCGTCCCGCCACGAAGTCGCGCACGGCGTCGGCGAAGACCGACGGCTCCTCGATGTGCCCGAAGTGACCGCTGTTCTCCAGCATCAGCAGCCGTGAGCCGGGGATCAGCTCACTCAGTTCCAGGCCCCAGCGCGGGCCGCAGATCACGTCGTGGCGGCCCACGATCACCAAGGCCGGCACCCGCAGCTCCTTGAGCGCGGCGCGGTCGTCGATGACGTCCGGGGCGCCGTGCTCGTCCAGACCGGAGATGTACGTGGCCCTGATCGCGTCCCGGACCTGGGACAACTCCGCTTCGTGGGCCCAGTAGTCGGCGAAGTACGAGGGGAAGACGCCGCGGGCCACGGCGACCGTGTCGGCGTCGCTCGCCATCGAGGACATCGCGCCGAACGCCGCCAGGACCTCGCCGAGCCCGGGCTGTTCACTGTGCTTCGCGGCGAACTCCTCGACCCTGCGCCCCGCTTCCGCGCCGTGCTCCGGTCCGGTGACGGGCGCGCCTTCGTACAGCACGACGCCTGCCAGCTGCTCGGGGTGGTGCAGGGCGTGGTGGGCGGCCACGAACGCGCCGTGCGAATGCCCCAACAGGTGCACCGCGGGCACGTCCAGGTGCTGGATGAGCCGGTCGAGGGCCTCGCTGTACCGGGCGCGGGTGTAGCCGTGCGGGTGTGAGGGCAGGCGGTTGCCCTCGCTGGTGCCGATGGGCTCGACGTACACCATCGTCAGGTGCTCCTCCAGCGCGGGCATCCGCAGGTACTCCCAGAAGATTCCGGGGCCACCGGGGTGGACGACGCACACCGGCCCGTTCCCATGCACGTGGTACCGCTGGACGAGGCCGTCGTGGTGGTGCGTGTGGGTTCCGGGGGAGAGGGGGCCGGTGGCGGCCGGTCCCTGGTCGTGGGTGTCTGCGGTGGTGGGGGTCATCCGGGTCTCCTGTCGTCGGGTGCGGGCGATGTGCCGGCTGCGGCCCCGAGACAGCTGTGGTCCGGGCGTCCGACATGAGAACGGTCCCGGGCCCGTTCCGGGTTCACATGTGTCTCGCTTCCGCCCTCGCGTCGCGCATTCACTCGTCACCAGCTTGACGGGTGACGAATGTGCTGCCATGCTCGTATCACCGCCTCAACCGGTGACGACGGATCCACTGTCGGCCCGGCAGGCAACCGAGCACCTCTCGACCCGAACGGGGAGCACCCAGACCGCGGGTCCCGTGCCACTTCCCCCGGCACGGGGCCCGCACCGGACCGGGCGGTCACGCCGATGACGAGGGACGACACATCATGTTCATGAAGAAGCAGAACCACACAGGCGCTCTCCGGCGGTGGCGTCGCCGTTCCGAACCCACCGCGACACCAGTGGCGTGCGACGGTCCCGCGCTCCATACCACCGCGACCGCGGTGGGCCGCCGGTGGCCCGACGCCACTCAGGTGTCGGCGTGGTCCACGACGGCGGTCACCTGGGGCTACGGGCCGGCGCCGTCGGAGTTCCTCTGACGTCACGGGGTGTGGGGTTTCCCCGAATGCGGCGAGATAAGTCACACGTGTGATCCCGGCACACCCACCTACAATGGGTTCCTACCGCTCGCCGCTGTCCGCGGCCCCCACGACGGCTCGTCGCCGCGTCACGTCGCCGCACGACACAGAACCAGGATGGCTCAGAACGCTATGGCCACGTCCGTCACGGCTGTGACCCGAACCGGCACCTCGCGATCCGGCCTCTCCGGGGCCGGCGTCCCCCGGTCCGAGGCCGCCGGGTCGGAACTTCTCCGGACCATCGTGGGAGAGCACCGCGCCGGACTGGTCTCGTACGCCGAGAAGATGCTGGGCGATCGCGGGCTCGCCGAGGACATCGCCCAGGAGACCGTCATCCGGGCCTGGCGGAACATCGACCGGCTGCTCGGCATGGAGGGGTCGGTCCGGGGCTGGCTCTTCACGGTCGCCCGCCACCTGGTCATCGACCGGGTCCGCAGGGCGCACGTACGACGGGAAGTCGTCGGGGAGGCCCACCACGAGCGCGCTTCGGGCCCGGACGGCACGGCGCTCGTCCACGACACCCTGGTGGTCAGGCCGCTGCTGCTCCGGCTCTCCCCCGAACACCGCGCCGTACTGGTGCACATCTACCTGTGCGACCGCAGCATCCAGGAGACCGCCGGCATCCTGGGCGTGCCGACCGGAACCGTGAAGAGCCGTCACCACAACGCCCTGCGCAAGCTCCGCGCCGTGGCCCGCCGCGAGGCCGCCTAGCCGGTCCGGGGCGTACGGGTTGGTCAGGGGGTGGCTGCCCGGCCATGCGTCGGCCGCCGCGTGTGCGGCGGCATACGTGTGGAGTGGTGAGCACCGGCAGGTCATGCGTGGCCGGCCGCGGCCGTCGTCAGTCGGCCGTCGCCCCGGGGCTGCCGAGGAGCCTCCGCAGGAAGGCGTCCCAGTCCAGACCGGCCATCTCCGCCTCGGCGGTGACGATCCGGTACGTGGCGTCGAGCCACTCCGCGAGCCGGGCGGTGGGCAGCTCGAACAGGGCCTCCACGTCCGGCGATTCGAGGAGCAGCCACGACGAGGGCCGCTCGCGGGACAGCGTCGGCCACATCCGGACCTCGCCCGACCCGCTCATCGACGTCACGCCGCGGTGCAGCAGCTCGCGGCCGATCCGCCACAGGAGGCCGGGGCCGCGTTCGGCGAGGAACTCGACGCTGATCACCGCGGGCGCGTCCGGGTCGAAGTGGAAGGCCGCCCGCACGGGCCGCCGGGTGAACTCGTCGAGCATCTGGTCGACGTCCAGGAGCAGCGGCGGTACGTGTCCGGGCACCGGACGCGCCCGCAGAGGTGACTGATCACGGTGCATGACGGGGTTCCCCTTCGTGAAGTGATGTCTGCGTGTGTCCCCCACTCTTCATCGGGGGGACGAACGCGCACATCAGTCACATGACGCCGAGCGTCCGGGACAGTCACGGGCCACCGCCGCATGTCAGTGCGTCAACTGTGGTTCTCCGCGGCGTCGGCTAGCGGTCCCCGGCCGCCGCCCGCAGATGGTGACGCACGTCGCCGACGAGGTTGATGCGGGCCCGCCGCTCCACGAAGTACCACTGCCCGGCGCGGAGTTCGAAGCGATCGTGGTAGCGGCCCGCGGCGATCGGTTGCAGCGTGGAGCCGGGCAGGGCCTGCAGCACGGTGACGTAGGAACGCGAGGACGCGGTGGCCGCCGCGGCGTCGACGTCGATGGCGATGTTGGTGGTCACGTGGTGGGTCCGGGGCGTGCCGTCGGCGTACACGATCAGCATGTCCCGGAACATCTCCTCGATCGCGTCGCGTCCGCTCACCGGATCGCCGCTGCCGGTGAAGACGGCATGTTCGAGAAGCACGCCCAGACCGGCGAAGTCACCGTCGTCCACGAGCTCGGCGTACCGCGCGAGCAGGTTCTCGATCGCCCGGTGACTGGACGGCAGGTCGACGGGCGCGGGACTGGATACGGACATGTTTCCTCCGGGCGATACGTGCCGTGTGTGGGGGCGGTGACACACATCTTGCCCGATCACCGGTGGCGGTCGTCGTCGTTCATCCGGTGCAGTGCGTCCCGCAGCGCCACCCGGGACGCGATGCCGAGCTTCGGATAGATCTGGTACAGGTGTGTGCCGACGGTCCGGTGGGAGATGAAGAGCCGCTCCGCGATCTGCTTGTTCGTCAGCCCGGCGGCGGCCAGTTCGGCGATCTCGCGTTCCTGGGCGGTGAGTGCCGTCCGGTGGCCGTCGGCCGTGCTCGGCGTCGCCCGGCCCGCCGCCCGGAGTTCCTTGCGGGCGCGCTCCGCCCAGGCCGCGGAGCCCAGTTGCTCGAACGCGTCGAGGGCGGCGGCCAGCGGGACCTTGGAGTCGGACAGGGCCCGGGACCTGCGCAGCCGTTCCCCCTGCGCCAGGCGCACCCGCGCCAGCGCGAACGGCGCCCGCTCCGCCCCCGGCGTGGCCAGCGCCTCGCCGAACAGCCGGGCCGCGTCGGCGTCGTCCTCGGCGACCAGCGCCCGCGCGCCGCAGGCCAGCAGCGCCAGCCGGGGCGAGAGGCCCGCCACGTTCGTCTCGCCCAGCGCCCGTACGTGGGCGAGCGCCTCGGCCCGGCGGTCCGTGCGCACGGCGGCCTCGACCAGGTCGAAGAACACCCACGACGCGTGGGCGACGTACGGCGGGAAGTCGCCGGCCGGGCTGATGGCGCTCACCCGCCCGAACGCCGCGTCGAACTCGCCGTCGGCGATGTGCGCCAGCGCGTGCACGTGCAGCGCGCAGTGCACGGCCTCCCGGATGCCCCGGGGCGCCGCCCAGTTCGTCATCGCGTCGGCGAGCGCGTGCGCCGTACCGGAGTCGCCGCGGGACGCGGTGATCAGGCCCTTGGTGTACTGGAAGAACCAGGTGCACACGGTGTACCCGGACGTCGCGCACGCCGTCAGCCCTTCCTCCGACAGCTCCAGCGCCTCGGCCCACGCGCCGCGGTGCCAGTCCTCCAGGCACAGGTGCAGCAGCGCCCCGATGTGCCGGCGCACCGCACCGCCCTCCCGCCCCTGCCGGACCAGCCGCCAGGCCGCCTCCCGCACCGCGGGCAGCCGGTCCGGGTACACCGCGGCGGTCCCCACCCTGACCACCCGGGCCGGGTCGGTCTCCGCCGTCGTGCCGTCGATGATCTCGTCCAGGGCCTTGAGCGTCTCCGCGTCGGCGTGCGCCGGGTCGCCCCACGTCCGCGCGGCGACCAGGAGCAGCGGCGGGGGAGCGGGACGCAGCCGGGCGACGGCCGCGTAGAACGGCGCCCACAACTCCTCGTTCGCCCCGTAGTTGCACAGCAGCAGAAGGAAGTGCAGCGCGTCGACGAGCGCCGGATCGTCCGCGTCGAACCCGTGGTCGCCCTGCTCGATGGCACCGACCAGCAGCCGGTGGGCCGTCGCGAGGTCCCCGTCCCCGTTCAGCACGAGCTGCACGGCGGCGGTCGCCGAGCGCAGCGACGCACCGTGCCGGGGATCCGCCCGCCGCGCGTCCTCCAGCAGTTCCGAGGCGCTGTGCAGGGCGCCGATCGCCTCGGCGCCCACGTACGCGGCCTCGGCGAGGCGGCGGGCGCGGTCGCTGTCCAGCGGGCTGAGGTCCGCGGCCCGGGTGAGCGCGCCGATCGCGGCCACGGAGTCGCCGCGCTCCAGGACCCGCCGGGACGTCTGCTCCAGGAGCAGGGCGACGTCCTCGTCGGGCCGGAGCGTGGACTCGCCCAGGTGCCAGGCCCGTTGCTCCGGCTGGTCGACCCGTACGCGGGCGAGGGCGCGGTGGGCCGCCCGCCGGGCACTGCTGGGCGCCGCCTCGACGACCGCCGACATGATGAGCGGGTGCCGGAAGACCAGGCGGCGCGGCGACTCCGGCACCCGTACGAGGCCGTCCCGCTCGGCGGGATCGAGGTCCCGCAGGTCCGCGTGCCCGTCGCTCTCGCGGGCGGCGGCGGACAGGACGCCGAGGTCGCCGGTGCCGTCCAGGGTGGCGAGCAGCAGCAGGGTGCGGGTCGCGGCCGGCAGGGAGTTGACCCGGGCGACGAACAGGCTCTGGAGGCGTTCGCCCAGCGGCAGCACGGCGGGCAGCACCTCCCGTGCGCTGCGCTGGTCCGCGCGCAGCGCGCCGGGGAGTTCCAGCAGGGCCAGCGGGTTGCCCTGCGCGGCGTCCAGCAGCCGGTGGCGCACCGGGTGGGCGAGGTCGGGGAAGCGCAGTGCGACGAGGCGGGCCGCGGACTGCGCGTCCAGCGGCGGGAGTTCGTACGACGGCAGGCCGCTGCCGTCGAAGAAGCTGTCCACGCCGGTGCGCGAGGCGCCGAGGAACCGGACGCGGCCGGCGTCCTCGGACAGGCGCCGGGCGAGGAAGCCGAAGACGGCGGCGCTCGCCCGGTCCACCCAGGGCAGATCGTCCACGATCAGCAGCACGGGACCGTCCCCGGCCACCGCCCGCAGCAGGGCGAGCGAGGCGTTGCAGACGACCAGGCGCTCGGGCGGCGGCCCCGCCCCGAAGCCCAGGGCGACGCCCAGCGCCTCCCTCGTCGCGGGCGGCAGCCGCTCGAAACCGTCGTACAGCGGCAGCAGGATCTGGTTCAGCGCCGCGTAGCTGATGTCCGCCTCGAACTCGGCGCCCGCCGCGCGCAGCACGCGCGCACCGCTCCCGGCCGCGGCGTCGGCCACGGCGTCCAGGACCGCGGACTTGCCGACCCCCGGGTCGCCGGACAGCAGCAATGCCCCGGCTCCCGGTCCGTCCCACCAGGCGCGGATTCGCCGCAGCTCGCGCTCGCGCCCCACCAGGGTGTCGGCCGGTCCGGCGTGCGACGCGTCGTCGGGACCCACCGGTCACCGCCCCTTCCCGGCCCTGTCCGTACGAAGGAGACGACTGAGCCGGGCCGCAGGGCGTACGGCGCCGGGCGGCGCACGCCGAGGGGGAGGGGACCGCGGGGCGTTTCGCCTGGGCCTCCTTCGGCGCCCCGCCATTGTAGGAGCGCCCGCCGGCGCGGGAACGCACGGCCGCACGCGGTCCCGCGCGACACCGCACGCCCGGCGCCCGGCGCCTCGGCACATGACAACCGGCACACGAATGAACCCGTACGGGGACGTCCGCCGGCCGCGCCCTGCCGCAGGCCGACGACGGTGACCCGGACGCGCTCGACGTCACCCGCCGCGGGGCCCGCCATCTCGCCTTCGGCCATGGCATCCACCACTGCCTGGGCGCCCCGCTGGCCCGCCTGGAGGCCCGCGTCGCCCTGCACACCCTCCTCACCCGCGTCCCCGCTCTCGAACTGGCCGTGCCCGCCGCCTCGTTGGAGTGGTTCCCCGCCGGCATGGTGCGGGGCGTGGTGGCCCTTCCGGTGCGCTACCGGACCACGGTGGCGTGACTGGTCAGTGACGTGGACGGGCTGAGCGTGGCCCGTCGGCTCACCGGGGAGGACGCGCCGCCGCGCCCCGATCCTCCCGGCCCCTGCTGCCCGAGGCGGCGCAGCACCGCCGGCACCCGCCGCTGCCGGCCCGAAGCCGTCCGGACGAACCCCGACGCCAGGGGGAGCAACGGACTTGCACGTGTGAGCCGGTATCGCACCGGCCCGGTGGACGCGAGCGCGTCGCCGCAGGTCACCGGCCTGGCGCCGCACCCCTTGTAGGGAACGCCCTACACCGGTGCGGGGCAGCCCCGAGCCGGTCCGAGGGAGCACACGACAGACCCTGCTGCGACGCCGTCACAGACTGGCGCTCGACGGACCGGTCCCGGCCGCCGCGTCGACCGACATCCGCAGCAACATCCCGCGCCGACCGCCGCGGGAGCCGCCCCACCCACACGTCCAGGCCGGTCGACCGGCCGTGCCCCAGGAGGCACCCGTGCCACAGTCCCACCTCTCCCTCCAGGTCACGCAGTGGGTGACCGACGAGCTCGCCCTCGCGCTCGACTGCGACTTCGGGTACGACTCCGACGACCCGCTCGCCGTCTCCCTGGACTTCGCCACCGACGGGACGCGTTCGGTGCGCTGGGTGTTCGCCCGCAGTCTGCTCGCCGAGGGGATGACCGCCCGTACCGGCGAGGGGGACGTGGCGCTCTGGCCGGTGCACGGCGAGGGCGGCGACCCGGACGCGTTCCAGGTGCTGCTGGGCGGCGCCCGCCGGGCGCTCGTCGAGATCGACGCGGGACCCGTCGCCGAGTGGCTCGCCGACACCTGCGCGCTGGTGCCGCCCGGCACCGAACTGGACGGCGTGGACTGGGACGCGCTCGTCGCCGAGCTCACCGAATGACCCGCCGCACCGCACCCCACGACACCCACCCCCTCTCCGGAAGGACGACCATGCACAACGCCCCGCGGCCCCTCCTCGTCGACTGGCAGTGGCAGCAGCGCGCCGCCTGCCGTGGCATGAACAGCGCCACCTTCTTCTCCCCGACCGGCGAGCGCGGCCGGGCGCGCCGCGTCCGCGAGGAGCGGGCCCGCCGCATCTGCGCCGGGTGCGAGGTCCGTACGGTCTGCGCGGCGACGGCCCTCCGGCACGGCGAGACCTACGGCGTGTGGGGCGGTCTCTCCCGCGACGAGCGCAGACGCCTCGACCACGAGGCGGCCGGCGGATGACGCTCCCGAAGGCATCCGGACGGAAGACATGTCACCGCCGTCGGCAGTGAGATACGTGTCTGAACCCACGGGCGCCTCACCCACGTGGAAGGGAGGGATCCAGCGGCCGACGGCACACAGCGGTCGTCGGCCACGACACGGAAGGCGGGTGCGGTCATGCCCACGGAATGGCAGAAGTCCTTCGAGGTCCGGTGGGACGACGTGGACCTGAACGGGCATCTGCGCAACACGCGGTACCTGGAGTACGCCGCCACGGCCCGGCTCGGGTTCCTCGTCGAGGCGGGGTGGGGACCGCGGGAGCTGCGGGGCGCGGGCCTCGCCGCCGTCTCGCTCGGTGAGGAAGTGAGCTATCTGCGCGAGGTGTTCCCGCTCGACGCGGTGACGGTCACGTCGCGGATCGCCGGACTGTCCGTGGACCGGGCGCGCTGGCGCTTCGAGCACGTCTTCACCCGGGAGGGCGGGGAGCGGGCGGCCGTCGTCCGCACCCTCGGCGCGTGGGTCGACGTGCAGGCCCGCCGGATCTCCCCGCCGCCGGCCGGCCTGCGGGCCCTCATGGAAGAGGCGCGGGCGGCCGACTGCGAGACGATCGGGACCAGGCGCTGACACCGGGGCGGGAGCGGCCGCCCCCGAAAAGGCTTGCGGGCGCGGTCCCCCGGCCCGGCGGACCCGACAGCCGGATCCGTACGTCACCGAGACCGCTCGACCAGTGGCGAGGTTCCTCCGCCGCGCCAGGTTCAGTCATTCGACTGTCGTCCGGGGGGCCGCGCCTGGACGATCCTGGACCGGGCGCCGCCGCGCCGATGCCGGCGCCGGACGATCGTGGTCGACAGGAGCCAACCGTGAAACGTACTCCCGTGGTGTTCATCCATGGCGCGTGGCTGCACGCGCTGTCCTGGGAGCCATGGGTGGAACGCTTCACCGGCCGGGGGTTCCGCGCCGTCGCGCCCGGCTGGCCGGGCGAGGCCGCCACTGTGCGGGAGGTGAGGGCGGTACCGGGCGGGCTCGCCGCCCTCGGCCTGGACGACCTCACCGAGCACTACGCGGGCATCGTGCGCTCCTTCGACACCGCGCCGGTCATCGTCGGGCACTCGGTGGGCGGACTCGTCGCCCAGCAGCTCATCACGTCCGACATCGGCCGAGCCGCGGTAGCCATCGCGCCGGTCCCCGTCAACGACGTCCCGGTCAACGACGTCCCGGTCAACGACGTCCCGGTCAACGACGTCCCGGCCGTTCCCGGCGAGGGGCTGGTGACGCTGACGCCGGAACAGTTCCACCACTTCGTGGCGAACACCCTGACCGCGGCCGAGGCGGGCCGGCTCCACGAGGCGTTCGCGGTGCCGACGTCGTACCGGCTGCTCACCGACCTCGGCCGGCCGGCCGGGCCGCTCGGTCCCGCGGCCGTGGCCGACGTCGGCCGCTCGGCCCGCGGCCCGCTGCTGCTCGTCTCGGGCCAGGAGGACCGGCTCGTCCCCGACGCGGCCACCCGCGCCGTGTACAAGCTCTACGGCGACACGGCGGCGGTGACCGACCTGAAGCAGTTCGCCAACCGGGCCCACTCGCTCGTCATCGACGACGGCTGGCGGTCCGTCGCCGACCACGTGCTCGGCTGGCTCCACGAGCAGGGCATCCGTGGTGGCCCCGCCGAGCACTGACGCCCGGCGGACCGGTACGGGTCACACGTGCTGGTCCGCCGGCAGCCTCCCCAGGGCGTCGCGCAGCGCGGCCCGCGAGGTGATGCCGAGCTTGGGGAACACGCGGTACAGATGGGAGCTGACCGTGCGCGGCGACAGGTGCATCCGCGCCCCGATCTCCTTGTTGGTGAGGCCGCCGGCCGCGAGGTCCGCGATGCGGCGCTCCTGCCAGGTGAGTTCGGTCAGCTGGGTGGCCCCGCTGGGCGTGGGCGTGCCGGTGGCGCGGAGCTCGGCGAGGGCGCGTTCGGTCCAGGGCGGTGTGCCCAGGCGCTCGAACGTCTCGGCGGCGGCGGTCAGCGGGACGCGGGCCGCCTTGCGGTCGTGGGTGTGGCGCAGGTGGATGCCGTGGGCGAGCCGGATACGGGCGAGCTCGAACGGGAATCCGGCCGCGGACGGCAGCGCCTCGGCCCGCCGGAAGTGGTCCTCCGCCTCGCCGGGGTCGGTCGCGGTGAGCGCGAGCGCGCCCTCGGTGACGAGCGCGAGGCGCGGCGACACGGCGGGCAGCCCGGCGTCGCGAGCGGCGACGGCATGCCGGCGGGCCTGTTCGGTGCGGCCGGTGTGCAGGGCCGCTTCGACCAGGTCGAGGAGGGTGCGGGGGGCCTGGTGCGCGTAGGCGGCGAACGTGCCGGGCGGGGTGATGCCGATGGCGTGCAGGTACGCCGCTTCGTAGTCGCCGTCGGCGAGCGCGGCCGTGGTGCCGATGGCGTCGGCGATCTGGGTGAGGAAGCCGACCCCGCGCGGCCGCGCCCACGCGTCGACGCCGGCCTGGAGCTCGCGCGCGTCGTCGCCGCGGCCGCGCAGGGCGGCCACCAGTCCCAGGTACGCGCGCGTGTGCTGGGCGAACAGCACGTTGCCGTGGGAGGTGGTGACCTCCAGGTTGCGCTGCCCGGTGCGCTCGGCGTCGTCCCACTCACCGGCCGCCATCTGGTCGAGCATGATGTGGTGCAGCATGGTCATGCCCGTCGACACGGCGCCCGTCTCCACCTCCCGGTCGACGACGCGCTGGAAGCGCGGGCGGTACGGGCCGAGCATGTCCACGTGGTAGGCGGCGGCGCCCAGGCGGGTGATGTCCCACGGTTCGTGGTCGCGCAGTTCGGCGAAGGCGCGCTCCACCCGTTCCCGTACGCCGGCGCCCCGCTGGACGACGTCGCCCCACGCGTCCTCGTAGATCCGCGAGTTCGGGGGCACCAGGTCGCCGAGCGAGCCGAGGAGTTCGTGCGTGCGCTGCCAGGCGGCGGCGTCGCCCGTGTACTGGCTGATGGCGAGGAGCAGGTTCACCAGCCGGGTCAGCACGTCGTTCGGTTCGGTCACGCCGGCGTCCCGGGCGGTCTCGATCGCCGCGTGCACCTGGTGGTGGGAGGCCCGTACGTCGCCGTCCTCGTACAGCGCGACGTAGGCCGACGCGATCACCGCCGCCGGGGACTCGGCGGAGCCGCCCACCGCGTCGTGGTGGACCAACTGCCGTGCCTTGTCGAGGAGTCCGGCGTGCGAGGCGATGAACGCGGCGTCCTCCAGCCGGCGGGCCCGCAGATCGCGGCCCGGGCTGAGCTCGGCGGCCCGGGTCAGCCAGGCCACGGCCGCCCGCGAGCCGCCGCGCCGGGTCGCGGAGTCCGCGGCGGCCTCCAGGACGGCGGCGACCTCCTCGTCCGGGTCGACGGTCGCCGCCGCCAGGTGCACGGCGTGCCGCTCCAGGTCGTCGCGGTGCACCCCGGCCAGGACCAAGTGGGCCGCGCGCCGTTCGTTCGGCGTCGACATCTGCACGACGGTCGAGCGCACCAGGGGGTGCCGGAAGACGAAGTCGCCGGAGAGCGGATCCAGGTCCAGCAGGCCGCGGGCCGCCGCCTCGTCGACGCCCGTCATGCGGTGGCGGCCGCGGCCGGTCGCCGTCCCTGCCCCGCCGCCGTCCAGGGCGCCGCGCAGCAACTCCCCGCGCACGGCGCCGTCGAGCGCCGCGATGCGGGCGCCGTACACCTGCTGCAGGCGCTGCGGCAGCGGGGTGCCCGTGTAACCGCCGGGCAGCGCCGCTTCGTCGTCCGCCGTCAGGGCGCTGCGCTGCACGTGGGGCGGGAGTTCCAGCAGGGCGAGGGGGTTTCCCTGCGCCTCGGCCAGGACGCGGGCGCGGATCTTCGGGGCGAGGCCCGGGTGGCGCAGGTCGAGGAGGCGCTGCGCGGCCTCGTCCGTGAGCGTGGTCACCGGCAGCCGGGGCAGCGCGGCCGTGTCGAAGCCCGAGGGCACGTCGGAGCGGAGGCCGACGGTGAGGCGCACCGAGCTGCCGGTGAGCCGGCGGCCCACGAAGCCGCACACCTCGGTGCTCGACGTGTCGAGCCACTGGCCGTCGTCGAGGACCAGGAGCAGGGGCTGCTCGGACGCGGCGAGCGACAGCAGGTCGAGGACGGCGATGCCGAGCGTCATGACCGACGGGGGAGTGCCCCCGCTCCGGCCGAAGACCACGTCGAACACCCCGCGCTGGCCCTCGTCCAGCCGGTCGATGCTGGGCAGCAGCGGGTAGAGGAACTGGTGCAGTCCGGCGTACGGCAGCTCCGACTCGGCCTCGACGCCCGCCGCCCTGATCACCTTGTGGTCCTCGTCCCCGGCCAGCCGGGCGACGTGGTCGAGCAGGGCGCTCTTGCCCACGCCCGTCTCGCCCCGCAGGACGAGGGCCTGGGAGCCGGCGCCCCGTACGAAGTCGGACAGCACCTCCTGCTCGTGCTCGCGCCCCACCATCGACCCGTCGAACGACTCCATCGTCCCCCCACATCCTTCCCCGCTGGAGGAGAGCGCCCCGAGATGTGTCGGGGTCACCCGTACCGAATGCGCCAAGCGCAGTGGGTGTGCATACCCCGGCCCGGCACATGTGTCCGCGCGGTGTGTCCCCACCCTGCGCAGAAGCCTAGATGCACGCGCAGGTTTCGTCATTCTGTGTGGCCGAAAAATGCTGCCCGACGTGTGCGACATGTCTCTCGCTCGGGTGTCAACCGTCCCGTCGGCTCACACGTGGACCGGGCCCGGCCCGGGCGTTCTCCGCGCGCCGTTTCAGGCGGGCGACCCACCGGCCACGGGGTCCGGACGATCCGTCACGCCGCCTCCCACGGCCGGCCGAGGCAGGCCCGACGCGGCGCGTGGACCCGGCCGCGCCCGCCCCCGGTCCCGTACGGCCCCTGCATGCACCGGAGTGCAGAGGACGCCTCGGACACCTCCTGCCAGGCCTTCTTCTCCTGTCCGGCCGGGTCCCGGGGGCGGTGGCGGGGGTCAGAGCACCGCGTGCTCGGCGGCCCCCGGGAAGTCCGTGCTGTACGCCAGCTCGCTGCCGGCCTCGAACTCGGCCTTCAGCAGGTCGAGCTTGACGCCGATCCGCCGCTGCGCGTCGCTGCCGAGCACGACCCAGTGGGGCGGCTGCGCGGCGGTCACGGCCTGCTGGATTGCCACCGCGGCGCGCGCCGGGTCACCGGGGAACATCTCAGGGGTCAGGCTGCCCATCATGGCGCGGAAGCCGCCGGCCGTGGCGGCGTAGTCCTCGATGGTGTCGCCGGACGCCCGCGTCCGGTTCTCGATGCCGGTACGGAAGGAACCCGGCTGAATGATCATCGCGTGCAGGCCGATGGGCTCGATCTCCTGCCACAGAGCCTCGGTGAAGCCCTCCAGCGCGAACTTGCTCGCCGAGTAGTAGCCGTTCGCCGGAAGGCTTGCGAGACCGTCCATGGACGAGACGTTGACGACGGTGCCGCTGCGGCGGGCCCGCATGCCGGGCAGCACCGCGCGGGTGAGGGCCACCGCGCCGAAGAAGTTGACCTCGAACAGCCGGCGGTAGTCGCTCTCCCGCTGCTCCTCCAGGGCGCCGATGAAGTCGATCGCGGCGTTGTTGACCAGGACGTCGATGCCGCCGAACCGCTCCTCCGCGGCGCGGACCGCGGCCTCGCGGTCCGCGGGGTCGGTGACGTCGAGCTTCACGGCGAGCGCGGTCCGCGGGTGGCGCGCGGCCAGTTCGGTGGTGGCCTGCGTCGAGCTGGCGGTCGCGACCACCTGCTCGCCCTGGTCCAGCAGGTGTTCGGCGAGGGCCTTGCCGAGGCCACTGGACGCGCCGGTGATGAGCCAGGTCTTGCGGGACATACGGGTCTCCTTTGAACGGGTTCGAGCGAGGGGTGAGTGCGGTGAGGTGGGAAGGCGGTTGTGCGGGAAGGCGGTTACGCAGGAAAGGGCCTGCGCAGGAAAGGGCCTACGCCGGGAAGTCGGCCGCGCCGCTGGCCTCCGCCCACTTCCGCGTCTCCGCGGCACGGGCGTCGCCGGCCTCCAGGGCCATGGCCACGGCCTGGGCGCCGAGCAGGAGCCGTCGCGGCGGGTCGTCGTGGCGTGCGACGTCGAGGAGGACCTGGGCGGCGCGGGCCGGATCGCCGGGCTGGGTGGCGCTGTTCGCCGCCCGGTAGGCGTTCATGGCGCCGACGGTCTCCTCGTAGTCGGGCCCCACGGCGTGCAGTTCCATCGAGGAGCCCTGCCAGTCCGTGCGGAACGCGCCCGGTTCCACGATGACGACCCGGACGCCGAACGGCGCGACCTCGGTGGCCAGGACCTCGGAGAAGCCCTCCACCGCGAACTTCGCGCTCTGGTAGGCGCCCATGCCCGCCGTGCCGCCCACCCGGCCACCGAGCGAGGAGAACTGCAGGAACGTCCCCGAGCGCTGTGCGCGCAGCACTGGCAGGGCGGCCCGGGTGACGTTCACGACGCCGAAGAAGTTCGCCTCGAACTGGGCTCGGAAGTCGTCCTCGGTCATCTCCTCGATGGGGGCGCTGTTGGCGTAGCCGGCATTGTTCACGACCACGTCGAGACCGCCGAAGACGTCCACGGCGACCTGCACGGCACGCTGCGCGGCGGCGGGGTCGGTGACGTCGAGGGCGACGGTCCGCACCCGGTCCCCGTGCAGCGGGACCAGGTCGGCGAGCTGCTCCGGGCGGCGCGCCGTCGCCACCAGCCGGTCACCGCCCGCCAGTACGGCTTCCGCCAGGGCGCGCCCGAACCCCCGGGAGGCGCCAGTGATCAACCACGTACGAGTCATGCTGAATCCTTCGTCGATGCCGGACGACGAGGCGCCGCACATGTGTGAGCGGGGCGTCCGGTGCAGTGACTTCACTGTCGCCGTGAACGCCGGGCGACGCCTCCGTCGTTCTACTGCCGACCGTGCCGGGTCCGTACGCCGACGAAAGCGCCGGAGCCACGCGGACTGAGTCATACGTATGCCGACCGACGCCGGACGCCGGAGGCCCGGCTCTGCTCGGCTCGGCTCAGCAGGGAGGATCGCGCCGCGCACCACGGTTCGTAACGCGCCCGGTCGCACGTTCCGAACATTGTCGGGGTCACGTCACCGACCGGTGCGGCTTCCGCACAGGGCTGGGCCAGGACCGCGGACCTTGCCATCGTGAGGTCGCACCAGGAGCCGCAGACGGCGACTGGGGGACGTCCAGCACGTCGCGTCCCGGTTGGCCCACCAGGGCCGGCGAGCCACGACACACGGGAATTCGGGGGAATCATGTCTCTTCGCAACAGGCTCACTCGCCGCGCGCAGATCACTCTCATCGGCGTCGCCGCCGGAGGCGTCGCGGCCGCCGCGATCGCCGTCGTCCCGTCGATCGCCGACAGCGACTCGTCGGGACCGACGACGATCGACGTCCAGAAGGCGGCCGCCTACGGGCCCGAGCCCGAGGCCGACAGCAAGCTCGTCACCCAGACCAGCGAGCTGGCGTCGATGGCCACGGCCAGCCTCTCGCGCGACACGATGATCAACCGGGCCCGCACCTGGCTCACCGCCAACAACGGCGGCCCGGTGCCCTACAGCATGGAGCGCAACTGGAAGGACGGCTACCGCCAGGACTGCTCCGGCTACGTCTCCATGGCGCTCGGACTGGGCAAGCCGGGCCTGAACACCGTCGGCCTCGCCGACTCCCGCAACGGAGTCACCAAGCGTCTCGGCAGCGTGAGCCAGCTCCTCAAGGGCGACCTGCTGATCGACTACAGCACCAGTGACGGCGACTTCCGCCACGTGGTGATCTTCGAGAAGTGGGCCAACGCCTCGCACAGCGCCTACTGGGCGTACGAGCAGCGCGGCACGTACGGCACGACGCACCGCCAGCTCAAGTACGGGATCGGCAGCGACAACTACGACCCCTTCCGCCCGGTCAAGCTCAGCGGTGGCGGCACCGGTGGCGGTGGCGGCGGGCAGGTCCCGGCGCCGAGCGCCTCCTGGCCGATCCTGAAGAGCGGCTCCAAGGGCGCGGACGTGCGCTCCGCCCAGCAACTGCTGGCCGCGCAGGGCTACTCGCTCACGGCGGACGGCAGCTTCGGCCCCAACACCCGTGCCGCGGTCCTCAAGTTCCAGAAGTCCCGGTCCCTGACCGCCGACGGCGTCATCGGCCCCAACACCTGGTCCAAGCTGGTGAAGACGGTCAGGTCCGGCTCCTCCGGCCAGGCGGTGAAGGCGGCCCAGACGCAGCTCAACGTGTACGGCTACGGCCTCAAGGTCGACGGCGCGTTCGGCGCGAACACCAAGTCCGCGACGACCGCCTTCCAGAAGAAGCACGGCCTCCAGGTCGACGGCGTCGTCGGCCCGCAGACCTGGCGCGCCCTGCTGGGCACCCGCTGACCCGAACGACGGTCCCGGCGACCGGACGACGGCGCTCCTTCCCCCGCGTACCGGCTGGTGGGGAAGGAGCGCCGTCGTCGTCATCGGCGGCGGCGAACGCGTACGGCCCGAGAGGTCTACTCGGGGGCGGCCGTTGCCCGCTGGTGCCGGCGGACGCGCCGCGTCATGACGACACCGGGGATGCCGAGGGCCAGGAGGACCGGGACGGCGGCGGCGATCCCGAACCAGAGGAAGAGGGCGAGATAGCCGGACGCGGCGTTCTCGGTGTCCGCGTCCGCGTGCACGAGGAGGACGACACTGGCCACGAGGGCGACCGCCATGAGGCTCGCGACGACGATCGCGAGCGCCAGCAGAACGCGGGCCCACCGCCGATAGCCGGTGCTGACCTCCGGGACCGGTGGCGGCGGGTACCAGCCGGGCGGTGCGGGCATCGGCACCGGGCGGCGGGGTGGCCATTGATCGGACATGAGGCCCAGTTCTACTGTGCCCGGCCCCGGAACACCACCCGCGCTCCCGGGCGGGAGCCGCCGGTCACCCCTTCGTCTTGTCCCACGACCCGCTGTTGAAGCTGCGCAGCAGGGCGATCAGCGCGGCGCCGAGCCGCCAGTCCACGCCGGGCGCGTGCAGGTGCAGCTTGTCGCCGCCGGACCTGAACTCCAGCGGGACCTGTCCGTGCGCACGCCACCTGATGCGCCGCGGGGCGCGTGCGAGGCCGCCCTCGTTGCCCGGAACGCTGTCGAAGACGGAGAACACGAGGACCAGGACCATGAAGGGCAGCGCCAGCCACCACAACCACCACCACACGATCCGGCCCTTGAGGCCCACCGCGTCGGGGCCGCCGGACTGACTCACGGTCCAGCGGGTGCGCAGCCGCCGGCCGCGCAGCGCCTTCTCGCGGACGACCGTGCCGATCAACTCCCCTTGCGAGCCCAGGACTTGGAACGTCGCGACGCCGCCGGTGGCCGACCTGGTCACCACGGTCGCCACCCGCTCCCGGCGGCGGTCGTCGGACCACAGCGCGAAGTTACGGACTCCGCCGCCCCGGGCCGCGAGATAGGCGGGGACGCCACCCGGCGGCAGGTCCCGCTCCACGTACACGGCCGAAGGGGCCGGTCCCGAGGTGTCGGCGAAGCTGACCATGGCCGCCACCCTCTCGGGCCCGCGGTCGTCGGCTCTCTTCATGCTCTTCGGGCCGTTGTACATGGTCAGTACGTTGCTCATCCAGGGGGCTCCTCGGCGCGCGGGCGGGTAGGGCGCAAGTCTCGCCCACCCGACCACTCTCAGACAGCCCCACCCGACGGCCGGGCGATCAGACGCTCGCTCAACTCCCACAGGCGGCGGGCGGAACCGGGGTCGATGGAGTGGGGCGCGACGTCGGCCGGAACCGTACCCGCGTCCGGAGCGGTGAGGTCGACGGGCCGGGTGTCCTCGTCCAGCGGTGAGATGTCGCTGTTGTTGAGGTAGACGCCGCCGATGCCGTCGAGCCGGGGACTGGTGGCAGCGAACAGGATGGTCGCCGCGCCCTGCTCGGGCGTCTTCTGCCCACGCTCGGGGGCGATGACCGGCTCGCCGGACGCGTCGATGAGACCCATGGCTCGCTGCGCGTCCTCACCCACCGACTTGTTGAAGGCGGTGGCGGGCACGATGCCCGGGTGCGGGGCGTAGGCGCGGATGCCGTCGGCGGCCCAGCGCCGGTCCAGCTCGACGGTGAACAGCACGTTGGCGGTCTTGGACTGCGGGTAGGCGAGGCCGGGGTCGTAGCGGCCGGTGGTGAAGTGCGGGTCGTCCCAGAGGATGTCGGACATGCGCTGGGCGCCGGAGCTGGTGGTGACGACCCGGGCCCCTCCGGCGGCGCGCAGCGCCGCGTGCAGGCCCAAGGTCAGCTGGAAGTGGCCGAGGTGGTTCACGGCGAACTGTGCTTCGTAGCCGCGCGCGTCGTGGACGAGGGCGGCGGCGCCGGGGAAGCCCGCGTTGTTGACGAGGATGTGCAGCGGGCGGCCGGAGTCCAGGTATCCGGTGACGAAGGCGTCGATCGACTCCGGGTCGAGCAGGTCGAGGCGGCGGACCTCGACGCCCGCGAGCCCGGCGACCGCCCGCGCGGCACGGTCGGTGTCGCGGGCGCCGACGGTGACCGAGGCGCCCGCGCCGGACAGGGCGCGGGTGGCGACGAGGCCGAGCCCGGAGTGGCCCCCGGTGACGATCACGTTCTTGCCGGTGAGGTCGATGCCCGCCATGACGTCGGCGGCCGTCGACGACGGGGTGAATCCGGAGGCGATGGGGCGCTGCTTGTGTGCGGTGATGAGCGTCATGTCTTCAGCGTGCGCCACCTCGACCGGACTCTGAATACTTGTAGATCCGGGTTTTCTTCGCGAGAGTACAGACATGGAGAGAGACCAGCTGTCCCAGGTGTTCGACCTCATCGAGGTCCGCGGAGTGCTGTCCGGTGGCTTCGCCGCGCGTGGACCGTGGGTCTCGCGCGGGGAGCTGGGGACCACGTTCAAGTTCTTCGCGCTGGTGAGCGGGCGTGCACGGCTGACCACGGACGGCCTCGACGCGCCGATCGAGCTGGAGCCGGGCGACGTCGCGGTCCTGAACAACCGGTCGTGGCTGGAACTCGAAGGCGGCACTGACACCGGCACCGGCGGTGGGCCGCGTCGTGAGATCCGGCCCGAGGAGGACGCCCCCGCGATCGATCTCGCGGGAGTCGACTTCGACACCGACGACGTCCTGGTCGGCGGCCGGGTCGACCTGGACCCCGCGGGCCGGATGCTGCTGGCGCAGGCGCTCCCCCCGGTCGGCCACATCCGGGGGTCGGTCCGGGAGGCGGCCGGCCTGCGCGCCACCGTCCACCGGCTGTTCGACGAGGTCAGCGGCGGCCGGATCGGCGCGGAGTTCGCGATCCGCCAGCACGTCCAGCTCCTGGTCCTGGAGATGGTCCGCGCCTACGTCGGCCAGGCCGAACTGCCCCCGGGCTGGCTGCGGGTACTGACTGACGAACGGTTGCGGCCGGCCGTCGGCCTCATGCACGCCGATCCCGCGAGGGCCTGGCACCTGGACGAACTGGCCCGCGCCGCGGCCATGTCCCGCACGTCGTTCGCCGAACGCTTCAGGGCCGTGGCGGGCGTCCCGCCGCTCACCTACCTCACGCGCTGGCGGATGCTGGTCGCGCAGCAGACGCTGCGCGACCAGGACGTGTCCGTCGGAGCCCTGGCGTCCCAGCTCGGGTACACCTCCGAGAGCGCCTTCAGCACCGCGTTCAAACGCCAGGTCGGCCAGTCGCCCCTGCGCTACCGGCAGGGGCAGCGGCTGCGTTCGGGTGCGGCGTAGGAGGGCGCCGGTCCCGCCTCGACCGACGCCCGCCGGAGGCCACGAAGGGCAGGGGCTACGAGACGAAGCCCCGGGTCACGTGCGTGCCCGTTCCGGCGTTCTCCGCCTGGTAGTTGGACGTGCCGACACAGTCGCTGTACTCGTAGTTGGCTCTGGACGTGCCGCTCAGGCCGCCCGCGTCCGTGGAGGTCGGGCCGCCGAACACGGCGTCGGACCTGGGCATCTGCGCGCAGCTCGGGATCCCGGCGTAGTACTCGACGAAGCCGCCCTGCGAGCCCTGGAGCTTTCCGCTGCCCGACGGCAGGCGCCAGGAACCCAGGTGCACGGACGTGCCGGTGACCGAGTCCCGCGCCGTTCCCTTCCAGGTGTCGGTCCCGGACTGTTCGACCTTGATGTCGTACCGGTGGCCGTAGACCGCGTCGAAGTCGACCGCGCAGGTCACGCCGGGCCCGCCGTCGGCGCCCGCGTGGCAGAGCGGGTCGGTCGTGGTCGCGCCGTCGGTGAAGGTGGAGAACCGGGCCGAGAGCCGCTCGTGACCGCCGCTGTTCTCCCGGGGCTGGAGGCCGGTGTAGCCGAAGGCGTTCGCGAAGTCGAACTGCTGGGCGAAGTAGATCCCGCTCTGGTGCGCCGTCGCGGGGTTCACGGTGATGGGGAAGGTGATGTTGCTCATCCCGCCGGACGGGACGCCGGCGATCGACCATCCGATGGAGACGTTGCCGCCGCCCACGGACGCGGACGCGGCCTGGGGGGCGAGCGCGAGCAGACCTGCGGTCGCGCCGACGGTGGCCCAGCGGCGCAGAGTCGATCTGACGTGGTGTGACATGTGCCGTCCCTCTCTCGATGTGTGGGGCATCAGGGGCTCGCGGGCCACCGCACCCGAGGGGCGCGACGGCCGCGAGGACGCACTGTCCGGAGAAGGAGGCACGTGTGTCGTGGGGGAGCTCGGCCCACCCGCCTGCCCGTGCCGCCGTTCACCCGAGGGACGCACCGTGGCGGTCCCTCAGGGCTCCTTCCACACCGGTTGTACTCGCCCGTACCAGGTGGCTCCATGGACGAACGAGCAAGGGGACTTGGACTCTTCACCGGTACCGGTGATGTCAGACGACGGTGACCGGGTGACGCACCACGGCGTCGAACAGATAGCCCTGCGTGTTGTGCTGCGTGGCCGCCGGTTGCGTACGTCCCGTCGTGTCGGTCGCGCGGGCGAGGACGGTGGCCGGGCCGGGGGTGGTGGGACGCCAACTCGCGGACCAGCGGACCCAGTCGGCGCGTCGCGGGGTGTCGTGGAGGCGGGCGCGCCGCCAGGTGTGACCGGCGTCCGTGCTGATCTCGACGCGGGCGATGGTGCCCGCGCCGGACCAGGAGCGGCCGGTGAGGCGGTGGCTGGTGTCGGCGGGAAGGCTTGCGTTCCACGGGAGTTCGAAGGCCGACTTGATCGTCTGCCGGGACAGCGGTGTGCTGCCCCCGGGCGGGTACGCGTCGCCGAACAGACGGTAGAAGTCGGTGTTCCAGGGCGAGAAGAGGGGCTCGGTGGAGACCTCGATGTCACCGACCCACTTGATCGAGGCGATGCCGATCCAGGCCGGCACGATCAGCCGGACCGGGGCTCCGTGGTCGGGCGGCAGGGGCTCACCGTTCATCTCGTACGCGAGGATCACGTCGTCCAGCGCCTTCGCGACGGGCAACGGGCGCCGAACCCGCCCCAGGTTCATGCCGTCCGCGGTGACGTAGTCGGCGTCGAGACCGCGCGGCAGCACGTCCACCGCGTCGCGCCGCAGCCCCGCCAGCCGCAGCACGTCGGCCAGCCGCGCGCCGCGCCACCGGGCCGACCCGATGGCCCCCAGCGTCCAGGCCGTACCCGAGACGCTCTGCCCCTGCTGGCTGGTGAAGTAGCTGCGCCCGTTGCCCGCGCACTCGACGACGCAGGACCGGGTCACGGCGGGCAGACGCTTGAGATCGCCGAGGGAGAACTCCCGACCACCCCCCTCAAGCCCGCCACCCCACACCTTCAACGCCCAGTCCGCGGAATCGAGTTGAGGACTGGAGGTGTGATTCCGGACGAAGAAGTGCGAGACGGGAGTGTGGTGCCCGCTGTCCGCGAGGGCCGCGAAGTTCGTCTCCGCGTTCGTGCCCCGCGCCGTGAACCACGCCTCGGGAAGCGGCTTGACGATCCCGGCCGCCGCCGTGGCCGCCGACGCACCCCGCGCGGCCGCCACCGGCAGCCCGGTCGCCAGCCCCGCGGCGGCGAGCAGCCGCATCACGTCACGCCGGGCCACCCCATCGGCACGGGCCCGCCCACTCAGCCACTGCCGCAGCCGCCGCCGATCGTAGGCCGCCTCGTCAACCACCGCTTCACGTACGTCCGTAGAGATCGTCACGCGGCGAGTGTAGGAAGCCCACATCCTGCGGCCCAGGCCAACTCCGTTACCGCAATGCGGTGTTCACAACACGGGGTGCGGGTGCAGGACGTGGCTCTGCTGCCGAGACGAAGGTCAGGAACAGTCGGAGTGATACGCGAAAGGCCGGTCGGGGCAGCGCAGGCACTCGAAGAGGTAGATGCCGCCCATGTCCCCGAGCATCAGCCCCGGTGCGCACTGGATCCGTGAGCGCTCCTCGTAGGGCAGGTCCCAGATCGTGCCCGTGGCGGGGGTGTCCTCGACGGGGAGCCAGGTGCGCCAGCTCTCGCCGTCGAACTCCGCGGAGTTGATGGTGAGCAGGTGGTCCATGCGCTCGGCGCAGCTCGGGCACGTGGGCCAGTACGGGTCCTGCGTCCAGGTCGGGTAGCCGCCGACCTTGATTCCCTCCGACACGGAGAGGTGCGACCAGTAGGACCAGCCGGTCTCCTCCTCCAGCTCCTCGAACCTGTCCTCCAGCGCTTCCGCGACGTCGTCGGGCAGATCCCAGTTCGGGTAGTCGGTGACCCGTTCCGGATGCAGGACGCAGGGGTTCGGGAGGTAGTCGTCGTGGGTGTCGGTCGGGCGGGGCGGGGCGGCCGCCTCGACGTCGATCAGGGAACTGTCCCGCCAGAAGACCTCGGGGCGCGGCACGTAGCCGTGCTCGTGGTCGAACGGACACCACAGCACCTGCAGCAGATCCGTTCCGGCGGGGTACGGCAGCTCAGGCACGTCGGCGGCGAAGAGTTGAAGGACCGGGACCAGAGGGATCGGCCCTGGTCCCGACGGGGAGAGGGCCGTGCGCGGGTGGTCGTCGTCGCAGTGCGGCCACGGCTGCGGACCCGGCCACAGCAGCGGTCCACCGAGAGAGCTCTCCCGTATGCCGGGGTCACCGGCACGCGGATGCAGTCGGACGGCGTCCCGACGGTGAACACTCACCTCCGGGAACAGCGCCTCGACGTCGAGAGGGCGTGACGGAGTGGTGCGAGCCATCTGAAGTGCTCCTCATGGGGCGGGTGGACGGGAGGAGCCGCGGTACGTCCGAAGCTCCGCCACGTCACTTTCGGCGGAGCTTCAGACGTACCCGCCCCAGTCAGTTCGGTCAGTGCTCGCAGAGCGAGAACTCCCGCTCGTAGAGCTGCTCGTTGTGCTCGGCGACGAAGAACTTGCGTTCCCGCATGAGCTCCTCGCGGTAGCTCTTGGCCTGGTCGAGCGTCATGGTCGACGTGGCGGCCCAGGGCTGCTGCGGGGGCACGTCGGAGGTCGAGACGATCGTCTCCGACGGGTCGACCAGGAAGAACGCGAGGATCTTGCGATGCCCGGGGCGCGCGGGGTCCGCGAGACGGAACGGGCTGACGCGGTGCTGCAGGACGTTCGGGAACGCCAGGCAGCGGCCGGCGGGCGTCGAGGCCGACCCCAGCGTCTGGTTGAGGGCGTCCTCGTTCTCCAGGCCGTAGACCTCACGCATGCCGTCGTCGTCGTTCTGCTCGTACTCCGGGTCGTCGAGCGCCGTCCGGAAGCTCAGCCGGCTCTCGGTGATGTTCTCGCTGTCCCAGTAGTAGATGCCGGTCGAGACGATCCGCTCGTTCAGCATGCCCTCGACGTGCCAGGAACCGCCCGGGTACTCGGGCCGCTCCGGGGTGAGGTGGATCGTGGCGAGTTTGGCGATGACCTGGAGACGGCGGCCGCGCAGATCGACCCGGGCGGAGTCCTCGGGCGCCTCGGGCGCGGTGAAGGCGGGGGCGTCCGGAACGACGGGGTGGCGGTTCTCCCGCCAGGCGTCGTAGGCGGTCTCCCACGCCTGGTAGGCCTCCTTGTAGGCCTCGTCGTCACCGTCGGCCGTCTTGCGCGGGTAGACCGGCTCCGCGTCGTACCAACCGTAAGGATCGGTCTCGATCCGCAGGGGCCGCGGGTGGCGCAGATCGGTGAGGACGTTCTCCCACAGGGGACGCATGCGCGCGAACAACTCGGGCAGGACGGCGTTCAGGGCGCGGTGCTGCTCCGGGTGGACGTTGTTGACGTACGAGCGGAAGGCGACGTCGCCGTCGGCACGGACGTCGACGTCCGTGGGAAGCCACTGGAACTTCTCCGAGAACTCGTACTTCGAGTAGCGGTCCGTCGGATTCCGCCAGGCCCGCTCGGGCGCCCCGCTCACCCCGTTCACGAGGCAGAAGAGCGAGGGGTGCACCAGGTCCAGCACCTGGCCGTCCGACCCGGGGTGCCAGTCCTTCTCCGCGTCGGGCACCTCTTCCAGCACCCGGACGGCCTCCCGCAGCCGGGAGCGCAACTCCTCGTCGATCAACGTGTCCGACTGCCACACCCCGTCCACGGCGGACACCTCGATGCCGGTCCGGCCGTCCCGCAGCGCGGCGTAGTGCGCGAGTTCGGCGAGGACGTAACGCACCTGGGCCTCGGTGAGACCCTGGCCGATCGCTTCCTGCGTCCACCGGGCGACGATGCCGGCGTCGTCCTTCTTGTCGAACCAGTCGGGCTTCGCACGGATGTGGGCACTGCACTGCATCATCTGCAGTTCCCGCAGCGTCCGGGGCGTCGCGAACGATATGGAGCGGGAGGCGTGAAAGGGCAGCGGGAAAGCAGACAGGCCGGTCAACTCGCTTGGTCCTCACAGTCGGGCGTGTGATCGACCGGAAGACTACTGGAGCACGACACGCCGTCCGTACCGGCCGTGCAGAGGCACCGGAACACCGGGGCGCAGCAGCAGCTCGCGTGCCGCCAACCGTGTTCGGTCCCGTCGAAAACGGCGGGCCATTCGGCCGCTCACCGGGCAGGATGCGCCCTGTGCACCATGTCCTGTGCGGTCTCGCCGACAACGCCGCCCTGCCGGCCGAGTTCGTCGACCGGCTGATCGCCGTCGCGGACGAAGACGTCGCCGCGCACCTCGCCCGCCGCCCCGACCTCAGCCACGCCCAGGCGGTCGCGCTGGCGGCCCGGAGCGAGGGAAACGCCGTGCAGCTCGCCCACTTGGGCCGGTTGACGGCCGCCGACGTCGACCCCGCGACACAGCCGGACGCCGCGCTCGCCGTGCTCGACGAAGGCGCGGGCGACCCGGAGTGGACGAGGCTCCTCGCCACCGATCCGAACGTCGAGCGCCGGGAGAAGCTGGCAGCCTGCCCCGGGCTCCCGGCCGACGTCGTCGACACGCTCGGCGCGGATCCCGACGTACGGGTCGTCGCCGAGCTCGCGCTGTGGGCCACGCCGGACCGGGCTGCGGGCCTCGCCCGGCACCCGCACGCCGAGGTCCGTCGCGCGCTCGCCGCCAACGAGGCGACGCCCCCGGCCGTCCTGGCCATGCTGATCACGGGCGAGGGCCTGCCGCCCGCACAGCGGTGCCTGGTCTGCGACCGGGAGGAGACACCGTTCGTCCACGACCGGAACTGCCCGCGGTTCGACTGCGACTTGCTGCCGGGCGCCTCCTGCGACGGCTCCCACGCGTCCACCCTGCACGACCTCCGGCAGGCCGCACTGCGCAACCCGGCCACGCCCACCGCAGCCGTCGTCGGCTTCGCCGACCACCGCTCCGCCCTGCTGCGTTGGGCGCTCGCCACGCGCACCGACCTGCCCTCACAGGTGTACGCGCGACTCGCCGCGGATCCCACCCCCGGCGTCCGGGCCGACCTCGCCGAGAACCCCGCCGTCGACGACACGCTGATCCGCGCCCTCGCAGGCGACCGTGACTCCGAGGTACGGCGCGCGCTCGCGCACCACCCGCACGTACCGCTCGACGTCCTCGTCGACCTGACCCGCACCACCAGGACCGGCCCCACCCTGCTGCCGCGGATCGCCACTGCATCCCCCACCGAGGTCGAGGAGTTGGCGCGGTCACCGCATCCCGCCCTGCGGATGCTCCTGGCCCAACGGCGCGACCTGCCGCCCGGGATCCGCGACGCGCTGGCCGCCGACCCCGACGCGAAGGTGGTCACGTCCGTCGCCGCGCACCCGGGCCTGTCCGAAGCGCAGTTGCGGGCCATGGTCGGCCGGCACGGGGTCCGCGTCGTCGCCCGGGTGGCGGCCAACCCGGACGCGTCTCCCGCACTGTTGGAGGACCTGGCCCGTCACGATCCCCCGGTACGGAAGGCGCTCCGGGCGGTCGCCCGGCACCCCAACGCCACCGGCTCGGCGCTGCGCGACTGCCTGCCCGACGAACAGGCGCGCCCCCTGGCCGCCGGCCACCCGGCCCTGCCGCCCCACCTCATCGAGGAGTTGCTGACGGACGCCGACTGGCAGGTGGTGGAAGCCGCGGCCGCGAACCCGTCACTGCCGCGTGCCGTGACGGCGGGCCTGTTGTCCCTGCCGTAGTCCCGGTTGTACCGCCCCGCTCATGCGGGCCGCGAGCGGATGAGGCCGATCATGGCGTGGTAGAGCGCCGGGCGCGGCGGAGCCTCCGGCAGTGGTGTGACGGGTGCGTCCGGGGTGGCGTAGGCGCGCAGCATCTGTGCCACGAGGCGACGCGAGGCGATCCCGGCCGCGGTTCCGGCCGCTCCGACGACGCCCGCGTTGGCCAGCAGCAGGACGGTCAGGTCGCGGTCGCTGAAATCCTCGCGCAGGCAACCGGCCTGCTGGGCACGGGAGATGAGCCCCAGCGCGCCGCGGGCCGCCGCGGCGCGTCGGGTCTCCACGACTCCGGCGGGGAACGTCATCGTCAGGGCCTCTACGAAGGTCGGGTCCGCGGCCTGCAGGGCGCAGACGCACCGGACGTAGTCGGCGAATCCCTGCCACGGGTCCGGATCGTCCGAACAGGCCGTCACGAGGCGGTGATGGGCCTCCACACGGTCCAGGAACACGGCGTCGATGAGACGTTCCCTGGTGCCGAAGCGACGGAACAGGGTCGCGTTGCCGACGCCTGCCTCGCGGGCGACGGCGGTCATGGAGACGCCGAGTCCCTCGCGGGAGACGAGACGGCGGGCCGCCGCCACGATGCGTTCGCGATTGCGCTCGGCGTCGGTCCGCAGCGGCGAGCACACCTTCTCGCTCACTTGCTGAGCCAGAGGTCAGGGCCGAACACCTCGTAGTGGATGGACCTGGGGCTCAGCCCGTGGGCGAGCAGGTCGCCGCGGACGGCCTTCATGAAGGCCAGCGGCCCGCACAGGAACGCCGTGGTGTCGGGCGAGGGGGAGAGACGGGCGACGTCGGCCCAGCCCTCGTTGACGTGGTCCGCGGCGGCGTCGGGGTGGTCGGTGTCCTCGTACCAGACGTGCAGCGAGGCACGGGGGAGCCGGTCGACCAGCTCGACGAGTTCCAGGCGATGGGCGTGATCGGCGGGGGAGCGGTCCGCGTGGACGACGGTCACCGGCCGGTCGGGCGAGGTGGTGGCCAGGTGGTCCAGCATGGCCAGCATGGGGGTGACGCCGATGCCCGCCGAGGCGAGCAGCAGCGGGCCGTCGCCCTCGGGGAGCAGGAGGTCGCCGAAGGGGAGCGAGACCCGGAGGGTGTCGCCGGCCCTGGCGTGGGCGTGCAGCCAGGAGGAGACCTCGCCCTCGGGCACCCGGCCGTCGGCGGAGTACTCCCGCTTGACGGTGATGCGCCAGGTCTTGAGGCCGGGGGCCGAGGCGAGGCTGTACTGCCGTATCTGGTGTGCCCCGTCGGGCAGTTCGACCCGTACGCTGACGTACTGGCCGGGGACGAACGGCCCGGCCGGCGACCCGTCGGCGCGGCGCAGGACGAGGGACACCGTGTCAGGGGTCTCCTCGTGGCGTTCGGCGACCTCCATGGTCTGCCAGACGTCACCGTCCTCGACCTGGGCCTGCGCGTACAGCCGGGCCTCCATGGCGATGAGGGCGTTGGCCATCAGCCAGTAGACCTCGTCCCAGGCGGAGGCCACCGCCGGGGTCACCGCGTCACCGAGGACCTCTGCGACGGCTCCGAGGAGGTGGCGGGCGACCAGCGTGTACTGGTCGGAGGTGATGCCGAGGGAGGCGTGCTTGTTCGCGATGCGGCCCAGCACCGCGTCGGGGCGCTCGTCGGGGTGCTCCACGAGCGCGGTCGCGAACGCGGCGACGGCACCGGCGAGCGCCTCCTTCTGCGCGCCGCTGGCCTGGTTCGCCCGGTTGAACAAGTCGCTGAGCAGCTCGGGCCGTTCCTCGAACATGCGGCGGTAGAACAGCTCGGTGATGGTGCCGAGGTTGGCTCCCACGGCGGGGAGGGTGGTGCGGACGATCTGTGCGGACCGTTCGGACAGCATGTCGACTCCAAACTGGCAACTGAGATGCATATTTAACGGTGCGAGTCACCACCGGTGAATCATCCGTGCTCGCATGAATGACCGGACAGCGGCTCACTTTGTGACAGCCACGACCGCGGCTGCGCGGATGGCTACGACGACGGAACGCCGTGCTCCTGGAGGAACCCCAGCACCGCGGCACCGAACAGCGCGGGCCGCTCGACGTGTCCGAGGTGCCCGGTGTCCTTCAGGACCGACAACGCGGCAGCGGGCATCGACTCGACCAGGAGGCGGGCCCAGCGAGGACCGCAGATGAAGTCGTCCTCCCCGGCCAGGACCAGCGTGGGAACGGTGACACGGGACAGCTCCGCCCGCACGTCGAACGGGGCACCCTCGCCCCGGTTGGGAGCCGCGTACATCCGCAGCGTCCGGCGGGCAGGCCCGAACTCCCCTTCGCGGCCCCAGTAGTTGAAGACGTAGGCCGGCATGATCTGCCGCAGGACGGTGGTGGCTCCGTCGTCGTCCAGGGGGCCGAGCGGGGTGGTGAGGGCGGCGGTGTAACCGGCTACCTCGGGATGGGCCTCGACGTTCCGTGCCACGAACCGCTCCATGGCGGCGACCGCCGCCGACCAGAACGCGCCGTCCGCCACCGGGGAGGTGTCGTACAGGACGAGGGAGGCGAGGCGGTCCGGGTGGTCGAGTGCGTACCGCTGGGCGACGAAACCGCCGTGGGAGTGCCCGAGCAAGTGAACGCGCGGCTGTCCGAGGTGGTCGACGACGTGGTGCAGGAGGTTCGCGTACGTGGCCACGGTGTAGTCGCCGGCGTCCGGCAGCCGCCCGGACCGGCCCGTGCCGACCGGCTCGACGTAGACCATGGTCAGACGCTTCTCCAGCTCGGGCGTCCGGAGGTACTCCCAGCCGATTCCCGGTCCGCCTGAATGAGCGACGCACACGGGGCCCGAACCGGCGACGTGGTACCGCTGTACGACGCGGGCGGTGCCGTGGGGGACGGTGAGCGCATGGGTGCCGGGAGACAGCGGTGCCGACTGGTGAGGGTGAGGGTGAGGGTGAGGGTGCTTCACGCCGTCCGATGATCCGTGCGTGACGGCCCTGCTTCAAGCGAATCTGCCACTGTTGATGACACTGTTACCGACCGACTCACTTCTCCGAGCATACGGTGTCAATGGGCGTGCAGACGTGCGGTAGGGTGAATTCAGTGTTTCCGACGCCGAGGCGTATTCCACCCGGAAGGCGTCGGACACACTGTCGCACCCGCTCCACCGAACCGGGTGGGTGCTGTGGTCCCCGGACGCTTTCGATCCCCCGCGAACCGGCGTCCGGGGCCATGACAACCATGACCCGCCTTCGCCATCCGGTCCGTCGGGGTCAGGACCGCTGGGCACGGTAGAGGCCCCGGCCGGTGCGCTGGACCCGGGAGGCGCCGACGAGACGGTCGAGCGTGCTGCGGATGGCGTTGATGCTCCCGCTGTCGGTGGCGCGGCCCAGTGCCGCCGCCACGTCGCGGGCGCGCACGTCGGTGTCACCGGCCTGCGCGAGGTAGGCGAGGATCTGTTCGGTCAGCCGGCCGTACGGGCGGTCCGTGTCCGTGTCCGTGTCCGTGTCCGTGTCCGTGTCCGTGGCGGTGCTGCTCTTCACCCGGGAGGTGTTCTTCGAGCGGGGCGCCCGCTTACCGGACTTCGTGGCGCGTTTGGGCGGCCGCGGGGCGGCGGGTTTCGCGGCGGGCACCGGGTTCGCAGCGTTCTCCGCCTCCTCCAGCCCCTCCGAGCCCACTGAATCCGCCGGGCCCGTCATCACGCTTTCCAGGGCGTGCACGGCCCGGCGCACGGTGTCGAGATGGGCGGCGACGGCGGCGAGTTCCCTCTCCAGCGCCCGTTTCTGCAGCTCCAGACGGTCGAGGTCCCCCTGGAGACCTTCAGCGGTGCTCTCGATGGTGCGGGCCGAGCGGGCCGAGCGTGCAGTGCGCGATGCCGAAACCATGTCTCCCTCTCATCCCACTCGCGTGCCGCGGGCAAAGGACTTGTCCACCGATTGTTGCCACTGTCATGGCAAAGCGCAACGGTTGCGTGCCTCCCGGCGCGTCAACCGCCACCGCTCCGGAGGGCGGGCCGAAGAAACACGATGTGACAAGATGTGTCTCCTCTTTCGCCCGCGAGGCGCAGCCGCCTCATGAAGAAGGAATCGCTCATGCCTGCCATCCTGATCCACGGCGTGCCTGACACCCATCACGTATGGGACGGCGTGCGACAGCACCTGACCAGGACCGACGTGGAAGCCTGGGACCTGCCCGGCTTCGGCGCCCCGCGTCCGAACGGATTCGGCTCCACCAAGGAGGAGTACGTCGACTGGCTGATCCGACGACTGGAACGGGTCGGCGAGCCGGTCGACCTGGTCGGCCACGACTGGGGCTGCATCCTCACCCTCCGCGTCGCCTGCCTGCGCCCCGATCTGGTCCGCACCTGGGCCGGTGGCAACGGGCCGGTCAACTCCGCATATGTGTGGCACCCGTTGGCCAAGATCTGGCAGGACCGGGTCGAGGGCGACCGCTTCATGCGCGAACTGCGCCCCGAGCCGTTCGCCCAGGACCTGGCGGCAGGCTTCGACGTGCCCATCCGGCCGGCCAAGGAGATGGCGAGCCGCGTGGACGAGCCGATGAAGGACTCCGTCCTCAAGCTGTACCGCTCCGCCGTCACCATGGGAGCGGAGTGGGAACCGGGACTGAAGGCCGTGTCGGCGCCCTGCCTGGTCTTCTGGGGAGCGCTCGACCCCGCGTGCCAGATTGAGTTCGGACGCAAGCTCGGCGCTTCGCTGCACGCCTCCTCGGTGGTCGAGATGGACTGCAACCACTGGCCGGTGCTCCAACGTCCCGCCGAGGTCGCCGAGTTGCTGGAAGGCCACTGGAGCGCGCACGCCGCCGACTGACGACCACAGGGACGGTCCGCACTGGCCGAATTACCACTGTGTTGACCGAGTGGCCCGTCTGATACGTTCAACACGAAACAGTGTGAACGCCGGGGTTCGGGCCTCCTCGCCCCGGCGACCGCACAACTCCCCTGGCGCAGGCCCCTCATGGGCGTATCACCGCCCCGCCGCGCCTCGTGACGAAGACATCATTCGGCTCGTTCAACAGTGGGACTGACATGACAGACAGATCGCCTACTCAGGCATCTCGCCGCAAACACGCCCTGCGCCGCAGGCCGGTCGCGCTCGGCGCGGCGGCCCTGGTGGTGGCGGGCGCGATAGCCGTCCCGGCGGTGGCCCGGGCGACGCAGGACGATCCGGCCCAAGAGACAACGCTGCAACAGGAGTTCGCGCAGGCGGCCGACGAGTACCAGGTCCCTCGGAACGTCCTGCTCGCTGTCGCCTACCAGCAGTCGGCCTGGGAGACCCACCAGGGCGGACACAGCACCTCCGGTGGATACGGCCCCATGCACCTGACCGACGTCACCGCCGACATGATGGCCGGCGGGGCGGCGGGCGCGGCCGGCCGGTCCGACGTGAAGAAGCTGGCGGCGGACGACGCGCTGCACACGCTCCGGGCCGCGGCCCAGCTGACGGGCCGGTCGACCCGTGCACTGCGCGACGACCCCGCGGCGAACATCCGTGGCGGAGCGGCGCTGCTCGCGTCGTACGAGAAGCAGCTCCACGGCAGGCTGTCCGACGATCCGGACGACTGGTACGCGGCTGTCGCCCGCTACGCCCAGGCACGCGACCAGCGGGGCGCCGCCGCCTACGCGAACCACGTGTTCGCCACGATGAAGAAGGGCACCGCCCGCAGGACGTCCGACGGACAGCGGGTCCGGCTCGCCGCCGACCCCGCGGTCGCGCCGGCCGCCACGCAGCGCGGCGAGCTGAAGCTGCCCGCCGCCGCGGCCACGGCCACCGAGTGCCCACCGACCCTGGCGTGCGCGTTCGTTCCCGCCCACCCGTCGAACGGCCAGGCCGCCGACCGGCCCGCCAACGGCACCGTCATCGACCAGATCGTCCTCCACGACACGGAGGGCTCCTACGCGTCCGCCATCGCCAACGCCCAACTCGCGGGCACGGCCTCGGCGCACTACGTGATCCGTTCCGCCGACGGCGCGGTCACACAGATGGTCCCCACGCAGAACCTCGCGTACCACGCGGGCAACTACGTCACCAACATGCACTCGGTCGGCATCGAGCACGAGGGCTTCGCCGCCCAGGGCGCCACCTGGTACACCGAGACCCAGTACCGGGCGACGGCCGACCTGGTGAAGTACCTGGCCGCACGCTTCGACGTACCGCTCGACCGCCAGCACGTCGTCGGGCACGACAACGTCGTGGGGCCCAACTCCTCGCTCGCGTCCGGGGTGCACTGGGATCCGGGACCGTTCTGGGACTGGGACCACTTCATGGACCTGCTCGGCGCGCCCGTCGACGGCAGGCACGGTGTCGGTGACATCGGGACCGCCGTCACCATCGCGCCCGGGTTCGCCCACAACCGGAACACCGTGCGGATCTGCCCCGAGGACGACCCGAGCGGCGCCACCCCCGAGTGCGCCGACGTGCGGCGGGCGTCGAACTTCGTCCACCTGCGCACCGCACCCCGGGCGTCCGCACCGCTCTTCGGCGACCAGGCCCTGCACCCGGACGAGCCCGGGACCACCCGGGTCGACGACTGGGGCAGCACCGCGCAGGCCGGACAGCAGTTCGTCGTCGCGGACAAGAAGGGCGACTGGACCGCGATCTGGTTCAGCGGCAGCAAGGTGTGGTTCCACAACCCGCACGGTGCGCACACCGTTCCGGCGCCCGACGCGACCGTCGTCGGCCCCGTGGGCGTCGAACCGGTGAAGGTCTACGGCACCAGTTACCCGGACCCCGCCGAGATCCCGGCGGGCCTTTCACCGTCGACGCAGGCGCCCCTGAGCATGTACACCGTGCCGGCGGGCCAGGCCTACGTCACGACGGCGCCGCCCCGGCTGACCACCGACTACTTCCCGTCCGCCGCCACCAAGGTCGTCTTCGGCGGCAAGCGGATGTACACCATCCAGTACGGCCACCGTACGTCCCTGGTCTACGAAACGGACGTGCGGGCGAAGGGGGTGGCTCAGGGCTTGACGGCGCGGTAGAGCCCGCGGCCGGCCCGCTGGACGCGCGACGCGCCGACGAGACGGTCGAGGGTGCTGCGGACGGCGTTGATGCTGCCGCTGTCGGTGTCGCGTCCCAGAGCGGACGCGACGTCGCGGGCACGGACTTCGGCGCCGCCCGCCTTCGCGAAGTACGCCAGGATCTGCTCGGTCAGCTTGCCGTACGTCTTGCCGTCGTCGGCGCCGTCGTCGCTCCGGTCCGCCTTGGCCGGGCGCTCCTTGGCCGCAGCCGTGGGTGCCGCGGCTGCGGC
>NZ_JAMOLN010000040.1 GCF_024448165.1 Streptomyces longispororuber
CGGGCGGCGGCGCTCGGGGGCCGGTCGGCCGGGGCCGCGAGGAAGAGGGGCCAGCGCAGGTCGGCGCCGGACACCGGGATCACGGCGAGCCCGTGGGCGGTGTCGGCGAGGAAGCGGGGCAGCAGGGCGACGCCGAGCCCGGCCCGTACGTAGTCCGCGCTGGTGCCGATGTCGGTGATCTCGATGGTGACGTGGCGCTGCACTCCCGCCGCGGCGAAGGCCCGGTCGGCGACGGAGCGGTTGCCGTAGCCGACCGGGCAGTCGATGAAGCGCAGGCCCGTGAGGTCGCCGACGCTCACGTGGGCGCGCCTGGCGAGCGGATGGCCGGGCGGCACCACGAGGTCCATCGTCGCCTCGGCGAGGGGGGTCAGCTCGATCCCGGCCGGACGTGGTCCCGGCAGCGAGACGAAGGCCAGGTCGAGGCGGCGTTCGGCGAGCGCCGCGATGTGCCCCTGGGAGCCGGTGATCGCGGCACTGACCTGCAGTTGGACCCCAGGGTTGCGCCGGTGGAACTCGCCGAGCAGTCCCGGCAGGTCGATCAGCCGGATCGAGGTGAGGGTGCCCAGGCGCAGCGTGCCGCGCAGCCCGCCGCGCACCTCGGCCACCGCGTCGGCGGCGTCCCGTGCCGCGTCCAGGGTGATCCGGGCGCGGGGCAGCAGCGCCCGGCCCGCGTCGGTGAGCAGCACGCGCTTGGAGTTCCGGTCGAGCAGACGCGCGTCGAGCTCGCGCTCCAGCGCCTTGACGGCGGCCGAGACCGCTGACTGCACGATGTGCAGCCGGGCCGCCGCGCGTGTGAAGTTCTGCTCTTCGGCCACGGCGACGAAGTACTCGAGGTGACGGAGCTCCATTCCGCGACTATCGCATATCGCGATGGCTGCCAGCTTCAAGATTCGTTGGACGCGATGACTGGTGAGGCGGACAGTGGGGCGTGTTCCCGCCCGCAGACTCCTGGATCGGAGCAGCGCCATGACCAGCCCGGCGTCCGTCCTCCCCCGGCCCGTCCCGCACGACGGCCGCTCCCCTGCCGTTCCGGCCGCCCCCGCCGGTTCACGCCGCCACGGGATCGGCTTCTGGGCCGTCGCACTGACCTTCCTGACGGCGATGGCGTTCTCGACCGTGCCGACGCCGCTCTATCCGCTGTACGAGGCGCGGGACGGCTTCTCCACGTTCATGGTCACGGTCGTCTTCGCCGTGTACGCGGTGGGCGTCGTGGTCAGCCTGATGCTGGCCGGGCACGTGTCGGACTGGGTGGGCCGCAAGCGGATCCTGCTGGCCGCGCTCGCCCTCGAACTGGTCGCCGCCGCGCTGTTCCTGACGAGTGCGGCGCTGCCGGTCCTGCTGGTTGCCCGGTTCGTCACCGGTCTCGGCGTCGGCATGCTCACCGCGACGGCCACCGCCCACCTCCACGAACTGCACGCGGCGCACCGCCCCGGCGCCTCGGCCCAGCGGTTCGAGCTGGTCTCCACGGCGGCGAACATCGGCGGTCTCGGCGTGGGCCCGCTGGTCGCGGGGTTCCTCGCGCAGTACCTGGGCGCGCCGCTGCGGCTGCCCTACATCGTCTTCGCGGTGCTGCTCGCCGCGGCGGTCGTCGCGCTCGCCGGCACGCCGGAGACGGTGCGCGCCCCGGCGCGGCGGCCGGGCTACCGCCCGCAGCGGGTCAGCGCCGACCACGGCGACCGGGCCGGTTACCTGGCGGCCGCGGCGGCGGGCTTCGCGTCCTTCGCGGTGTTCGGCCTGTTCACGTCGATCGCCGCGGGGTTCGTCGCGCACACCCTCGGCCACCCGTCCCGCGCGCTGGCCGGAGCCGTCGTCTTCGCGGTGTTCGGCGGCGCGGCGGTCGCCCAGACCGCGACGCAGCGACTGCCCGCGCGGGCCAAGATGACGACGGGTCTGGTGACCGAGGGGGCCGGATTCCTGACGCTCGTCATCGGCATGCACACCGCGAACCTGGCGACGTTCCTGGTGGGCGGTGTCGTCGCGGGGGTGGGCGCGGGCCTGTTGTTCAAGGCCGCGGTCGGCTCGGTGGTCGCCATGGCTGCGCCGGCCCGCCGCAGCGAGGCGCTCGCCGGCCTGTTCCTCGTCGCCTATCTCGGCCTGAGCGTCCCGTCGGTGTCGATCGGCGTCGCCACCCTGTCCGTGACGGCCACCACCGCACTGACCTGGTTCACCGGGGTGCTGCTTGTCCTCCTGGTGACGGTGGCGGTCCTCAACCGGCGCTCCCCGGGCGGTCGTTGAGCCGCTGCCCGACGCCGGCGGCCCGGTTCGTGCGGGTCCACTCCAGGAGCTCGTCGGCCGTCCAGGTCGTGACGACGCGGTCGGCGGGGACGCCGCACTCCTCGGCCCGGGCGCAGCCGATCACCTGCCAGTCCAGCTGACCGGGCGCGTGGGCGTCGGTGTCCACGCTGAACAGCGTTCCGGCGGCCACGGCCCGGCGCAGCAGCCGGCGGGGCGGATCGAGCCGTTCGGGCCGGCTGTTGATCTCCACGGCCGTGCCCGCCGCGGCGCAGGCCGCGAACACCTCGTCGGCGTCGAAGTCGGACTCCGGTCGGCCGCGCCCGGTGACGAGTCGGCCGGTGCAGTGGCCGAGGACGTCGGCGCGCGGATCGCTGACGGCGGCGACCATGCGCCGGGTCATGGCGGGTCCTGCCATGCGCAGCTTGGAATGGACGGAGACGACCACCACGTCGAGCCGGTCGAGCAGTTCCGGCTCCTGGTCGAGGGAGCCGTCGTCGAGGATGTCGCACTCGATGCCGGTGAGCAGCCGGAAGGGCGCCCAGCGGCGGTTGAGCTCGGCGACCACGTCCAGCTGTTCGCGCAGCCGCTCCGGGGACAGGCCGCGGGCCACGGTCAGCCGGGGCGAGTGGTCGGTGAGCACGGCCCACTCGTGGCCGAGCGCCCGCGCGGTCAGGCCCATGGTCTCGATCGGGCTGCCGCCGTCGGACCAGTCGGAGTGCAGGTGGCAGTCGCCCCGCAACCGAGCGAGCAGTTCGGTGCCGCCGTCGGCGAGCGGGGCGCGTGCCTCGCGTTCGAGGCCCGTCAGATAGCTGGGCGGTTCGCCGGCCAGCGCCTCCCGGACGACGCCCGCGGTCTTGGGCCCGATCCCCTTGAGCGACTCCAGGGACCGGTCCGCGACCCGTCGGCGCAGTTCGTCGGCGGACAGCTCCGCGACGATCGCGGCGGCGGTGCGAAAGGCCCGTACGCGATAGGTCGGAGCCTGTCCGCGCTCCAGCAGGAAGGCGATCCGTTCGAGCGCCTCGACGGGTTCCATCGGCACCTCCGGGGGCCGGGGTCGGGCCGGGGTCGCCCTCCAGCCTCCCCCAGGAAGCGCCGGGCGGCACCGCGAGGCGCGCTCCGGCTACGTCCGCTCGCCGCCCGCCACGGTCCGCAGCACCTCGAATCCCTCGCGCACCAGGTCGACGAGGCCGCGCGTCCGCCCCCGGTCCTCGACCCAGCGCTCGAAGGCGACGTGGAACACGGCCGTGCCCGCCTCGGCGCTCAGCCGTGCGGCCAGGGGGTCGACGCCGCGGGCGCCCAGGGCCTCGGTCATCGTCGCGGCGAGCCGGGCGCGCTTGATCAGTTCGCGCTCGCGCAGCTCGGCGTGGGCCGCGACGACGGACTGCCGGACGAGCACGCTGTCCTGCCGCTCCTGCATCCCGGCGCCGACGGCCTCGATCGCGGCGGCGACGGCGGTGAGCGGGGAGGCGGACGCGGGCGCCCCGGTGACGACCTTCGTCAGCTGCTCCTCCATCACGGCGGAGCCGAGGAACAGCACCTCGCGCTTGTCGGGGAAGTGCCGGAAGAAGGTGCGCTCGGTGAGACCGGCGCGGCGCGCGATCTCGGCGACGGTCGTCTGCTCGTAGCCGCGCTCGGCGTACAGCTCGAGAGCGGCGGCGAACAGCCTCTCCCGTGAATTCGGCTCCCAGCGACCCATGCGCGTCATCCTACGCGACGACAGTGACTGACATCGGCGTGCTACTGTCGATGACAGTCACTGACATCGATGGTTCCCGTCCGCCGCGGACCGCGAGCGGCGGGGCCCTGGAGGTTCCCCATGCGTTACTTCGTCACCGGCGCTTCCGGCTTCATCGGCTCCGCCGTCGTCCCCGAACTGCTCGGCGCGGGCCACGAGGTCGTCGGGCTGGCCAGGTCCGACGCGTCCGCCGAGGCCCTCGCGGCGGCCGGCGCGCAGGTCAGGCGCGGCGACCTCGACGACCTGGACGCCCTGCGGGCCGGCGCCGCAGACTCCGACGGCGTCATCCACCTGGCGTTCATCCACGACTTCGACCGGCACGAGCAGGCCGCCCGGGTCGACCTGCGCGCGATCGAGGCGATGGGCGCCGAACTCAAGGGCTCCGACCGGCCGTTCGTCATCGCCTCCGGCACGCTCGGGCTGAAGCCCGGACGGCTGGCCACCGAGCAGGACATGCCCGACGCGGCCCTGTCCCCGCGCGCCGCCGCCGCGGCCACGACGCTGGCCCTCGCCGACGACGGCGTACGGTCCTCCGTCCTGCGGCTCGCGCCCTCCGTGCACAGCGACGCCAAGACCGGCTTCGTCGGGTACCTGGTCGACGTCGCCCGCCGGCAGGGCGTCGCCGCGTACGTCGGCGACGGCGCCTCCCGCTGGAACGCGGTGCACCAGCGGGACGCCGCCCTGCTGTTCCGGCTGGCGGCGGAGCGCGCTCCGGCCGGGTCGGTGCTGCACGGGGTCGACGAGGAGGGCGTGGCGATGCGCGACATCGCCGAGGTGATCGGCCGCCGGCTCGGGGTGCCGACCGCCTCGATCGCCCCCGAGGAGGCGGCCGGACACTTCGCCTGGATGGGTCCGCTCGTCTCGCTGGACGCCCCGGCGTCCAGCCTGCTCACGCGGGACCTGCTGGACTGGCGGCCGACCGGTCCGACGCTGCTGGCGGACCTCGACGGCGGCCGGTACTTCGATCAGGCCTGACGGCGGGTATCCGCTGTGGGATGGTGGTCGGGTGGACCTGGAGGATCTCGCCCGGCTGCGCCGGGCCCGCGACCAGATGGACCGCGAGTACGCGGAGCCCCTCGACGTGCCCGCGCTGGCGCGTACCGCACTCATGTCGGCCGGCCACTTCTCCCGCAGCTTCCGGGCCGCGTACGGCGAGACGCCGTACAGCTATCTGATGACGCGCCGGATCGAGCGCGCGAAGGCACTGCTGCGCCGCGGCGACCTGTCGGTGACGGAGGTCTGCTTCGCCGTCGGCTGTACGTCGCTGGGGTCGTTCAGCACCCGCTTCACGGAGCTCGTCGGGGAGAGCCCGAGCGCGTACCGGGCCCGCGGCCACGAGGACGGGGCCGCCATCCCGGCCTGCATCGCCAAGATCCACACGCGGCCGGTGCGGAACGGTCAGTAGCTGCCCGTGCGGAACAGTCAGTAACGGAGAAGCAGAAGCCGTCCCCGGCCCGTAGGTTGGCGGGCATGGACATCAAGCTTTCAGACACCTTCATCGCCGTCGACGACCACGACAAGGCGCTCGCGTTCTACCGGGACGTGCTCGGCCTCGAAGTGCGCAACGACGTCGGGTTCGAGGGCATGCGCTGGGTGACGGTCGGCTCGCCGTCGCAGCCCGACGTGAACATCGTCCTCGAACCGCCGCTCGCCGACCCGAACGCTTCGGCAGCCGACCGGCAGGCCATGGCGGAGCTGCTCGCCAAGGGGCTGCTGCGCGGCGTCATCTTCCGCGCGGACGACGTCGACGCCCTCTTCGAGCGGGTCCGCGCGGCGGGCGCCGACGTGCTGCAGGAGCCCATGGACCAGCCCTACGGCGTCCGTGACTGCGCGTTCCGCGACCCGTCGGGCAACATGCTCCGGTTCAACCAGGCCCGCAAGTAGCCGGGTCGGTCAGGCGGCGAGGACCGCGGCCGGTTCGCCGAGGCGGGCGGCCGCGGTCCGCCAGGCGTCGGTCACCGCGCCGTGGGCCTGCCGGGTGACCTCGGCGCGGCTGCCCGTGGGGGCGAGCGGCGCGCCGACGTGGACGTGCACCCCGGGACGGCGCACGGGCGCCGTCAGCAAGCCCGCCCACTGCTTGGCCGTCGTTCCCGAGGTGATCCGGCGGGCCCCGGCCTGGCCGACCGGGACGAGCGGCGCACCGGTGCGCTCGACGAGGCGGGCGACGCCGCTGCGGAACCGGAGCGGCGCCGCCTCCGCCGCGTCCGTGCGCAGCGGGATGCCGCCCTCCGCGTAGATCAGCAGCAGCCGGCCGTCCGCCAGCGCGTCCGCCGCCAGGTCGAGGGCGTGGGCCGCGCGCCGGTCGCCCCGGTGCACCGGTACGAATCCGTCCCGCGCCAGGGCCCGGCCGAGCAACGGCGCCCGCCACAGCCCGGCCGCCGCCATCACCACGGGCTCCACGCCGAGCTCCCGCAGGGCGGCGAGCACGATCGCGGGGTCCGCGAGCGAGGTGTGGTTGGCCACGACGAGACTGCCGGGCGCGAGGACGGCGTCGGCGTCGGTGGTGACGGTGAGCCGCCCGAAGGCAGGGACCAGCAGGGCGGCGAGGCGGCTGAGCAACGGGACTCCAGAGGCGATGGGGGCTCGACGGCGGTGCCCCTCATCGTCGGCGGCATCCGGCCCGGCGGTCCTGAGTGCGCGTACTCATCTTCGTACGTGCCGACGACCTTGCGCACGCGCCGGTGACCAGGGGAAAAGCCTCAGGCGGGGCGTCCGGTCCCGGTGACCCGGGCGACGAGGTCGATCCAGCCGGACTCCAGCCGGTCCAGGGACATGCCGCACCGCTTGTGCAGGTGGTGGACGACGGCGGGGTCGAGGAAGCCCATCAGGGCCTGCGCCTGCAGCTCGCAGTCGGCGTCCGGGACCAGGTCCCGCAGCAGGTACGTGACGTGCGAGGTCAGCACCCGCACCGTCGGGTGGTCGAGCTTGCGCGCCGGTTCGGGCTGCGCCGCGAGCTGCAGGTCCAGCTGCTCCGCCGACCGGCGCAGCACGGCCGCGCCGAACGCCCGCAGCCGCTCCACCGAAGGGGCCCCGGGACCGAGCGGGGGCGGCCCGCCGATCAGATCGGCCTGCAGCTGCCGCGCCGAGTGGTCGAGCAGCGCCGTCAGCAGACCGGTGCGGTCGCCGAACCGCCGGAAGACGGTGCCCTTGCCGACCGAGGCCGCCGCGGCCACCGCCTCCATGGTCACCCCGGCCGCACCGTGCTCCGCGACCAGCCGCCCGGCGGCCTCCAGCAGCCGGGCCCGGTTGCGCGCGGCGTCGGCGCGCAGGCACGGCTCCTCCTCGGCGAGTCCGATCTCCAGCAACTCCGGCTCGCCCATGGGTTCTTCGGGCGGCGGCAGGGGCGGCAGGCTCGTGGACATGAACTCAGCGTAAAGCATTTCCAAGAAAACTGGACCGCGGTCCGCTTAGGCTGCTACAACATTTAAACGGACCTCGGTCCGGATGGATCTGCGGAGCGCTTCCCAGCGATCGGCAGTCGAAATGTACTCAGCCTTTGGAGCCCCCGTGTCTGTTCGCATCCTTGCCCTGGTCGGCAGCCTCCGTGCCGGTTCGACCAACCGCCAGCTCGCCGAGGCGGCCGTCAAGCTCGCCCCGGAGGGCGCCGAGGTCGACCTCTTCGAGGGGCTCGCCGACATCCCCTTCTACAACGAGGACATCGACGTCGAGGGCAGCGTCCCGGCCACCGCCGCCAAGCTGCGCGCGGCCGCGCAGGGCGCCGACGCCTTCCTCCTGGTCACCCCCGAGTACAACGGCACCATCCCGGCCGTCCTGAAGAACGCCATCGACTGGCTGTCCCGTCCGTACGGTGCCGGCGCCTTCACCGGCAAGCCGGTCGCCGTGGTCGGCACCGCCTTCGGCCAGTACGGCGGTGTGTGGGCGCAGGACGAGGTCCGCAAGGCCGTGGGCATCGCCGGCGGCACGGTGCTCGAGGACGTCAAGCTCTCCATCCCCGGCTCCCTGACCCGGTTCGCCGACACGCACCCGGTGGACGACACCGAGGTCGCCGCGCAGCTGACCGAGGTCGTCGCCCGTCTGCACGGCCACGGCGAGACGGCCGCCGCCTGATCGCGGTGCGGTGAAGCCGGTCAGGGCGTCGGCGCGGGCGTGACACCGCTCGCGCCGACGGCCTTCCCGAACCTCTCCGCCGCCACGCCGCCGGACGCCGCGCTCAGGATCACGATCTTGAACTCGGAGTCCCCGTCGGTCAGCACGTCGCAGTCCACCTCGACGGGTCCGGCCACGGGATGCGCGACGGTCTTGTGGTCCTCGCGGTGCGCGGCCACGGTGCCGCTCGCCCACAGCCGGGCGAAGTCGGCGTTGCCCGCGGTGAGCGTGCGGATCAGTTCCGTCAGGCGTACGTCGCGCGGGAAGCGGCCGGTCGCGCGGCGCAGGTCGGACACGATCGCGAGGTCCGACAGGTGCTGGTTCGCCACCGCCACCGGCCACTGGGCGAGGTGCACGGCGTCGCCGTCGACCGGGAACCGCTCGCGGGCGAAGTTGCGCAGCTCGGGCGGCGCGGCCGACGGGTCGCCGAGGAGACCCGCCCAGCCGGCGTTCCACCAGACCATCCGCCAGTCCGCGGCGAACACGGCGACCGCGACGCCGCCGAGCCGGCCGAGCACGCGGCGCACGCCGGGCGGTACCCGGTCGGGGACCGGGGCGTCGCTCGGCGGCACCAGGCCGGCCAGCCGGTGCAGATGGTCGCGCTCGGCCGCGCTGAGCCGGAGGGCGTCCGCGAGGGACGCCACGACCTGGGCGGACGGTGTCGTGGAGCGGCCCTGCTCCAGGCGCACCACGTAGTCGATCGAGACTCCGGCACGTTCGGCGAGTTCCTCCCGGCGCAGTCCGCGCGCCCGGCGCGCCCGGCCGGACGGCAGTCCCACCGACGAGGGGGCGAGCCGCCCGCGCCAGGCCCGGATCGTGGCACCGAGGCCGGTCTCCTCCTGCGTAGGCATGACTCCCATCGTGCCCCATGTCCCGGGCCCCCGGCCCGTGCCCGCGTACGCCCGTGGGCCGCCGCGATCCTGGTAATGCCGTTCCTACGGTCGAGGCGTCCCTGGTACGGCGCTCCTGCCGGGCGGACGATCGGCGCATGACCATCACGTTCATCACCGGAGCCAACAAGGGTCTCGGCCACGAGACCGCCCGCCGCCTCGTCGCCCTCGGACACACCGTGATCGTGGGCGCCCGCGATCCGGAGCGGGGCGCGGCGGCCGCCGCCGCGCTCGGCGCCCGGTTCGTCCGGATCGACGTCACCGACGACGCCTCCGTCCGGGCCGCGGCGGCGGACGTCGCGGCGCACGAGGGCAGGGTCGACGTCCTCGTCAACAACGCCGGTGTGCACGGCCCGTACGGCGATCCCGGCGATCTGACCGGCGCGGACGCGCTCGGCGTCCTCGACGTCAACGTCATCGGCGTGGTCCGGGTGACCACGGCCTTCCTGCCGCTGCTGCGCCGGTCGGCGGACCCGGTCGTCGTCAACGTCAGCAGCGGCATGGGCTCGCTCGCCCGCACCGAGGACCCGTCCCGCCCCGAGTCGTCCGTCGTCGCACCCCTGTACACCGCGTCCAAGGCGGCGTTGACGATGCTGACCAGCCAGTACGCCAAGGCGCTCAAGGACATCCGCGTCAACGCGGCCGATCCCGGCTACACCGCGACCGACCTCAACGGGCACAGCGGCCCGCAGACCGTCGCGGAGGGCACCGACGCGATCGTCCGCCTCGCCACCGAGGGACCCGGCGCCGGCTCGGGCCGCTTCGTCGACCGCGCGGGTCCGGTCGGCCACTCCTGAACCCGCCGTCTTCTCAAGGCAGTTGACACCACCGGGTCGTCGACCGCGGAACCGGTGTGGAAGGCTGTCGTCGGCGATGATCGACACGGCCGCCACGGCGGTGACCTGGAGGAGCGCACGGTGACGACGCAGGACGGCTTCCCCAGCGGCGGCATAGACACCAGCAGGCCACACCCTGCCCGGATCTACGACTACCTGCTGGGCGGCAAGGACAACTACCAGGTGGACCAGGAGGCAGGTGACGCGCTCGCCGCGGCCGCGCCCGAGGTGCGCATCGGCCTGCGCGCCAACCGGGCCTTCATGCGGCGGGCCGTCCGGCACGTCGTCGGCAGCGGCATCCGGCAGATCCTCGACATCGGCACCGGCCTGCCCACGTCGCCCAACGTGCACGAGGTAGCCCACGAGGTGGCGCCCGACGTGCGGGTCGCCTACGTCGACAACGACCCGATCGTCAGCGCGCACGCGAGCGCGCTCCTGCGCGGGACCGGGTCCAACAGCGTGGTGCTCGCCGACCTCCGCGATCCGGCCTCGGTCGTGGACCACCCCGACGTCCGCAAGGTCATCGACCTCGACCGGCCCGTCGCGCTGCTGCTCGTCGCCGTCGTCCACTTCCTCACCGACGAGGACGAGCCCGAGCGGATCGTCACCACGCTCGTCGACGCTCTCCCGCCCGGCAGCTTCCTGGTGCTGTCGCACGCCACCGCGGACTTCGCCGACCGCACCGAGGCCCAGGCCGTCTACAGCAAGGCCACCGCCACCCTGAACCTGCGCACCCGCCCCCAGGTCGAGCGCCTCTTCACAGGCCTCGACCTGGTCGAACCGGGCCTGGCCCAGGTCCCGTTCTGGCACCCGGACGGCCCGGTGCCGCAGGGCTCCGAGGAGATCGGCTTCTACGGAGGCGTGGCCCGCAAGTCCGGCTGACCCCGGTGGGCCGACGACGAGGGATCGCTGCCGTGAGAGGGAGGGGGCGCAGGGACAAGTGCTGCGGCAACTGGAGTACTTGGTCGCACTCGCCCGGGAGCGGCACTTCGGGCGGGCGGCCGATGCGTGCTTCGTGTCCCAGCCCTCCCTGTCGGCCGGGATACGCAAGCTGGAGGGTGAACTCGGGGTCGCGCTCACGCTGCGCGGGCCCCGCTATCGGGGGCTGACCCCCGAGGGGGAGCACGTGCTGGTGTGGGCGCAGCGGATGCTCGCGGAGCGCGCGGCCCTGCAGCAGGAACTTGCCTCGATGGAGGGCGAGTTGACCGGGACGCTGCGGCTCGGTGCCATTCCCACCGCGCTCAGTGTCGTGTCGCTGGTGACCAACCCGTTCTGCGCACGGCATCCGGCGGCGAAGGTCAGTCTGGAGTCGTTGTCGTCACGGGACATCACGCGCAGGCTCACCGGGCTGGAGATCGACGCCGCGCTGACCTATCTCGACGACCACACGCTGCGGGACGTGCGGCGCATCCCCCTCTACGAGGAGCAGTACGTGCTCCTCACGCCGGCGGACGGCCCCCTGGCCGGGCACACCGAGGCCAGCTGGGCGCAGGCCGCCGCCCTGCCGCTGTGTCTGCTCGGTCCACGCATGCGCAACCGCCGCATCCTCGACGAGTACTTCGCCGCCGAAGGCGCCCCCGCGCAGCCCGCGATCGAGTCCGACACCGTGGCCGGGCTCTACGCCCACCTGACCGGCGGACCGTGGTCCAGCGTCGTCTCGCACGCCTGGCTGCACATGTTCGGGGTCCCCGAGGGCAAGCACGTCGTACGGCTGACGGGTCCGGCGCACGGGTCCCGCGTCGGGCTGGTCGTCGCCGAGCAGCACCCCCAGCTCCCCATGGTCCGGGCCTTGCTGGCCGTGGCGCGCGAAGCCGGGGTGCGCGAGTCGCTGGACGCCCTCCTCCGCCGCCACCTGCCGTCATAGCCAACTCCTCGCGCCCATAGAGGACTTCGCTTTGACCACGCCGACGCGCGGCCGCCACCGTGGAGGCATCCCGCACGCCCCGCCCCACACGGCTGAGGAGTCCTGTCATGGCCAAGGTCCTGTGCGTCCTGTACGACGACCCCAGCAGCGGCTACCCGACCGGCTACGCCCGCGACGACCTGCCGCGCATCACGTCCTACCCCGATGGCCAGTCGGCGCCCACGCCCCTGGGCGCCGACTTCACACCCGGTCAGCTGCTCGGCAGCGTCTCCGGGGAGCTCGGCCTGCGCGCCTTCCTGGAAGGCCGCGGGCACACCCTCGTCGTGACCTCCGACAAGGACGGCGACGGCAGCGTCTTCGACCGCGAGCTGCCCGACGCGGACGTGGTGATCTCGCAGCCCTTCTGGCCCGCCTACCTCACCGCCGAGCGCCTCGCCGCAGCCAAGAACCTGAAACTCGCCATCACCGCGGGGATCGGGTCCGACCACGTCGACCTCGACGCCGCCATCGCCCACGACGTGGCCGTCGCCGAAGTCACCTTCTCCAACAGCATCAGCGTCGCCGAGCACGTCGTCATGTCGATCCTGGCGCTGGTCCGCGACTACCTGCCCGCACACCAGGTGGCCCGCGAGGGCGGCTGGAACATCGCCGACTGCGTCGAGCGCTCGTACGACCTTGAGGGCATGCACGTCGGCACGGTCGCCGCGGGCCGCATCGGGCTCGCCGTGCTGCGCAGGCTGGCCCCCTTCGACGTCACGCTCCACTACACCGACCGGCACCGGCTGCCCACGGACGTCGAGGAGGAACTCGGCCTCGTCTTCCACGAGTCGACCGCGGCCATGGTGCCCCACTGCGACGTCGTCACCGTCAACGCTCCCCTGCACCCGGAGACCGAGGGCCTGTTCGACGCCGAACTGCTCGCCACCATGAAGCGCGGCGCCTACCTCGTCAACACGGCCCGCGCCCGCATCGCCGACCGCGACGCCGTCCGGCTGGCCCTGGAGAGCGGGCAACTGGCCGGCTACGCGGGCGACGTCTGGCACCCGCAGCCCGCCCCCGCCGACCACCCATGGCGCACCATGCCGCACCACGGCATGACGCCCCACATCTCCGGCTCCTCCCTCTCCGCCCAGGCCCGCTACGCCGCCGGCACCCGGGAGATCCTCGAAGCGTGGCTCGACGGCAGGCCGATCCGGGACGAGTACCTCATCGTCTCCGGCGGCGCCCTCGCCGGAACCGGCGCCCACTCCTACGCCGTGAACTCCTCCGCTCCCACCGCGCCGGAACCGGTCGACCCCACTGTCTGATCCACCACTGCAGGTGCGCCACTGTTTGAGTAATCAGCCAAGCATGAGCAAGCCCTCTATGGATTCCTGCCTGGCAGATGCAAGATGGAGACGTTGTCCATGGCGGGCGTCGGTGCGCCCGCCACGGCCTGTCCAGGCCCACGAGGCGAGGTCTCCATGTCCATGCGAACCCACGACGGCAGCGCGGGTGCCGTCGACCACGGCTCCCCCGGCCCCGGCCACTCGGGCCGCTCCCCCTTCCGCCGCCCCGACGCACGCATCGCCCGCGTCATCGCCCGCGCCCTGGGGGACGCCGGCACCGTCCTGAACGTCGGTGCGGGCACCGGCTCCTACGAGGACCCCGCCCACACCGTCACCGCGGTCGAGCCGTCCCTGGCCATGCGGGCCCGGCGCCCGGCCCAGCTGTCCACCGCGATCGACGCCGTCGCCGAGTCGCTGCCCTTCGACGACGGCCGGTTCGACGCGTCCATGGCCCTCTTCAGCGTCCACCAGTGGTCCGACCCCGCCGCGGGCCTGCGCGAGATGCGACGCGTGACCCGCGGCCCGGTCGTCGTCCTCACCTGCGACCCCACCCTCGTACGGGACTTCTGGCTCTACGACTACGCGCCCGACGTCCTCGACGCCGAGGCCCGTCGCCACCCGCACCTGGCCACGCTGACCGGGGCCCTCGGCGGCACCGTGACCGTCGAGCCCGTCCCCGTCCCGCTGGACTGCACCGACGGCTTCAACGAGGCGTACTACGGGCGCCCCGAGATGCTCCTCGACCCGGCGGCCAGGCAGGCCTGTTCGGCGTGGAGCTTCATCGACGACCGGGCCCGCCAGGAGTTCGACGTCTCACTGCGCCGGGCCCTGGGCTCCGGCGCGTGGGACGAGGCCTTCGGGCATCTGCGCTGCCGCCCCACCTACCTGGGCTCCCTCGTCCTCCTCCGGGCCACCGCCTGACCCGCACCGAACCTCGCCTACCTTCTCGGCGTCAGGAACACGTACGGCGACGACGCGCTGATGGCGCTGGCCCTGTCCGTGGCCAACTGGGCGGTCACCGCCGTCGACGACCTCGCGCACCACACAGGCCGCACCCCGCAGCAGATCATCGACCAGTACGAGACCGACGTCATCGCCGACCGCGAGGACCTCGGCTGAACCGGGCCCGGTCCATCGCCAGCCAGACCCGGTCCCGCGTCACCGGCAGCTCCGTGAAGCGGACACCGGTGGCGTCGCGCAGCGCGTTGGTGAAGGCGGGCGCCACCGGGTTGAAGGGGCTCTCGCTCATCGACTTGGCGCCGAGCGGGCCGATCGCGTCCGTCGTCTCCATGAAGTGGACCTCCGTACGGGGGACGTCCGCGTACTGCGGCAGCCGGTAGCGGCGGAAGGCCGCGGTGGTCACCTCGCCGCGCTCGTCGACCCGTACGTTCTCGAAGAGCGTGGCGCCCAGCGCCTGCGCGACGCCGCCCTCGACCTGGCCGCGGCACTGCAAGGGGTTCATGACCCGGCCGGCGTCGGCGGCGTGGACGCTGCGCAGGATCTTCGTCTCGCCGGTGTCCGGGTCGACGGCGACGCGGAACCACTGGGCGTTGAAGGCCACCGAGCGCGGGGTGCCGCCCCAGTGGCCGTCGGCCGTGAGTTCGTCCTGCGCCCCGGCGGCGCGGGCCGCTTCGTGGAGTTCCTTCAGCGTCACGGTCCGGCCCGCGCAGTCGACCGACTCCGCGCCCAGCGTGCACAGGTGGCGGGCGACTCCCGTGTGCCGGGCCGCGAACGTCGTCAGGCGTCCGGCCAGGGACTCCGCGGCGAGCAGCACCGCTTTGCCCGCCACGACCGTTCCGGCCGAGCCGAAGGCTCCGGTGTCGTGGCGGACGACGTCGGTGTCGGACTGGCGGACGGCCAGCCGGTCGACCGTGGTGTGCAGGGCGCCGGCGGTGATCTGTTTGTGCACGGTCGTGGTGCCGTTGCCGAACTCCGCGGTGCCGACGGCGATGTCGTACGTACCGTCGGCGAGCAGGCTGACCGTCGCGTCGGCGTAGTGGCCGCCGGGCGGGCCGGTGGCGATCATCGCCAGGGCGGCTCCCTGACCGGTGAGCCAGCCCTCGGGCACCTCGTCCGCGCTCCGGTCCTCGGCCATGGCCCTGCGCACGATCCCCAGGCACTGGGCGAGTCCGTACGAGGCGATGTGCAGGTCCTCCTCCTCGCCGATCGGGCTGAGCATGGCGTCACCGGGGCCGATGACGTTCCGCTCCCGGAAGGCGAGGGGGTCCATGCCGAGGCGGCGGGCCAGCTCGTCCATGGCGGATTCGACGGCGAAGGTGACCTGGCCCAGGCCGTACCCCCGGAAGGCGCCCGCGGGCACGACGTTCGTGTAGACGGAGTAGGCGTCGACCTTCTTGTGCGGCGCACGGTAGACGGCGAAGGACTCGCCGACGCTGTGGAACATGACGGCCGGGCCGTGGTTGCCGTAGGCGCCGGTGTTGGACACCACCCGCATCTGGAGGGCGGTCAGCGTGCCGTCGGCCCGGGCTCCGAGCTTGATGCCGATGGTGAACGGGTGCCGGGTGGTGGCGCCGTGGAACTGCTCGGCGCGGGTGTACTCCAGCTTGACCGGGCGGCGCAGCTTGAGCGCGGCGAGCACGACGACGTCCTCGGTCAGCATCTCCTGCTTGCCGCCGAAGCCGCCGCCCACGCGGCCCGCGACGACGCGGACCTCGTCCTCGGGAAGGCCGTAGAGGGCGCACAGGGCGCGGCGGGTCAGGAACGGGGTCTGCGTGCTGGAGCGGACGGTGAGCCGCTCGCCGGTGCCGTCCTCCTTCGGCTCGAAGAACGCGACGCAGCCGTGGGTCTCCAGGCTGGCGTGCTGGACGCGCTGGGTGCGGAAGGTGTTGTCGTACACGACGTCGGCCGCGGCGAATCCGTCGTCCACGGAGCCGATCTCGCCGTGGACCTCGCCGGCCACGTTGTTCTCCACGCGGGCGATCCGCGCCTCGGGGCCCTTTCCGGCGTGGACGACGGGTGCGCCGTCGCGCATGGCCTCCTCCGGGTCGATGACGAACGGGAGGTGTTCGTACGTCACCTCGACCCGCCGGCACCCCTCCTCCGCCGCCTGCTCGCTGTCGGCCACGACGGCGGCGACCCGCTGGCCGACGTACCGGACGGTGTCGTCCAGGACCTGGGTGTCGTCCGGGTCCTCGGTGGGGTGCTCGTGCCGGGCGCTGGAGTACAGCGTGCCGGGGGCGTCCTCGTGGGTGAGGACGGCGTGCACGCCGGGGACGCGCAGGGCCGCCGACGTGTCGACGGCGAGGATGCGGGCGTGCGGGTGCGGGGACCTCAGCAGCTTCATGTGGAGGAGTCCGGGCACATCGACGTCGAAGGTGTAGCGGGCCGTGCCGGTCACCACCTGGGGTCCGGCCGGGGCGCCGAGGCTCTTGCCCACCGCCTTCCCGGCGCAGGGGCGTTCGGTGTGCCGGACGCCGCGAACGGCGTCCTCGACGGCGCGGTAGCCGGTGCAGCGGCAGATGTTCCCTTTGAAGGCCCTGGGCAGGTCGTCCAGTTTGCCGTCGTCGTGGGCGGTGCCCCTCTCCTGCTCCAGGGCGGCCGTGGTCATCAGGAAGCCTGCGGTGCAGAAGCCGCACTGGAAGCCCTGGGCGTCGAGGAACCTCTGCTGCACCGGGTGGAGTCCGCCGTCCTCGCCCGTGAGCCCCTCGACCGTGGTGACCGAACGGCCCTGCGCCCGCACCGCAGGGTACAGACAGCTGTGCACCGGCTCGCCGTCCACGTGGACGGTGCAGGCGCCGCAGTCTCCGGCGTCACAGCCCTTCTTGACCCCGAACCAGCCGCGCTCGCGCAGATAGGTCCGCAGGCACTGTCCGGCCCGGGGTTCGGCGTCGAACGGCTCGCCGTTGACCTGGAGGTGGAACGTCATCGCACACCGTCCCCGGTGAGTTCCCGGCGGACCTGTTCCGCGAGGTGGAAGGCCATGTGGCGGCGCCACTGCGGCAGTCCGTGGATGTCGTCGAACCAGTCGCGGTCGCCGACGGCCGACGCGATCGCCGCACGCAGTCCGTCCCGGTCGGGCGGCAGCGGGAACCAGAGGCGGAACGGCCGGGTGGTCGCGGCCGTGACGGTCACGGCCAGCGAACCGTCCGCCGGGTCCAGCGTCCCGATCACCAGGGCGCCGGAGCGCCCCAGACCGTAGAGCGACGCCTGCCGGAAGGCCGTCCGAGAGGCCAGGGAGCGGCCCGGGACGGTGACCGAGCGCAGCAGTTCGCCCGGCGCGAGATCCTTGCGGCCCGCGCCGGTGACGAAGTCCGTGACCTTCACGCGCCGCCGCGAGCCGTCCTGGGCCTGCAGGAGGCACGTGCCGTCGAGGGCCGCCGTGAGGGAGATCATCGGGCCCGCGGGCAGGGCGTTGCAGAGGTTCCCGCCGACGGTGGCCATGTTCCAGATCTTGAACGAGGCGAGGAAGGCCCGGCAGCACTGCTCGACGAGGGGCGCCGCGCTCGCCTCCCACGTCCGGGCGGTACGGGACAGCTGGGCGATGGTGCAGGTGGCCGCGATCTCCAGCGAACCGTCGTCATGACGGCGGACCGGCTCCCACTCCATCCGGCTCAGATCCACCAACCGCCTGATGTGCGGCTGCGGTTCGGAGAAGAGGTACGTCCCGCCGCCGAGCCAGGCGTCGCCGGGGCGCCAGGGCTCGTGCCGTCGTGCGTCCGTCACGTCGACCACCGTGTTCAGATCCATGTCCCCACCGCCGTAGGCCGTTGCTTGCCTCGCCAGTGAAGCCGCGTCCGAGGCCGAAAACGACTGGTGCGCAGCACGGAAATCCACCTCCTCAGCGACGGTTGTTCGGTGAATCCACCAAGAGGCATTTCGCTCACGACACCTTGCATTTACCATGACCCGACCCGCATTCACCTTGTGGATGCGGTTGGCCGATGGCGAATCGGCAGTCGCACAAGGAGTCAGCACATGCACGTCGGAGACCTCCTCCGGATCGAAGACCTCGACCTCAGCCTCGTCTCGGGTGGCGAGAATCTGCTCGACCGGGCCATCAGCGGAGTGACCGCCACCGACCTGGAGGACCCCACCCGGTTCGTCCAGTCCGGCGACATCGTGCTGAGCGGCCTGGTGTGGTGGCACGAGGCCGGTCACCGTGCTCGGACGGATCGCTTCGTCTCGGCTCTGACGGCAGCGGGAGCGGTGGCGCTGCTGGCCGGTGAGGAGACCCACGGGAGGGTCCCCGGCGAGGTCGCCGACGCGTGCCGCGAGCACGGCCTCGCGCTCCTGTCCGTACCCGCCCACACCGACTTCCGGGCCATCACCGAAGCCGTCTACCGGCACCGGTGGGGCGATCTCAGCCGCCGGCCCGCCGACCACTTCGCGCTGCCCGAGACCGTGCGCCACGACCTCGGCCGCCTCCTCGACCGCGGCGCAGGCCCGGCGGAGCTGATCGAGTGCGCGCTCGCCCCGTTCGGTGCGCCGCCCGGCTACGTCCTCACCGGCAGCGGCCGCACGGTGGCCCGCACCTCGCCCGCCGCCGAGCTGCCTGCGGCCCGGGCCGCCGCCGCCCTCCGCACCCCGACGGCCGGCACCCTGCGCGTTCAGGTCGAGGCCACCCCGTACGACACCTGGTACCTCCACGTGCCCCGGCCCGACGGGGTGCCGCCGCGGGCGCTGCACGAGACGGCCGAGGTCATCGCCCAGTTCCGGCAGCACCACGCGCGCGCGGACGCGGGCCGAAGGCGCTGCGCGCAGGAGCTCATCACGCTCGTCGACCGTGGCGGCGCCGACCCGGGATCACTGGCCGACGCCCTGGAGTCCTGCGGCCTCACCGCCGACGGGCCCTGGCAGGTGATGGTCACCACCGGAGCCGGGCAGCCCACGGCCGATGCCGCCCGAGCGGCCCTGACCGAAGCGCTGAGCCACCTCCCGTCCCGCGCCTTCGCGGTGGGCGCGGGACGCCCCGGAGAGGCGATCGCCGTCGTGCGGCTCACCGCGGACGAGGCCACCGTGCCGCTCGACCAGCCCTGGTCACTGATATCGGCCGTCGTGCCCGGGGCTCCGCTGTCCGCGGGGGCCGGCGCTCCGGCCCTGGAGCCGGGGCAGCTGCACGCCGCGCTCGCCCAGGCCCGCTACGCCCGCGCGGCGGCCGACCGGCAGGCCCCGGCCGCCGGCCGCGTGGCCTCGGTCGAGGAACTCACCTCCCTGGACTCGCTCCTGTCCGGCGTCCCCGACGAGGTCCGGAGGATCTTCAGCGCAACGGTCCTCGGGCCGCTCGCCCACCAGGACACCGCCTCGCACCGGATGCTGCTGGAGACGCTGGAAGCGTTCCTCGCCCACAACTGCTCCTGGGCACGGACCGCCGAGGCACTGCACCTGCACGTCAACACCGTCCACTACCGCATCGACCGCGTGCAGGCCGTCACCGGCCGCGACCTCACCCGCCTCGACCACAAGCTCGACCTGCGCGCGGCCCTCCTGTGCCGCTGACCCCGGTGGGAAAGAACTCCGCGGGCTCCGCGGGCGTCCCGTCGCGCACTTCTCCGGCGCAACGGGTGCTCAACGCAACTCCTCCGTCAATACTGGCGATGAACCGACAGACAGCCAGACAGACACAGACGAGCGCCACCTGACGGGCCCTGCCCGTCGACGTCACCGGAGGTACCCGTGAAAATGCTCATCAACGTGGCCGAGACCGTCGTCACCGACGCCCTGCGCGGCATGGCCGCCGCCCATCCCGAGTTGACCGTCGACGTGGAGAACCGCGTGATCCTGCGCCGGGACGCGCCGGTTGCCGGGAAGGTGGCGCTGGTCTCCGGCGGCGGGTCGGGGCACGAGCCGCTGCACGGTGGGTTCGTGGGGCCCGGGATGCTGGCGGCCGCCTGCCCCGGTGAGGTGTTCACGTCGCCGGTGCCGGACCAGATGGTGCGGGCCGCCGCCGCGGTCGACAGCGGGGCCGGCGTGCTGTTCATCGTGAAGAACTACACCGGCGACGTGCTCAACTTCGACATGGCGGCCGAACTCGCCGAGGACGAGGGCATCCAGGTCGCCAAGGTGCTGGTGAACGACGACGTCGCCGTGACCGACAGCCTCTACACCGCCGGGCGGCGCGGCACCGGAGCCACCCTCTTCGTCGAGAAGATCGCCGGCGCGGCCGCCGAGGAGGGCCAGTCGCTGGAGCGGGTCGAGGCGATCGCGCGGCAGGTCAATGAGAGTGCGCGGAGCTTCGGGGTCGCGCTCAGCGCATGCAGCACCCCCGCCAAGGGGTCGCCGACCTTCGATCTGCCGCCCGGCGAGCTGGAGTTGGGCATCGGCATCCACGGCGAGCCGGGCCGTGAGCGGCGCGCGATGATGACGTCGGGCGAGATCGCCGAGTTCGCCGTGAACGCCGTCCTGGAGGACCTGAACCCCACCGCCCCCGTGCTCGCGCTCGTCAACGGGATGGGTGCGACGCCGCTGCTGGAGCTGTACGGGTTCAACGCGGAGGTGCAGCGGGTGCTCGCCGAGCGGGGCGTGCCGGTGGCCCGCACACTGGTCGGCAACTACGTCACGTCGCTCGACATGGCGGGCGCGTCCGTCACGCTCTGCCAGGTCGACGAGGAGCTGCTGCGGCTGTGGGACGCGCCGGTGAGCACGGCGGGCCTGCGCTGGGGCATGTGAGCGGGGCCGACGGATCGTCAACGTACCTATCACGCAAGGAGATCACGTGCTCGACGCCGACTTCTTCCGGCGCTGGATGACTGCGACCGCCGTCGCGGTGGACGGTGCGGCCGCCCGGCTCACCGAACTCGACTCACCGATCGGCGACGCCGACCACGGCAGCAATCTGCAGCGCGGTTTCACCGCCGTGCGGACCGTCCTCGACAAGGAGGCGCCGGGCACTCCGGGGGCCGTACTGACCCTCGCAGGACGGCAGTTGATCTCCACGGTGGGTGGTGCATCGGGGCCGTTGTACGGGACGTTGCTGCGGCGCACCGGGAAGGCGCTCGGGGACGCCGCCGAGGTGAGCGGGGCCGAGCTGGCGACCGCGCTGCGGGTCGGGGTGGACGCGGTGGCGGCCCTCGGCGGCGCCGCGCCCGGTGACAAGACGATGCTGGACGCGCTGGTGCCGGCCGTGGACGCGCTCGACGGCGGGGACTTCGCGGCGGCGAGCAGCGCGGCCGAGCACGGCGCGGAGGCGACGACGCCGCTGCAGGCCCGCAAGGGCCGGGCCAGTTATCTGGGCGAGCGCAGCATCGGGCACCAGGATCCCGGTGCCACGTCGTCGGCGCTGCTGTTCGCGGCGCTCGCCGAGACCGCGGAGGCGACGTCGTGACCGCCCCCGACCAGCCCGTGGGCGTGGTCCTCGTATCGCACAGCCGGGAGGTCGCCGAGTCGGTGGCGCGCCTCGCGGCCGGTCTGGCCGGCGGCGGCGCCACCGCGCCGGTAGCTCCGGCGGGCGGCACCGAGGACGGCGGGCTCGGCACCAGCTCCGAGCTGATCTCGGCGGCCGCCGCGTCGGTGGACCGGGGCTCGGGCGTCGCCGTCCTCGTCGACCTCGGCAGCGCGGTCCTCACCGTGAAGGCGCTGCTGGCCGAGGGGGACGAACTGCCGGACGGCACCCGTCTCGTGGACGCCCCGTTCGTGGAGGGCGCGGTCGCCGCGGTCGTCTCCGCGTCGGCCGGTGCGGACCTGGACGCGGTCGTGGCGGCGGCGTCCGAGGCGTACGCGTACCGCAAGGAGTGAGCGTGAGGGTCGGCAGCACGTCGAGGGACGCGAGGTGGGTGATCGTGTCCGGGTGGTCGAGGCCCGCCCTGATCGCGACGAGCGCGCCCCGGTCGTGGCCGGTGAGGGCAACCCGGTCGTGGCCGAGGGCGCGGGGCCGATGCGCTGCCTCCGTCACCCGGCGATCTGCTGATGGAGGCGCGGCTGTGCCTGGCGGCGCTCGCCGCCGTCGACGCGGGCGACCGTGCGTCCGCCGAGCGGATTCATGCCGAACCGCTGGCCGCGGAGGGCGAGTTGGCCGGTGCGGGCAGCGGGCTGTGCGCGTTCGGGCCGGTCGCGCTGTACCTGGGCGACCTGGACCGGCTCCTTGGGCGGGAGGAGGCGGCCGCACCCCCTGGCGCCGGGCCCTCGGCCTGGCCCGACGGGCCGGCGCCCACGCGTGGGCGGCGCAGGCACGGGCCCGTCCGGGCTGAATCGGTACTGCGCGTACGTCAGTTGGCGCGGATGAGTTTGCGCGCGGCCGCTTCGCCGACGGAGACGGCGGAGCGGTGGCTCTCGATGGGGCGGGCGGAGGCGCCGGGGAAGAGGACGTACGTGACGCCGCCCCCCGCTCCGCCGCGCACCGGGTGCGGATCGATGCCGAGGGCGCGGGCCGCCGCGTGGGACGCCTCGCCGATGAGGTCGGTGGGCCCCGTGTCACCGACCACGGCGTACAGGACCCTCCCCCGGTACACGAGCGCGGCGACGGTGCCGCCGCGGATGCCGGAGCGCGCCGGGTTCCAGATGCGGCTCGCGCCGGGGACGACCACGTAGGGGAGCTTCTCGGAGCTCAACTGCCGCCCGTCGGACTGCTGGTAGGCGGTCGCGCCGAGGAACAGCGGGTCGGTGCGGCGGTTGCAGTACCGGCCGGGCCGCCCGTCGCAGTCGATGTCGAGGTCGGCCTTCCAGTGCACCACGCCCTTCTTGCCGCACACGGGGACGTTCGCGCGGGCGCCGTCGTCGCTGCGGTAGCGGCCGTGCGAGATCCGGCGGCAGCCGCGGACGGCCGCGAGCAGGTCGGCGGCCCGGACGCCGCCCTCGCGGGCACTCTGCACGGCGGGCCGGGCGATGGGTTCCTGAGGGTCCCTCAGGGGAGCGGCCGCGGCGGGCAGGGACGCCGGGACGAGGAGGGCGGCGCCGCACGCGGCGGCGAGCGTCATGAAGCGAGGGTGCACGGGCAGTGGCCTTCGGTCGGGGGACGTCGACGGTCGAGGACAGCGAATGGACATACCCACCTAATCTCGGACAGTCGACCGGAGGCGTCCACCGGTCGGGGGCCGGACGTGGGGCCGGTTCGCCCCGCACCCCCTCTTGATGAGGACCCGTCAGTCATGCCATACAGGTCTGTACCAATTCGGTTCGAGCGGAAGGCACCGCCGTGCGACGCGTCCCCCCACGCACTCTGCTCCCCCACGCGGCCTGCGCCGCCGCGCTGCTGACGGTCGTGACCGGCTGCGGACTGCTGTCCGACGGCGACGACGCGAGCGGCCCCGCCCTCTCCGCCCCGCTCGGCGTCACCGCGCAGGCCGGCAGCGCCACGTCCGTGCACGTGATGTGGAACCGCCCGACCAACCCGACCGACATCACCGGCTACGAGGTGTACCAGGGCTCCGAGCGCGTCAGGGAACTCTCCGCGGACCAGCACATGGTGGACGTCACCGGTCTGCGCCCGAAGTCCCGCTACGTGTTCACCGTGCGGGCCCGCGGCAAGGACGACGCGCTCGGACCGGCCGGCCGCAAGGTCACCGTCACCACACCGGCCGCCGTCGCCGCCGACCGCTCCGCGCCGACCCGGCCGACCGCGCTGCGCGGCACCGTGGACGGCGGCCGGGCGGTGTCGCTGTCGTGGCGGCGGGCGACGGACGACAAGGGCGTCGTCTCGTACGACGTCTACCAGGGCACCACGAAGATCCACAGCGTCGGCGGGACGGAGACGCGGGCGCTGCTGACCGGGCTGCGTCCTGGCACCGCCTACGCGTTCCGGGTGCGGGCGCGGGACGCCGCCGACAACACCTCGCCGCCGAGCGACGCCGTCCGGCTGACCACCGGAGGGGGCAAGGACGAGGGGTCCGGCACCGCACCGGACGACTTCCGGGCCACCGCGCGCCGCGCCGACGGCGCCTACTACCTCGACCTGACGTGGACACCGCCGCGCACCGGCGGCGAGGTCCCCGCGTACCAGATGTACCTGGACGGGAAGCAGGCGACGACGGTGGCCTGGGGCGAGGGCGCCCCGCAGGACGCGGCGAAGTACAGCTTCTACGTCGGCGAGGAGGCGGGCGCCCGGTACCGGGTCAAGATCAGGGCCCAGCTCCCGGACGGGACGTGGGGCGCGTTCTCGCCGGAGCGGACGGTGGTCACGGGCGGGTAGGGCCGGACGGCGGAACGCGTCACCTGCCCGGCCCCGGCCCGCATGCGGGGCCGTCGGCACGCACGTTGAGTGAGCGTCAGGCAGCACGGGCTTTGCCTACTCGGGCGGGGCACGGGATGTACCGCCTCCCGTGCCGCCGGAGGGCAGACACCATGCGTACCACGTTCATACTCGCTCGCTCGGGCCTCACCGTCGCCGCCGCGGCCGCGCTGCCGCTGACCGTCGGCGCGTCGTCGGCGCACGCCGACGGGATCACCGTCACCACCACCGGGTCCACGGTCGTCGCCTCGACGAGTTCGTGCTCCGGCGAGGCGAACGGCTCGCTCCTCTCCCCGGGGCAGGCCGACTTCGCGCAGGGCAAACAGCAGACGCTCGAATCGGGCCGGGCCACCTGGCTCGGCGTCAGTTCGGGCACGTACACCGTCGTCGTCGTGTGCGCGGGCGGCACCCCGTCCTTCACCCAGTCGGTGACCGTCTCCGCGGCCCCGACCATCTCGGCGACGTCCAGCCCGATCGGCGGCGTCCGGGGCGGTCTCGGCGGTGCCACCGAGGACTTCGGCCCGCTGACGCTCGCCGCGGGCGGCACGCTGGTGGCCGCCGCGGTGGTCGGCGGCGCCTGGTACCTGCGGCGCAGGGGGGCCGGTCAGCGCGTCTGACTCCCCCGCCACGAACGCCGCCGTCCGGACCCCGGGCGGCGGCGTTCGTGCGTGGAGGCCCTCTTGTCGGCGCGGCGCGCCTCGGCTTTGATCGTGGACCGGGAACTGACTGATCGTCCGCGAACGACCTTGGGGGCAGCGTGGGTTCGGGTCCGGTGGGAGTGGCCGTCGTCGGGGCGGGTGTGATCAGCGAGCAGTACCTGCGGACGCTGTCCGGGTTCGCGGACGTGCGGGTGCTCGCGGTGGCGGACCTCGACACGGGGCGCGCCGAGGCGGCGGCGCGCGCCCACGGCGTGCCGGTCGCCGGTGATCTGGCCACGGCGCTCGCGGTGCCGGAGGTCGAGCTGGTGGTGAACCTGACGGTGCCCGCCGCCCACGTCGACGTGGCGCTGGCGGCGCTGCGCGCGGGCCGGCACGTGTACGGCGAGAAGCCGCTCGCGCTGCTGCCGGGCGAGGCGGAGAAGCTGCTCGCGGAGGCGGCGGAGCGCGGCCTGCTGGTGGGCAGTGCTCCGGACACGTTCCTCGGGGCGGGTCTGCAGTCGGCGCTGCGGGCCGTGACGGCGGGGACGATCGGCACGCCGGTCGCGGCGTCGACGGCGCTGCGCGGTCTCGGTCCTGAGCGCTGGCACCCCTCCCCCGCGTTCTTCTACCAACCGGGGGCGGGGCCGCTGTTCGACCTCGGCCCGTACTACCTGACGGCGCTCGTGGCGCTCTTCGGCGGAGTCGAGCGGGTCGCGGGGTCGGTGCGGCGGGCCAGGGACGAGCGGGTGGCGGGGGCCGGTCCCGAGGCGGGCCGGGCGTTCCCGGTGGCGGTGCCGACGCACGTGTCGGCACTCCTGGACTTCGCGTCGGGTCCGACCGCGACGTCGGTGTTCAGCTGGGACTCGGCGCGGCCGCAGGTGGGCTTCGAGGTCGTCGGCACGGAGGGCACCCTCGCGGTGCCCGACCCGAACACGTTCGGCGGCCCGCTGCGGGTGCGCGCCAACGGCGCGGACGACTGGGCCGAGCTGCCCGTCGACGGCCGCACGGACGGGCGGGGCCTGGGCGTCGTCGACCTGGCCAGGGCGATCCGGTCGGGGGCGGCGCCGCGCGCGTCGGGCGCGCTCGCGCTGCACGTCCTGCAGACGATGGCGGCGGTGACGGACTCGGCGGCCCGCGGCGAGTTCGCCCGGCTGCCCGCCCGCGTGCCGCCGCCGGAGCCGCTGCCGGTGGACTGGGACCCGGTGGCGGCGACGCTGGGCTGACCGGCGCTACCGCTCCAGGTCGGCCAGCGTCCGCTCGATCCACTGCACCCAGAACGTCTCCAGGTCGATGCCCGCGCGCAGCACGGCGTGCTGGAGCCGGTCGGGCACCGTGTCCTTCTCCGGCGGGAAGTCGCGCTCGTCGATCTCCAGGTACGTCGCCAACTTCCGCCGGTGCAGCTCCAGATGGCGGCGCAGATCGTCGTCGATGCCGCCCGTGCCGACGACCGCGGCGGAGCGCAGCCGGAGCAGGAGGGGGTCCCGCAGCGGTTTGGGGTCCTGGGGTTCGGCGGTCCAGCGGGCGAGTTCCGCACGGCCTTCCGGCAGGACCTCGTACACCTTCTTCTGCCCGCGGGCCGGCGCCCGGGCCGGCAGTTCGCGGATGAGGCCGTCGCGCTCCAGCCTGCCCAGCTCGCGGTAGATCTGCTGGTGCGTCGCCGACCAGAAGTAGCCGATGGACTTGTCGAACCTGCGGGTCAGTTCGAGACCCGACGACGGCTTCTCCAGGAGGGCCGTGAGGATCGCGTGCGGGAGTGACATGTCGACAGAGTAGGTGAGGGCGGCCACGCGGCCGGCGGGCCCGGCCACGTGACCGCCCGGTCTCAGATGGCCGCCGCCACCTCGGTGCCCTGCTTGATGGCACGCTTGGCGTCGAGCTCGGCGGCGACGTCGGCGCCGCCGATCAGGTGCGGGGTGCGGCCCGCGGCGAGCAGCTCGTCGTAGAGGGTGCGCTGCGGCTCCTGTCCTGCGCACAGGACGACCGTGTCGACGGGGAGCAGGGACTTCTCGCCGTCGACGGTGATGTGCAGGCCCGCGTCGTCGATCAGGTCGTACGTCGCACCGGCCACCATGGTGACGCCGCGGTGGCGCAGTTCGGTGCGGTGGATCCAGCCCGTGGTCTTGCCGAGTCCCGCACCGACCTTGGTCGTCTTGCGCTGGACGAGGTGGACCTGGCGCGGGGGCGCGGGGCGCTCGGGCTTCGCGAGGCCGCCGCGGTCGGCGTAGTCCATGTCGACGCCCCACTGCCGGAAGTACGTGGCGGGGTCCAGGCTCGCCTTCTCGCCGTCGTCCGTGAGGTACTCGGCGACGTCGAAGCCGATGCCGCCCGCGCCGATGATGGCGACGCGCTCGCCGACGGGCGCCTTGTCGCGCAGCACGTCGAGGTAGCCGACGACCTTGGGGTGGTCGACACCGTCGATCGCCGGGGTGCGCGGGGCGACGCCGGTGGCGACGACGACCTCGTCGTACGCGTCGAGGTCGGCGGCGGCGACGCGGGTGTTCAACTCGACGGTGACGCCGTGCAGTTCGAGCTGCGTGCGGAAGTAGCGCAGCGTCTCGTCGAACTCCTCCTTGCCGGGGACCTGGCGGGCGACGTTCAGTTGACCGCCGACCTCGGCGGCGGCGTCGAACAGGGTCACGTCGTGGCCGCGCTCGGCGGCGCTGACGGCGCAGGCGAGACCGGCGGGGCCCGCACCGACGACGGCGACGCTCTTCTTCAGCCGGGTGGGCGCCAGCACGAGTTCGGTCTCGTGGCAGGCGCGCGGGTTCACCAGGCAGGAGGTGATCTGGAGGCTGAAGATGTGGTCGAGGCAGGCCTGGTTGCAGCCGATGCAGGTGTTGATGGTGTCGGAGCGGTCGGCCGCGGCCTTGTTCACGAACTCGGGGTCGGCGAGCATCGGGCGGGCCATGGAGACCATGTCGGCGGCGCCGTCGGCGAGCAACTGCTCGGCGAGTTCGGGGGTGTTGATGCGGTTGGTGGTGACGAGCGGGATGCTCACCTCGCCCATGACCTTCTTGGTGACGAAGGTGTACGCGCCGCGCGGCACGGAGGTGGCGATGGTGGGGATGCGGGCCTCGTGCCAGCCGATGCCGGTGTTGATGATGGTGGCGCCGGCCGCCTCGATCTCCTTGGCGAGCTGGACGACCTCCTCCAGCGTGGAGCCGCCGGGCACCAGGTCGAGCATCGAGAGCCGGTAGATGACGATGAAGTCGGGGCCGACCCGCTCGCGCACGCGCCGCACGATCTCGACGGCGAACCGGATGCGGTTCTCGTAGGAGCCGCCCCAGCGGTCGGTGCGGTGGTTGGTGGCGGCGACGATGAACTCGTTGATGAGGTAGCCCTCGGAGCCCATCACCTCGACGCCGTCGTATCCGGCGGCCTTGGCGAGTTCGGCGGCGCGGGCGTAGTCCTCGATGGTCCGCTCGACCTCGTCGTCGGTCAGGGCGCGCGGCACGTGGGCGCTGATCGGCGCCTGGACGGCGCTCGGCGCGACGAGGCCGTGGTGGTGCGCGTACCGGCCGAAGTGCAGGATCTGCATGGCGATCTTGCCACCGGCGGCGTGCACGGCGTCGGTGACCTCGCGGTGCTGCTCGGCCTCCGCCTCGGTGGTCATCTTGGCGCCGCCCTCGAAGGAGCAGCCCTCCGCGTTGGGGGCGATGCCGCCGGTGACCATGAGGCCGACGCCGCCGCGGGCGCGGGTGGCGTAGAACTCGGCCATGCGTGCGAAGCCGTTGGGCGCCTCCTCCAGACCCACGTGCATCGAGCCCATCAGGACGCGGTTGGGCAGCGTGGTGAAGCCCAGGTCGAGCGGGGCGAGAAGGTGCGGGTAACGGCTCATGGGGCCCTCCGTGCGCGGCGAACGTCACGTCAGTTGTAGACGACCCCGACTCGCTTTTGCAACAAGTTGCATAAGAGAGCTGCGCCACGCTCCGGCAGACCGGTGCCGCGGCCGGGGCCGCCCACGACCGGCCACGCGGGTTGTAGAGTGCAACCAGCGCCGGAAAGGACCTTGCCGTGGCAGAGCACGACCGTGCGGACGACCGGGAGTCGGCCGTGGAGACCATTCAGCGTGAGCTGACGTCCTTCGCCCGGCGCGCCCGGGCGACGGCCGCACGCATGCACCCCGAGCTGTCGCTCGTCTCGTTCACCCTGCTCAGCCATCTCGACGAGCAGGGCGGCTGCCGCGCCACCGACCTGGCCACCCACTACGCGCTCGACAAGTCGACGGTCAGCCGCCAGGTCTCCGCCCTGGAGCGGGCCGGCCTGGTCGCGCGGCGCGTCGACCCGGACGACCACCGGGTCCAGGTGCTGCACCCCACTGCGGCGGGCGCCGAGATCCTCGCGCAGGTGACCGTCAGCCGCCGGCAGATGTTCGGGGAGCGCCTCGCGGACTGGGCCGAGGACGACCTGACGCGCTTCGCCCGGTACCTGGAGCGCTACAACGAGGCGTCCCGCGCGGCCGACGAGGCCTGAGCCACGCGCGCCGTGCGGAACCGTGTGGTGCGGCGCAGCCGGAAGCCGAGCGACTCGTACAGCCGGATGGCGTTCACGTTGCCCTCGCCGGTGTGCAGGAACGGGGTCTCGCCGCGCTCCTGGATCCCGGCGGCGACGGCCCGCACCAGCCGCCCCGCGAGGCCCTGGCCGCGATGGGCGTCGTCGGTGCAGACGGCGCTGATCTCGGTCCAGCCCGGCGGGTGCAGCCGCTCCCCCGCCATCGCGACGAGCGCGCCGCCGCGCCGGATCCCGAGGTACGTGCCGAGCTCGACGGTGCGCGGCAGGAACGGTCCAGGACGGGTCCGCGCCACCAGGTCCAGCATCTCGGGCACGTCGGCCGCGGTGAGCCGGACCGCCTCGGGGTCGTGGGCCGCGTCCACCGCCACCCCGACGAGCTGCACCCCCGGTATGTCCGCGGTCAGTTCCCAGCCGTCGGGCACGTCGAGCGCGACGCCCGGCAGCGGCACCTCCTCCCCGGGCCCGGCGAGCGCGGCGAGGTCCGCCCAGTCGGCGGGGCCCGGGTCGTCGGGCAGCGCGAGCCACGGCGAGACGTCGACGGGGTAGCGCAGCACCCGGCCGCGCCGCTCCGCGAGATGGGCGTGCGGCCCGCTCAGGGCGGCGTACGCGGGGTTGTCCAGCGGATGCCGGCCCGGCTCCCGGGCGGTCGCGCCCCCGCGCTCCTCGTACGTCTGCGTCATCCGGACTCCCTCACCGCGGATCGGTCTGCTGCCCCGCCCACCAGGGCGGCCACATGATCGAACCATCGGTCCCGGAGTCCGTATTCCGGCGCGCGCACCGTGTTCACGAGGTCGCAACGCGTTCACACGCCCGCAATGCCGCCGCACGGTTCGTGATGGACGCGCGGTGATCGTTCTTGGCATGCTGGCGCGATGCCGTCCACGCCACTGAGTGATCACGTCGAGGCCCTGCTGACGAGCGGGCTTCCGCTGCCCATCGTCGCCGCGGGCGACCCCGTCCTGCGCCGGCCCGCCGAGCCCGTCGACGGGCAGCTCCCCGACGGGCTGTTCGCCCGGCTCGTCGAGGCGATGCGCGTGACGATGCACGCGGCGCCCGGCGTGGGCCTCGCCGCGCCGCAGATCGGGGTGCCGCTGCGGCTCGCGGTCGTCGAGGACGCGGCGACCGTGTCCGACGAGGTGCGGGCGGCTCGCGGCCGGCTGCCGCAGCCGTTCCGGGTCCTGGTCAATCCGTCGTACGAGGCCGTGGGCGAGCGCCTCGCGACGTTCTACGAAGGGTGCCTGAGCGTGCCGGGCTACCAGGCCGTGGTCGCCCGCCCCGAGCGGGTGCGGCTACGCGCCCTCGACGAGCTCGGCCGGCCCGTGGACGAGGAGTTCGCCGGGTGGCCCGCCCGGATCGTGCAGCACGAGACGGACCACCTGAACGGCACCCTGTACCTGGACCGCGCCGAACCGCGCTCCCTGGCGTCCACGGAGTCGGTGCGGGAGCGCTGGGCGCAGCCCACCCCGCGACTGGCCGCGAAGGAGCTGGGGTTCTCGCTGCCCGAGTCCGGCTGACCGTCAGTCCAGCGACGGCATCTCGCCCTTGGCGGCGGTGACGTCGATGACGGAGAAGGCGGCGCCCTGCGGGTCGCCGACCGCCGCGAACCGCCCGAAGGGGCTGTCCATCGGCCCGAAGTGCAGCTTCCCGCCGAGGCGTTGGACGGTGGCGACCGCCGCGTCGCAGTCCTCGACGACGAAGTACACGTTCACGTAGGACGGGACGTGCTCGGGGAACTCGTCCGTCATCTGCATCCGGCCCAGGTACGGCTGGCCGCCGAGCTGCCATACGTTGAAGTCGACGTGCTCGTCCGCCATCTTCTTGACGTCGTACGGGAAGACGGACGTGAAGAACGCGTCGGTCTTCGCGGCGTCCCGCGTATTGACCTCGGCCCAGCAGAACGCGCCGGGCTCGTTGACCTTCTCGAAGCCGGCGTGGGAGCCGGGCTGCCAGACGCTGAACCAGGTGCCGCCGGGCTCCTGCGCGGTGACCATCGTGCCGAAGTCGCCGACCTGCATCGGCTCCATGGCGAGGGTGCCGCCCGCGCTCTTGATCTTCTCCGCGGTGGCCGCGGCGTCCGCCGTGGCGAGGTACAGGTTCCAGGCGGCCGGCACGGCTTCCATGCCGGGCATCTGCGGCGACAGCGCGGCGACGTGCTTGCCGTCGGAGGTCTTCGCCTGCGTGTAGTTGCCGAACTCCTCGGAGCCCGGGTCGTAGTCCCAGCCGAACAGCTCGGCGTAGAAGGACTTCGCCGCCTCCAGGTCGGGGAACATGGCGTCGGCCCAGACGGGCGCGCCTTCGGGTTGAGCGGGCATGACGCGACACCCTTCCTTCGGGATCGCCGGGCACGACGGGGCCCGGCGGGTACGCGTCCACGCTAGGCGCGCCGGGCGGAGTGCGCGATCCGTGCGGAAAGGTACGTCTCCCGCACATGGTCCGCGAGGCGGGCGAGCGGCTCGCCGGGGCGATCGCGGCCGCCCGCGGTCGCCACATCGAGGGCCGCCTCGACGAGGACGTCGACGTGGCCGAGCCGGCCCGGATCGCGGCGACCTCCGAGTACCACCTGCGCCGGATGTTCTCCGCGCTCGCGGGCATGCCGTTCTCGGAGTACCTGCGCCGGCGCCGGCTGACCGTCGCGGGCGCCGAGGTGCTCGGCGGGCAGGACTCGCTGCTGGAGATCGCGGTGCGGTACGGCTACGGGTCGGGCGAGGCGTTCGCCCGGGCCTTCCGCGGCGTGCACGGGGTCGGGCCCGGCGAGGCCCGGCGCACCGGCACGGCGCTCGTCTCCCAGCCCCGGCTCTCCTTCCGCCTCACTGTCGAGGGGAGCAGCAGCATGCGCTATCGCGTGGTGGACCGGCCGGATCTCGCCGTCGTCGGATTCAAGGCCCGGGTCCCGCTGGTCCACGCGGGACCGAACCGGGCGATCATCGACTTCGTGCGCGGTCTCGACCGGCAGTCCGTGGAGCGCCTGGCGAAGGCGTCGGACCAGGAGCCGCACGGCATCGTGGCGGTCTGCGACGATCTGGACCCGAGCCGCGCCGAGGGCACCGAGCTCGACTACTGGCACGGCGTGCTCACGTCCGCGCCGCACCCGAGGGCGCCGGGGTCCTGCGCACCCGGCTGTCCGCGGACGCCGAGCTGTGGCTCCCGGTGGAGCGGGAAGTGAAACGGGATGGGGAGCGAGGAGCGGAGCGGGAAAGAGCCTGACGGCTACGCCCGGCGTGTCGCCACCACGAGCCGGCAGCGCGGGCTGCCGTCGGGGCGCTCGCCCAGCTCGGGCAGCGCCCGCAGCGCCACGTCGAAGCCCGCGCGCGTCAGCTCCCGCCGCACGTCACCGAACCGGAACACCCGGTAGTACATGACGAACGGCGGTCGCCACAGCGCGTTGCGCACCCGCATCACCGTGTCGAAGCCGAGCATCGCCCAGTAGCCCCGCGATCCCGGTCGCGCGGGCGCCGGCATCGGGAAGGCGAACCGCCCACCGGGGCGCAGCACTCGGTGCAGCTGCGCGAAGAGCGCCGGATGCTGCTCGGGCAGGAAGTGGCCGAACGCGCCGAAGCTGACCACCAGATCGAAGACGGGCCCGAAGGGCAGGGCGAGCGCGTCACCGCGCACGTACGCGGCGGTCGGCTCGCCCCGCCCGGCGACCTCCAGCATCCCCGCGCTGAAGTCGACCCCGACGGCCCGCTCCGTCCCGGCCTCGCGCAGCACCCCGAGCCCGGCCCCGGTCCCGCAGCACAGGTCGAGCCCGGTGCCGTACGGGCCGAGCTCGCGCAGCGCGCGGGTGACCGGGGCGAGGACGGCGTCGGGGGTGCGGAACGGAGTGTGGTCGAACTTCGGGGCGAGCAGGTCGTAGCCGCGCTCGACGGACGACAGCGCCTGGACGGCCAGCTCGCGAAGGGTGGGGCCCTGGGGTGTGAACATGGCGGGTCAGCATAGAACGGCGGTCGGCCGAAATCGGGCCTTGCCGCGCACCGGGGGTGTAGTGGTACTGTCGCTGTGGCACGTGTGTACGCCCCTTCTGAGGCGCCGGTGCCGTTCCACCTCTCTCAGCGCATGATCTCCCGCCGTTCTCCGGCCGGTGTCACCGCGCACATCATCCCTGGTCAGCAGGTTTCGACGGGCTCTTGTCCGGCTTGCCTCCAGGCTCTCTCCCGGCCACCGAGCGTGACGTGTCCGCTCCCTCCTGTCGCCGGATTCCCCACCCCTTCCCTGCCCGCGTACGACACGACGTCCGCGAAAGGACCGTGACCGACCATGACCACCACCTTCGAACCCCCCACCACCACAGCACCCCCCAAGGCGCCCGTCCGGGCCGCCGGCGTCCTCGACACCGGCGCGAACGGGAACGGATTCCTGCGTACGGGAGACCTGCTCCCCACTCCGGACGACGTCCAGGTCCCCGCCCGGCTCATCCGCCAACTCGGCCTGCGCAAGGGTGACTTCGTCACCGGAGTGTGCGGGAGGCCGCACACGCTCACCGAGGCCGAACCCATCGGCGGCGCCCGCACCCGGCCGCACTTCGCCGACCTCACGCCTCTCCACCCCGCCGAACGGCTGCGCCTGGAGAGCCCGGTGAGCGGGCTCACGGGCCGCGTCGTCGACCTGTTCGCCCCCGTCGGCAAGGGACAGCGCGGCCTGATCGTCGCACCCCCGAAGACCGGCAAGACGGTGCTGCTGCAGCAGCTCGCGGCGGCGGTCGCCGTCAACCACCCCGAGGCCCACCTCATGGTGGTGCTCCTCGACGAGCGGCCCGAGGAGGTCACCGACATGCGGCGCTCCGTGCGCGGCGAGGTGCTCGCCTCGACGTTCGACCGCCCGGCCAAGACCCATGTCGCGCTCGCCGAACTCGCCGTGGAGCGCGCCAAGCGCCTCGTCGAGCAGGGCCGCGACGTGGTGATCCTGCTCGACTCGATCACCCGGCTGTGCCGCGCCCACAACAACGCCTCCGCCAAGGGCGGCCGCACGCTGTCCGGCGGCGTCGACGCGGCGGCGCTGCACGGTCCGAAGCGGCTGTTCGGCGCGGCGCGCAACACCGAGGAGGCGGGGTCGCTGACCATCCTGGCGACGGCCCTCGTCGACACCGGGTCGCGCGCCGACGACTACTTCTTCGAGGAGCTCAAGAGCACCGGCAACATGGAGCTCCGCCTCGACCGCACCCTCGCCAACCACCGTGTCTTCCCGGCCGTCGACATCACGCCGTCGGGCACGCGCCGCGAGGAACTCCTGCTGCCCGCCGCCGAGTCGGCCGCGGTCCGCGGCCTGCGCCGCGCCCTGCAGAGCCGCGACGGCCAGTCCTCGTACGAGGCGCTGCTCGACAAGCTGCGGCACACCCCGGACAACGCCGCGTTCCTGCGACAGGTCCACTCGACGGTCCCCACGGGGTGACCGCACTCCCCGGATGCGTAATACTCGTCCCATGACCTTGAGCATTACGCGCCCGGGGCGGGGCCCGGCCGTGACGATCCGCCGGGCCACCGCGCGCGACGCCAAGCGCCTCACCCGGCTCGTCCGCGGCTCCCGCGCCTACGAAGGCGCGTACGCGGCGATGGTCGAGGGGTACCGGGTGGGGCCGGACTACATCGAGACGCACCGCGTGTTCGTGGCGGTGGACGGAGCCGACGACCGGGTCCTCGGCTTCTACGCGCTGGTCCTCGCGCCGGCCGAGCTGGACCTGATGTTCGTCGCGGACGCGGCGCAGGGCCTCGGCATCGGCCGGCTGCTCGTCGCGCACCTGCGGGCCGAGGCGCAGGCGGCCGGTCTCGACCGGGTCCTGGTCGTCTCGCATCCGCCCGCCGAGGGCTTCTACCGCAGCATGGGCGCGCGGCGCACGGGCACCGCGCCCGCGCGCCCGCCGGCCGTCGCCTGGGACCGGCCCGAACTCGAATTCGTCATTCCCCCCGCCGCCTGAGGGGTTCCGCCCTCGCCGCGCACGGCGCACACTCGGGTCCAACGAGCGGGCAGCAATGGGGCAAGGAGGCCACATTGGGCGGCAGTGACGCGCGCGACGAGGCGTTCGACGTGATCGTGGAGATCCCGCAGGGCTCCCGCAACAAGTACGAGATGGACCACGAGTTGGGCCGGATCCGGCTCGACCGGATGCTGTTCACGTCGACCCAGTACCCCGCGGACTACGGCTACGTCGACGGCACCCTCGGCGGCGACGGCGACCCGCTGGACGCGCTCGTGCTGACCGGCGACGCGACGTTCCCCGGCTGCACCATCGAGTGCCGGGCGATCGGCATGTTCGTGATGAGCGACGAGAAGGGCCCGGACGAGAAGATCCTCTGCGTCCCCGCGCACGACCCGCGGCACGCGTCGGTCCAGGACATCGAGGACATCCCCGAGTTCGACCGGCTGGAGATCACCCACTTCTTCGAGGTCTACAAGGACCTGGAGCCCGGCAAGTCGGTGGACGGCTCCCACTGGGAGGGCCGGGACCAGGCGTACCAGGAGATCAGGCGGGCCCGGAACAGGTCCGGCGGCCGGTGACGCCCGGCTCGCCCCCGATGTGATCTTGCCTACCCGTACCGGTTCCGGCTGCGCGGGCGGCGCCCGGGCCGCCTAGGGTGGGCGGGCCGTGGTGTTCGGGAAGACCGGTGACAGCCCCTCAGGGGCCGAGTCCGGAGCGGCCCTCGCCACTGTGATCGGGTTCCGGACCCCCGGGTCCGGAGCGCACCGCTCCACCTCGTGCCACTGGCTGCCGCCCGGCAGTTGGGAAGGCAGGAGCGGCGGCGCACGCCCGTAAGCCAGGAGACCGGCCACGGCATCTCACGAAGTGATCCACGAGGTGCTGGAGCGTGACCGCCGCATGACCCTGTCCGCGAACTCCCCCGCGCGGCCCACCGGGCCGACCCCCGACTTCCGCTGGCGCCGTGAGGACACCGTGCGCACCGCGGGCCTCATGGCCGTGATCCTGGCCCTGCACGTCGTCGCCTTCGGCGTGCTCTTCCTGCTCGTCGTCCCCGGCCACTACGAGGTCGACGACAAGGCGTTCGGCATCGGCCTGGGCGTCACCGCGTACACCCTCGGCATGCGGCACGCCTTCGACGCCGACCACATCGCCGCGATCGACAACACCACCCGCAAACTGATGGCGGACGGCAAGCGTCCCGTCTCGGTCGGCTTCTGGTTCGCGCTCGGCCACTCCAGCGTGGTCGTCGCGATGGCGGCGCTCGTCGCGGGCGGCGCGGCCCTGGCCGGCACGCTCATGAACGACGACTCGCGCACCCACCAGGCGCTGGGCGTCGTCGGCACGACCGTCTCCGGGACGTTCCTCTACCTCATCGCCGCGCTCAACCTCGTCGCCCTGGCAGGCATCCTGAAGGTGTTCAGGTCGATGCGCGCGGGATCCTACGACGAGACGGAGCTCGAACAGCACCTGGATTCACGGGGGTTCATGAACCGCGTGCTCGGCCGCTTCACCCGGTCCATCACCCGGCCCGGGCAGATGTACCCGCTCGGCTTCCTCTTCGGCCTCGGCTTCGACACCGCGACCGAGGTGACGCTGATGGTGATGGCGGGCAGCGGCGCGGCGGCGGGTCTGCCCTGGTACGCGATCCTGTGCCTGCCCTTGCTGTTCGCCGCGGGCATGAGCCTGTTCGACACGCTCGACGGCACCTTCATGAACTTCGCCTACCAGTGGGCGTTCTCCAACCCGGTGCGCAAGGTGTTCTACAACCTCACCATCACGGGCCTGTCGATCGCGGTCGCGTTCTTCATCGGCACCATCGAACTCGTCGGCGTGCTGCACGAGAAGCTCGACCTGACGGACGCGGTGACCGGCTGGATCGCCGGACTCGATCTCGACAACGTCGGCTACGTCATCGTCGGTCTGTTCGTCGTCGTGTGGGCGGCGGCCATCGCCTACTGGCGCCTGGCCAAGGTCGAGCAGCGCTGGTCGGCGCGCCTGGCCGACAGCGCCTAGGTGTATTGAGCACGAGGGCGCCGGTGGCCGAGGGCCGCCGCGCCACGCCGGTCACCGTCGCATACGGTGCACGACGACACGCCGTACGAGCACGGAGGATGCCCCATGGCCGCCGCCCACCTGCCCCTCGCGGGCATCACCGTCGTCAGTCTCGAACAGGCGGTGGCGGCGCCGTTCGCCACCCGGCAACTGGCCGATCTGGGCGCGCGGGTGATCAAGGTGGAGCGGCCGGGCGAGGGCGACTTCGCACGCCGCTACGACGAGACGGTGCACGGCCAGTCCAGTCACTTCGTGTGGCTGAACCGCTCCAAGGACTCGGTGACGCTGGACGTGAAGACGCCCGGTGGCCGTGAGGTCCTGGAGCGGCTGCTGGCCGGCGCCGACGTCTTCGTGCAGAACCTGGCGCCGGGCGCGGCGTCCCGACTCGGCCTGTCCGCGCGGGAGTTGGCCGAGCGCCACCCGTCGCTCGTGGTCTGTGACATCTCCGGCTACGGCGCGGACGGGCCCTGGGCCGACCGCAAGGCCTACGACCTGCTCGTGCAGTGCGAGACGGGCGTCGTGTCGGTGACGGGCACGCCCGAAGCGCCCGCGAAGGTGGGCATCGCGATCGCCGACATCGCGGCCGGCATGTACGCGTTCTCCGGCATCCTGACGGCGCTGTACGAGCGCCTGGCCACGGGTGTCGCGCGCGCGGTCTCGGTGTCCCTCTTCGAGGCGCTGGCGGAGTGGATGGGGTATCCGGCCTACTACACGGCGTACTCGGGTGCGCAGCCCCCGCGGGTCGGCGCCGCGCACGCGACGATCGCACCGTACGGGCCCTACGCCGCGGCGGACGGCGCGACGGTGCTCCTGGCGATCCAGAACGAGCGCGAATGGGCCTCCTTCTGCGCGGAGTTCCTCGACGACGCGTCGCTGGCGACGGACCCGCGGTTCCACCGCAACTCGGCGCGCGTGGCCCGCCGCGCCGAACTCGACGCGATCGTCACGGCCCGCTTCGCCGAGCTCACCGCCGACGAGGCGGTCGCGGTCCTGGACCGCGCCAAGGTCGCGAACGCCCGGCTCAACACGGTCGCGGACCTGCTGGACCATCCGGTGCTGGCCGGCCGCGACCGCTGGCGCGACGTCCCCACGCCCGGCGGCCCGGTCCGCGCCCTGCTGCCCCCGGCGACGCTGACCGGCGTGGAGCCGCGGATGGACCCGGTCCCGGGCGTGGGCGAGCACACGGAGGCGGTCCTGACGGAACTGGGCTACGCCGCCGAGGCGATCAGCGCGCTGCGGGACGCGGGAGCCGTCTAGCGGGGGAAGCGGGGCCGTTCGGCCCCACAGGAGGGACATTCGGCCCCACCTCACCGGTGCGCCCCGCTGAGATGCTGCTGCGCAGAGCCTCCCGTGCCCTCGCTCTCCCGCCGCGGCGCACGGTCGAGGCCCGGGTCCGCCGGTCGTCGGAGGGGGAGCCTCGAACGGCGGACCCGGCACGGGGGCGGCGCGCCCACACGCCCGACGAGGCAACTCGCGCGCAAAACACCCCAATCGGAGCGATAAAGTATCGCGTCAACCTTCACGCGCCCGATCACCCAGGAGTACCTACGTGACCGTAGCCATCGACTCGTCCGAAGCAGCCGTCCCGTCCGGCGACGACGACGCCCTGGACGCGCCCGCCGTGGAGCCGACGCCCGCGACGGACGTACCGGAGGCGCGCCCGTCCGTCCCTGACGCCCCTGCCGCCACGGACGGGGAGACGGCCGAGCCGGGGGACACCGCGCACACGTGGACCCCGTCGACCGGCACCACCGACTCCCCCGCCGAGAACTTCTGGCAGCCCGGCCAGGCGGAGGACGAGAACCAGGCCCCCCAGAACGACACGGAGGTATACGCGGACGCCGAGGACGCCGAGGACGCCGAGGACGAGGCCGACCTCGCCACGGCCGACGTACCGGAGTCGATCACCCGGGACGCGCACGAGTTCGGCGTCTACGCCCGTACCGGCGGCTGGGCCTTCGCCCTGAAGGTCGCGCGCAGCGTGCGGCCCGGCGGCCAGCCGGCCGGCGAGTCGCCGAAGGTCTCGGCGCGACGGTTCGCCGCGCTCGCGGGCTGCTCGGCCGAGCGCGTGATGCGCTTCTACAAGGCGTGGGACAGGGCGGCGGACGACGGACTGGTGCCGCAGTTCGAGGCCCTGGCGCCGGGCGCCGACGTCGAACTCCCGGACGCCGACGTCTGGCTGTCGTACTACGTCTCGCGCAACAGCGCGACGTCGGTGCGCGGTCAGGCGATCACCGAGGCCGCCGAGGCGGAGGGCATCCGGCCGACGAAGGCCCTGGAGGTCGCGGAGAACCCGACGGCGCTGCGGGCCGCGATCCTCGCCGACCCGGGCACCGCGGAGGCCGCCCGCAAGGCGCTGATGGACCGGCTGGGCGAGGACCCGGTGCTCCGGTCGGGACTGGCCCGCGACATCGTGCGCGCCGACGACCTCAAGAAGGCGGTGGCCGAGGAGTCCAAGACCGGTGACCGCCTGGAGTACGTGCGGAGGATCGCCGAGGAGGGCCAGGTCAAGACGCCGGCGGGCCAGAAGATCGAGGCTCCGCAGCAGCTGCGCGAGGAGGCCGAGCGGCACCTCTCGCTCATCGACGAGCTGGACGAGGGCGAGGAGGCGGGCGAGTGGGCCCGCGAGGCGTACGACACCGTGCGCACGCTCGTCGCCGAGACCGTCGAGAAGGACCCGGAGCTGCGGGTCCAGGAGCGGCGCGCGAAGTTCTACAGCAGCCTGCAGAAGGCGACGAAGGCCTTCGAGGAGCTGACCTTCGACGACGTCGAGGAGATCGACGACATCGTCGAGGACGACATGCTGCGCCGCCTGGAGGAGCTCCAGCAGGCGATCTCCGCGGCCCTCACCGCGCTGCAGAAGGCGCGCACCGGCGCCTGACCTGCATCGACCGATGCCCGGCACTCCCCCGAGGGGTGCCGGGCATCGCTGCGTCCGGGGACTGTTGCGTCGGTCACCCCGCTAGCGAAACGTTGCCGTTTCGCTCGGAGAGGGCTTACGCTCGTCGAGGGTTCGGAACGAAACCGTTTCGTTCACTTACTCGTCACCTTCGCTCGGCTCCCACTTCCCTGGAGTGACCCTCATGTCCCAGACCTCGCTGGCCGAGGACACCAGCACCCCGCCCGTGACCGACGCCCACGGCGTCTCCCGCAAGCGGTGGTGGATCCTCGGCATCATCGGCATCGCGCAGCTGATGGTCGTCCTCGACGCGACCATCGTGAACATCGCGCTGCCCTCCGCCCAGCAGGACCTCGGCTTCACGGACGGCAACCGGCAGTGGATCGTCACCGCCTACGCCCTGGCCTTCGCCTCCCTGCTGCTGCTCGGCGGCCGCATCGCCGACCTCTTCGGCCGCAAGCCCGCCTTCCTCGTCGGTGTCGCGGGCTTCGCCGGCGCCTCCGTGCTCGGCGGCGCCTCCACCAGCTTCGGGATGCTGGTGACGGCCCGCGCGCTGCAGGGCGTCTTCGGCGCCCTGCTCGCACCGGCCGCGCTGTCCCTGCTCAACACGACGTTCACCGACGCCAAGGAACGTGCGAAGGCGTTCAGCGTCTACGGCGCGATCGCCGGTGCGGGTGGTGCGGTCGGGCTGCTGCTCGGCGGCGTCCTGACCGACGCGCTCGACTGGCGCTGGACCCTCTACGTGAACGTCGTCTTCGCGGTCGGCGCCTTCATCGGCGGCTGGCTGCTGCTGGGCAACCACCGCGACGCCGCGGGCGCCAAGCTCGACCTGCCCGGCACGCTGCTCGTCTCGGCCGGTCTGTTCTCCCTGGTGTACGGCTTCTCGAACGCCGAGACGCACGACTGGAGCTCCCCGCAGACCTGGGGCTTCCTGGCCGCGGGCGCCGTCCTGCTGAGCGCGTTCGCCTGGTGGCAGACCCGGGCGAAGCACCCGCTGCTCCCGATGCGCGTCCTGCTCGACCGGGACCGGGCCGCCTCGTTCGTCGCCGTCCTGATCACCGGCGCGGGCATGTTCGGCGTGTTCCTCTTCCTCACGTACTACCTGCAGCTGAACCTCGGCTTCAGCCCCACGAAGACGGGCGTCGCGTTCCTGCCGATGGTCGCCGCGATGATGGTCATGGCGCAGGTCTCCACGACCGTCCTGGTGCCGCGGATCGGCCCGAAGATCGTCATTCCGGCCGGGTTCGCGATCGCCGCGGTCGGCATGGCCTGGCTGACCGGGATCGGCCTGGACGCCGGGTTCGCCACGCACGTGCTGCCGCAGCTGATCCTGATCGGCGCGGGTCTGGGTGTCGTGATGCCGCCCGCGATGGCGCTCGCCACCAGCGGGATCGCGCCCGAGGACGCGGGCGTGGCCTCGGCCACGGTCAACACCATGCAGCAGGTGGGCGGTTCGATCGGCACCGCGCTCCTGAACACCCTCGCGGCGAGCGCGGCCACCAGCTACCTCGCGGGCCGCAACCCCGCGGACAAGCTCACGCAGGCACAGGCCACGATCGAGAGCTACACGACCGCCTTCTGGTGGTCGGCGGGCTTCTTCGCCGCCGGCGCGGTCATCGCCTTCCTGCTGTACCGGCGCGGGGCCGGGCAGCAGGACCCGGATGCGGCCCCGGTCGTCCACATGTGACGACCGCCCGCACCGGCCGCGGGGCCGCCGTCCTCAGGGAGACGGCGGCCCCGCCTCTTTGCTTCGTGGGCCGTGGTGGCAGTGTGGAAGGTGATCATCCAGTACAGGAGGCACCTCGTGTCGGAATCCCCCCGTTCCACCGGCCGTCCCGCCCACCAGAACGTCACGTTCGACAGCAACGGCACCCCCGCGCACGGCTATCTGGCGCTGCCGCCGCAGGGCAGCGGCCCCGGCGTCATCGTCATCCAGGAGTGGTGGGGCCTGACCGACCACATCGCGGACGTCACCGACCGGCTGGCCGCCGAAGGCTTCGTGGCGCTCGCCCCCGACCTCTACGGCGGGAACGTCGCGCACGACTCCCAGGAGGCGTTCCGCCTGATGCGGGAGCTGCCCGTGGAGCGCGGCGTCGACCTGCTCGCGGGCGCGGTGGACCACCTGCTCGCCCTGCCCGAGGTCACCTCGGACACGGTCGGCGCCGTCGGCTTCTGCATGGGCGGCGGCTTCGTCCTCTACCTGGCGGCCAAGGACCGGCGGGTGACCGCGGCCGTCCCGTTCTACGGCGTCATCCAGGGCGAGGTGCCCGACTTCTCGAACCTCGCGGCGCAGATCCTCGGCCACTACGGCGAGCGGGACGAGTCGATCCCGCTGCCGACGCTCGACGGCCTGCGCGCCACGATCGCGAAGCAGTCCGGCGTCGAGGCCGACTTCCGCGTCTACCCGGCGGACCACGCGTTCTTCAACGACGGCCGCCCGGAGGTCCACGACCCGGAGGCGTCGGCACAGGCCTGGACGGCGACGGTCGGCTTCCTCAGGTCCAGCCTCTCCGGCAGCTGAGCGCCGGGGCGCGGGGCCGGACGGCGTCCACCGTCCGGCCCCGCGCGGAATCACGTCACCAGATGCGCACCCGGTCCGCCGGGTCGAGCCACAGGCCGTCACCGTCCCGTGTACCGAACGCGTCGTGGAACTCGTCCAGGTTGCGCACGATGTTCGCCCGGAACTCCGGCGGCGAGTGCGGGTCGATGGTCAGGTACTGCTGCTCCTGCTCCTTGCGCCGCTTGGTGCGCCAGCAGTAGGCCCAGTTCATGAACAGCCGCTGGGAGCCGGTGAGTTCGTCCTCGGTGGGCACCGCGGCGTCGCCCAGCGCGATCAGGTAGGCGGTGTGCCCGATGGTGAGGCCGCCGAGGTCGCCGATGTTCTCGCCGACCGTCAGCGAGCCGTTGACCCGCTCGCCGGGCAGGTTGCGCGGCTCGAACCCGTCGTACTGCGTGACGAGCGCCTTCGACTTCGCTTCAAAGGCGGCCTTGTCGTCGGCGGTCCACCAGTCGTTGAGATTGCCCTGGCCGTCGTACTGCGCGCCCTGGTCGTCGAAGCCGTGGCCGATCTCGTGGCCGATCACGGCGCCGATCCCGCCGTAGTTCTCGGCGGCGTCCGCGTCCGGCGCGAAGAACGGCTTCTGCAGGATGCCGGCCGGGAAGCAGATCTCGTTCGTGCCCGGGTTGTAGTACGCGTTCACGGTCTGCGGCAGCATGAACCACTCGTCGCGGTCGACCGGTGCGCCGATCTTCGCCATCTGCCGGTCGTGCTCGAATGCGTCGGCCGCGTACGCGTTGGCCAGCAGGTCGTCGGAGACCACGGTCAGCGCGGAGTAGTCGCGGAACCGGTCCGGGTAGCCGATCTTCGGGCGGAACGTGGCGAGCTTCTCGTACGCCCGCTCCTTGGTCTCGTCGGTCATCCAGTCGAGCGCGCCGATGGACTGCCGGTAGGCCTCCAGCAGGTTCGCGACGAGTTCGTCCATGAGCGCCTTGGACGCCGGCGGGAAGTGCCGGGCCACGTACTCCTTGCCGACGGCCTCGCCGATGGAGCCCTCGACGAACTGGACGCCGCGCTTCCAGCGGGCGCGCAGCTCCGGGGTGCCGTTGAGGGTGCGGCCGTAGAACTCGAAGTTGTTGTTCACGAACGCCGCGGACAGGTACGGCGCGCTGGAGCGCAGTACGCGGGCGTACAGCCAGTCGCGCCACTGCTCGACGGGCACCTCGGTGAGGACCGTCGACAGGTGTGCCAGGTAGGACGGCTGGCGTACGCAGGACTCGGCGAGGGTGGTGTCGTTGCCGCCGAGCGCGTCGACGTACGCGCGCCAGTCGAACGCCGGGGCGAGCGTGGTGAGTTCGTCGAAGGTCGTGAGGTTGTACGTCTTCTGCACGTCCCGCGTCTCGGCCCGCTCCCAGTGCCCCTCGGCGAGCCGGGTCTCCAGGGCGAGGACGGTGCGCGCGGCCGCGGCCGGGTCCGGGTGCTCGCCGAGCGTGAGCAGCTCGGTCAGGTACGCCTCGTACTTCTCGCGGGTCTCGGCGAACTTGTCGTCGCGGTAGTACGACTCGTCGGGCAGACCGAGGCCGCCCTGGAGGATGTTGAAGAGGTAGCGGTCGGAGTCGCGGTCGTCGGAGTCGATGTACGAGCCGAACAGGCCGGAGCCGCCGGTGCGCTCGAAGCGGCCGAGGAAGGCCGCGAGCTGCCGCACGTCACCGAGGTGCGCGACCTCGTCGAGGAGGGGACGCACGGGGTCGAGGCCGCGGGCCTCCACCGCCTCCTCGTCCATGAACGACGCGTACAGGTCGGCGATCTTGCGTGCCTCGGCGTCGTCCAGACTGGTGGAGCCACCCGCCGCGATCTCCTGAATGATCTCCTTCACCTGCCGCTCGGCGACGTCCACGAGCTGCACGAAGGGGCCCCAGCTGGAGCGGTCGTCGGGGATCGGCTCGGTCGCCAGCCACTGGCCGTTGACATGGCCGAACAGGTCGTCCTGCGGTCGGATCGCCGGGTCCATGCCCGGGCGGGCGTCATCCAGAGTGCTCATCGACGCAGCCTACCCAGGTCAGCGACGTGATACAGCAGCGGAGGCGACACATCGCCCCGCCCGGTGCGGGACCGGACGGGGCGATGACGGTCGGACGGCTCAGGCGAGGGTCGCCAGGGCGTCGTTCAGCGTCTGCGACGGACGCATGACCTTGGCGGCCTTGGCCGGGTCGGGCTGGTAGTAGCCGCCGATGTCGGCCGGGGAGCCCTGGACGGCGATCAGCTCGTCGACGATCTTCTGCTCGTTCGCGGCGAGCACCTCGGCGAGCGGGGCGAAGGCCTTGGCGAGCTCGGCGTCGTCGGTCTGCGTGGCCAGCTCCTGGGCCCAGTACAGGGCGACGTAGAAGTGGCTGCCGCGGTTGTCGATGCCGCCGAGGCGACGGGTCGGCGACTTGTCCTCGTTGAGGAACGTGCCGGTGGCGCGGTCCAGGGTCTCGCCGAGGACCTTCGCACGGGCGTTGTCCGTGGTGGTGGCGAGGTGCTCGAAGGAGACGGCCAGGGCCAGGAACTCACCGAGGGAGTCCCAGCGCAGGTAGTTCTCCTTGACGAGCTGCTGGACGTGCTTCGGGGCGGAGCCGCCGGCGCCGGTCTCGAAGAGGCCGCCGCCGTTCATCAGCGGGACGACCGACAGCATCTTGGCGCTGGTGCCCAGCTCCAGGATCGGGAAGAGGTCGGTCAGGTAGTCGCGCAGCACGTTGCCGGTGACCGAGATGGTGTTCAGGCCCTGGCGGATGCGCTCGACGGAGAGCTTGGTGGCGTCCTCCGGGGAGAGGATCCGGATGTCCAGGCCCTCGGTGTCGAACTCCGGCAGGTACTGCTCGACCTTCTTGATCAGCTGGGCGTCGTGGGCGCGGCCCTCGTCCAGCCAGAACACGGCCGGGTCACCGGTGGCGCGGGCGCGCGTGACGGCGAGCTTGACCCAGTCCTTGATCGGGGCGTCCTTGGTCTGGCAGGCGCGGAAGATGTCGCCCTCGGAGACCGTCTGCTCCAGGACGACGTCGCCGGCCTGGTTCACCAGGCGGACGGTGCCGGTCGCCGGGATCTCGAAGGTCTTGTCGTGGGAGCCGTACTCCTCGGCCTTCTGCGCCATGAGGCCGACGTTCGGGACGGAGCCCATGGTCGACGGGTCGTAGGCGCCGTTGGCGCGGCAGTCGTCGATGACGACCTGGTAGACGCCCGCGTAGGAGGAGTCCGGGATGACGGCGAGGGTGTCGGCCTCGGCGCCGGCCTTGTCCCACATGTGGCCGGACGTGCGGATCATCGCCGGCATCGAGGCGTCGATGATGACGTCGGACGGCACGTGCAGGTTCGTGATGCCCCGGTCGGAGTCGACCATGGCCAGGTCCGGGCCCGCGGCGAGCTCGGCCTCGAAGGACGCCTTGATCTCGGCGCCGTTCGCCAGCGACTCCAGGCCCTTGTAGATGCCGCCCAGACCGTCGTTCGGGGTCAGACCGGCAGCGGCCAGGTCCGCGCCGAAGCGGGCGAAGGTCTCCGGGAAGAACGCGCGCACGACGTGACCGAAGATGATCGGGTCGGAGACCTTCATCATGGTGGCCTTCAGGTGCGCGGAGAAGAGGACGCCCTCTTCCTTGGCGCGGGCGACCTGAGCGGTCAGGAACTCGCGCAGGGCGGCGACGCGCAGCACGGCGGCGTCGACGACCTCGCCCTCGAGGACCGGTACGGACTCGCGCAGCACGGTGGTCGTGCCGTTGTCGGCGACGAGCTCGATGCGCAGCTGGTCGGCGGCGGGGAGCACGGCCGACTTCTCGGTCGAGCGGAAGTCGTTGACGCCCATCGTGGCGACGTTGGTCTTGGACTCGGGGGTCCAGGCGCCCATGCGGTGCGGGTGGGCCTTGGCGTAGTTCTTCACCGAGGCGGGGGCGCGGCGGTCGGAGTTGCCCTCACGCAGGACCGGGTTCACGGCGGAACCCTTGATCTTGTCGTAGCGGGCGCGGATCTCGCGCTCCTCGTCCGTCTTCGGCTCGTCCGGGTACGCGGGCAGCGCGTAGCCCTGCTCCTGCAGCTCGGCGACGGCCGCCTTCAGCTGCGGGATGGACGCCGAGACGTTCGGCAGCTTGATGATGTTGGCCTGCGGCGTCTTGGCCAGCTCGCCGAGCTCCGCGAGGGCGTCGGGGATGCGCTGCCCCTCCTCCAGGTACTCCGGGAACACGGCGATGATGCGGCCGGCCAGGGAGATGTCACGGGTCTCCACGCGCACACCGGCGGTGGACGCGTAGGCCTCGATGACCGGCAGGAAGGAATACGTCGCGAGGGCCGGGGCCTCGTCAGTGTGCGTGTAAATAATGGTCGAGTCAGTCACCGGGGGCTCCGCTCCACGTCTTCCATGTCGTCGGCATTCTCAGATTGCTCGACATCAAGATATCTCGTGACCGCCCCATCTTCGAAAGGGGCCCGCCCCCAAGATCGCCGGACTGATCCGCGGCCTGCGAGCAGTGCAGATCAACCACAGCCGCGCGCCAAAGTATGGTGCCCCACCACATGTGCCACTGACCTGCGCCTTCCTACCTTGTGGCGACACCCACCGTCCCCAGCCCTTCATCAGGAAGTGGTGCACATGGCCTCCGCAGCAACCGCTCCGCCAACGCCCGCGCATCTCAAGCGCATCGTGGCGGCGAGCCTCATCGGCACCACGATCGAGTGGTACGACTTCTTCCTGTACGGCTCCGCCGCCGCGCTCGTCTTCAACAAGCTCTTCTTCCCCGATTCCGACCCGCTCGTCGGCACCCTGCTCTCCTTCCTGACCTACGCCGTGGGGTTCGCCGCCCGGCCGCTGGGCGCACTCGTCTTCGGTCACTACGGCGACCGGCTCGGACGCAAGAAGCTCCTGGTGGTCAGCCTGCTGATGATGGGCGGTGCCACGTTCGCGATCGGTCTGCTGCCCACCCACGCCACGGTCGGGACGGCCGCTCCGGTGCTGCTGACGGTGCTCCGCCTCGTCCAGGGCTTCGCCCTCGGCGGCGAGTGGGGCGGCGCGGTGCTCCTGGTCTCCGAGCACGGCGACGCCGAGCGCCGCGGCTTCTGGGCGTCCTGGCCGCAGACCGGTGCGCCCGCGGGACAGCTGCTCGCGACCGGCGTGCTGTCGGCGCTCACCGCGCTGATCTCCGACGCCGCCTTCACCTCGTGGGGCTGGCGCATCCCGTTCCTCATCTCCGGGGTGCTCGTGATGGTCGGCCTGTGGATCCGTCTCTCCGTGGACGAGTCCCCCGTGTTCAAGGACGCGCTGGCCCGGGCCGAGCGGCGCAAGGCCGCCCAGGGCGACGTCGTCGAGAAGATGCCGCTGGTCGCCGTGTTGCGCCACCACTGGCGTGACGTGCTCGTCGCCATCGGCGCCCGCATGGCCGAGAACATCAGCTACTACGTCATCACCGCCTTCATCCTCGTGTACGCGACGGAGCAGGCCGACGTCTCCAAGCAGACCGCGCTCAACGCCGTCCTCATCGCGTCCGCCGTCCACTTCGCCGTCATCCCGGCCTGGGGCGCTCTGTCGGACCGGGTCGGCCGGCGTCCCGTGTACCTGATCGGCGCGGCCGGTGTCGGCCTGTGGATGTTCCCGTTCTTCGCGCTCATCGACACCGGGGGCTTCGGCAACCTGATCCTCGCCGTCACCGTCGGCCTCGTGCTGCACGGCGCCATGTACGCCCCGCAGGCCGCCTTCTTCTCCGAGATGTTCGCGACCCGGATGCGCTACTCCGGCGCGTCGATCGGCGCCCAGTTCGCCTCGGTCGCGGCGGGCGCGCCCGCCCCGCTGATCGCGACCGCGCTGCTCGCCGAGTTCGGTGGCTCCACCTGGATCTCGCTGTACGTGATCGCGGCCGCGGTGGTCACGCTGATCGCCGTCGCCGTGGCGAAGGAGACGCGTCACCGGGACCTCGCCGACGTGGACGGCGAGGACGAGCTGGGTGCGGCGCCCGTCGACCGCACCGCCGACGCCCACCGCGTCTGACCGATCGGACCGCTCAGTCCCGGTCAGTCCCGGTCAGTCCCGCCCAGTCCAGGTCAGTCCAGGTCACTCCCGTGTCGACCCCGTACGCCCCCGGCGTACGGGGTCACCGTATGTCGGCGCCCGCCAACCGGTGCAGCCGCAGGGCGAGTTGGATCTCCAGCGAGCGCGCGGGCGACTGCCAGTCGGCGCCGAGCAGCCGCCCGATCCGCTCCAGGCGCTGCGCCACCGTGTTCACGTGGACGTGCAGCGCGTCCTTCGTCCTGGCCGGGCTCGCGCCGGAGGCGAAGTAGGCGTCGAGGGTGCGGACGAGATCGGTGCCCCGGCGCTCGTCGTAGGTGACGACATCGCCGATGGTGCGGTCGACGAAGCCCGCGATGTCCCGGCTCCCCGCGAGCAGCAGCCCCAGGAAACCGAAGTCCTCGGCCGCCGCGCCCTCCCCCGCCCTGCCCAGCAGGCGCAGCGCGTCGAGACAGCGCTGGGCCTCCGCGTACGCGGTCGCCGCCGTGTCGGCCCGGCCCGCCAGGTCGCCCACCGGCGCGGAGGCGCCGACGGTGACCGTCTCGTGGATCGCCGCGGACAGCCGCTTGGCCACGTGCGCCGCGATCCCGGACGCGGTGCCGTCGCCGCGCAGCGGCAGGAGCAGGACGGTGCCGCCGTCCCGCGCGGCGGCCAGGCCGTGCCGGGTCGCCGCGAGGTGGTTGGCCGCGGACCACAGCCGGCGTCGCGCGGCCGCCTCCTGCTCCGCGTCGGCCCCGACCGTCTCCAGCCGGGCCGCGAGCACGACGTGCGTCGCGTCCAGGTCGGCGTACAGGCGGGCCGCCCTCTCGCGCAGCAGCCGCGGGTCGCGGTCGCGCGCGTCCAGCAGGTCGTCGAGGAGCTCGCCCCTGACCCGCTGCTCGGCCTCGGACGCGGAGCGCCGGGCGAGCAGCAGCAGCGAGGTGACCATGGCGGCGCGCTCCAGGGTGCGCTGGTCGACCGGGTCGAGGCCCGGATGGCCGCGCAGCACCAGAGCGCCTAGCAGCTCACCGCCGGCGGCGACGGCCGCGACCCAGTCCGCGCCGCGGCGCACCGCGTGGCCCTCGCCCCTGGACGCCTCCAGCGCCTCGCCGGGCGCGGCCTCGGCGTCGGCGAACTCCACGCTGCCGTCCAGGACCTGGGAGACGGCCGCCGCCACGTCGTGCACACCGCCGCCGCGCAGCACCAGCTCGGCGAGCCGGTCGTGCACGTCGGAGGCGCGCTCGATGACGCCGCTGCGGTCCCTGATGATCTCGTTGGCCCGCTCCAGCTCGCCGAGCGCCTCGCGGGTCTCCGTGAGCAGATTCGCCGTGTCGATGGCCGCCGCGGCGAGCGCCGCGAACGAGCCGAGCAGCGCGATCTCCTCCCGTGCGAAGACCCGCGCCCGCCGGTCGGCCGCGAACAGCACGCCGATCACCTGCGGTCCCAGCATGAGCGGAACGCCGAGGATGGCCACGAGCCCCTCGTCGTAGACGCCCGCGTCGATGGTGCGGGTGTGCTGGAAGCGCACGTCGTCGGAGTAGTTGTCGGTGACGTACGGCCGGGCGGTCTGGGCCACGAGGCCGCCCAGTCCTTCGCCCATGCCGAGCCGCAGCTGCTGGAAGCGGGCGGCGACCGAGCCCTCGGTGACCCGCATGTAGGTGTCGCCCCTGGCCGGGTCGTTCAGCGTCAGGTACGCGACGTCCGTGCCGAGCAGCGATCTGGCCCGCTGCACGATGGCCTGCAGCACGGCGTCGAGGTCGCGCAGGCCCGCGAGGTCGTGCGCGGTCTCGAACAGCGCGGACAGCTCGGCCTCGCGGCGGCGCCTGCCCTCCATCTCCTCCCGCACCCCGAGCGCGAGCCGCTTCGCCGCTTCCAGCGCGGCGATCCGCGCGGGCCGCGCCCCCTCGGCGCGCGCGAGCAGCACGGGCTGTTCGTAGGCGTCGGCGGAGGCGCCCCTGGCGAGCAGCTCCAGGAACGGAGCCTCCGGGTCGGCTGCGGTCGCCGGGTCCGAGGATGCGGCTGAGGCTGCGGCTGCGTGCGGTTGGTGGTGCGACATGCTCAACAGGATTACCCGCCGTACGGCCGGCCCCGCCAGCCCTGTGGACAACTCAAGGGATCACCGAAATGCGGCCACCCACATGAGTGACCGCATGGATCGACGAACAAGACGAATGCCGCCGAACAGGATGAATGCGGACAGGCTCCACGATTCAGTGCGCGGTCCAGCCACCGTCGAGGACGAGCGACGTACCGGTCATGAACGAGGCCTGCGGCGCACACAGGTACGCCACGGCCTCGGCGACCTCCTCCGGTTCGATGAGCCGCTTGACCGCGCTGTCCAGCAGCATCACCTCGGTCAGCACCCGGTCCTCGGGAATGCCGTGCGCCGCAGCCTGGTCGGCGACCTGCCGCTCCACCAGCGGGGTGCGCACGTAGCCGGGGTTCACGCAGTTCGACGTGACGCCGTGCGGCGCCCCTTCCAGAGCGGCCGTCTTGGACAGTCCTTCGAGCCCGTGCTTCGCGGCGACGTACGCGGACTTGAACGCGGACGCCCGCAGTCCGTGCACCGACGACACGTTCACGATCCGGCCCCAGCCCTGCCCGTACATGTGCGGCAGCGCGCCCCTGATCAGCCGGAAAGGGGCCTCCAGCATCACGGTGAGCACCGTGTGGAAGACGTCGGGCGGGAACTCCTCGATGGGGCGGACCAGTTGCAGGCCCGCGTTGTTCACGAGGACGTCGGTGCCGGCCGCCGCCGCCTCGGCGGCGTCGAGGTCGCTCAGGTCGAGGACGAACGGCTCGATGCCGTCCGCCGCGTCGGTCAGGGCCGCCAGGCCGGCCGGATCCCGGTCCACCGCTCTCACCTTGGCGCCCGCGGCGGCCAGCCGCAGGGCGCAGGCCCGGCCGATGCCGCTGGCGGCGCCGGTGACGAGTGCGGTGCGTCCGCCGAGGTCGAGCGGCGCGACGGGGGATGCGGCGAGAGGGGTGCGCGGGGTCATGCTCCGCACCCTAGGCAGCCGATCAGCACCGCCCGATGTGGTCAGCACCCATACTTCACTGCCCAGTCATGGTCTCGAACCATGTCGGTCCCTCGGACTGCGCCTGCTTGATGCGGAGCGTTCCGTGCTCACTGAGCGGGGGCAGCGCGTCCAGCGGGAACCACGCCACTTCGAGGGACTCGTCGTCGTTCACCCGCGCCTCGCCGCCCGTGGCGCGGCAGCGGAAGGTGATGTCCATGAACTGGCACTGGTCACCGTTGGGGTACGTGACCGGCTTCTTGAACGCCTGCACGAGGACGACGCGCTCGGCGACGCACTCGATGCCGGTCTCCTCGAACACCTCGCGGGTCGCGACGTCCGCCGGCTGCTCGCCCGGCTCGGCGATCCCCGCCGGCACGGCCCATTTCCCGGTGTCCGCCCGGCGCCCGAGCAGCACCCGCCCTTCGTCGTCGAAGACGACAGCGGTGACGCCCGGCAGATAGAGGAGCTGATGGCCCGCGGTGGCCCGGATATCGCGGATGTAGTCAGGCGTGGTCATACGCCCGACCCTAACCGCAGCCGGGCGCCCGCCAGGACGTCACCCGGCCCGTCAGACCTGCGCGCGCCGCCCGCGACGGGACCGCACGACGGCCCACGCGAGACCGCCCGCACCGATGGCGACCAGGAGCACCTCGGGCCACACGCCCGCGCGCGTGGCGAGCGTCAGGGACGTGCGCCGGGGGACGTCGGCGAGGAGCGTGTCGGCCTCGAACATCCCCGTGTGCTGGGCGACGGAGCCGTCGGGCCGGATGACGGCGCTGACGCCGCTGGTGACCGGGACCATGACGGCCCGGCCGTGCTCGACCGCGCGCACCCGGTCCATGGCGAGCTGCTGGTAAGTCATCTGGCTGCGCTCGAACGTGGCGTTGTTGCTCGGCACGGACAGGATCTGCGCGCCCTCCTGCACCTGGTCGCGCACGACGTCGTCGAAGGCGGCCTCGTAACAGGTGACGTTGCCGATCCTCGTGCCCTTCATGTCGAAGACCACGGCCTTCTTGCCGGGCACGAAGCTGCCGGCGCGGTCCACGTCCTTGCTGAAGATCCGGAAGAAGCTGCGGTACGGCATGTACTCGCCGAACGGCTGCAGGTGCCGCTTGTCGTAGGTGGCGCCGGGTCCGGTCCTCGGGTCCCACAGGATGAGACGGTTGCGCGTCGAGCCGTCCTTCGCGGTGACGACGGCACCCACCGAGATCGGCACGCCCACGGCCTCGGCGGCCTGCTGGATCTCCTGGTACGCGTCCATGTTCACGTACGGGTCGATGTCGGAGGAGTTCTCCGGCCAGAGCACGAGGTCGGGCCGCTTCACCTCACCCGACTTGATCTTCGCGGCGAGCTTCATCGTCTCGCGCACGTGGTGGTCGAGGACCGCACGGCGCTGGGCGTTGAAGTCGAGGCCCATCCGCGGCACGTTGCCCTGGATGAGCGCCACGCGCGCGGTGCCGGCCTCGGCCGACGTCGCCACGAGGGGCATCGCGGCGGCTCCGGCGAGCACCGGTGCCACGGCGAAGGCGGCCGCGGCGGCGACGCCCCGGTCCCACCGCGGGCGGGCGTCCGCGGAGCGCCGCACCTCCCTGACCCGCAGCGCGAGCGCGGCGAGACCGAATCCGGAGAGCACGACCGCGAAGCCGAGGAGCGGAGTGCCGCCGAGCGAGGCGAGCGGCAGGAACACGCCGCTGGGCTGGCCGAACGCGACCTTCCCCCAGGGGAAGCCGCCGAACGGGAAGCGGGCCCGCAGCGCCTCGTCCGCGACCCACACCCCGCTCGCCCACAGCGGCCACAGCGGCAGCCGCGACACGTAGGCGATGCCGAGACCCGCCAGCGAGAGGACCAGGGCCTCGGCGACCGCGAGCGCGAGCCAGGGCAGCGGCCCCACGTCGACGCCGGTCCACGACAGCAGCGGCACCAGGTACGCCAGCCCGAAGACGAGCCCGAGCCCGAAGCCCGCCCGCAGCCGGCGTCCGTGCACGGCGAGGCCGAAGAGCGCGAACGACAGCGGCGCCAGCCACGGCAGCTCGCGCGGCGGGAAGCTCGCGTAGAGGACCAGTCCGGCGATCGCCGCCAGGGCGACCGGCACGAGCCGTCGCAGGTGGGAGGGGCGAGCGGGCTGCGCGGCGGGCTCGTCCGGCGGGGCGACGGGAGGTGCGGTGGCGGTCACCCGGGGAGTGTACGGCGCGTCACCGTCAGGGCGACATGTCGGTGGTGCCCGGCCCGCGGCCCACCGGTGGCGGCGGTCCGGCCGGGGCCTGGAGGAGGTCATGTGAAGGTCCGTCCTCCGCGGTCCTCTCCGGGGACGCGGGCGGCCACCATCGGCAGTCGAACGATCACGACCGAAGGAACGGCAGGAGCGGAAGGACGATGACGCGCGTGTCCCGCCAGGAGATGACAGGACCGAGAGGTCTCGGAGCGAGGCGCCCCCGGTGCCGGAGGTGGCGCCGATGAGCCGGCCGCAGGACCACCCGCCCCGGCCCGCGGCCGGTGCCCCGGGCATCGGCCGGCGCCGGTTCCTCGGCTACGTGCTCGCCGCGCCGACCCTGGCGACCGCCGCCGAGCTCGGCGCGACGGCACCGGCCGCCGCGGACGGGATCCCCTCCGCGGAGATCACCGAACTCGTCGACCTCAACGACGTGATGACGCTGGCCGCCCGGCCGACGGCGAACCTCATCAAGGTCGTGGTCCACACGGACGGCACGGTCTCCTTCTCCCTGCCCCGGGCCGAGGTCGGACAGGGCATCACCACGTCCACGGCGATGCTGATCGCCGAGGAACTGGACGTCCCGCTCGACAAGGTCCGCGTCACGCTGTCCGACGCCCGCCCCGAGCTGCTGTTCAACCAGCTCACCGGCGGCTCCAACACGACCGTCTCGACGTACACCCCGATCCGGGTCGCCGCGGCCGTCGCCCGGGGCCGGCTCCTCGACGCCGCGGCGATCGAGCTCGGGGCCCTCGTCACCGACCTCACGCTCAAGGCCGGTGTCGTCACCGACCTCGTGGGCCGCGCCATCGGCATCGGCGACCTCGCCGAGAAGGCCGCGAGCGTCGAGGCCCGCCAGGTCTCCGTCGAGCTCAAGGAGCGCGCCGACTTCAAGGTCATCGGCACGCCGCAGAACCGGGTCGACGCGCTCGCCGCCGTCACCGGCCGCAAGAAGTTCGCCATGGACCTCGCCGTCCCCGACGCGCTGCCGACCATGGTGTGCCGGCCGCCCACGCTCAACGGCAAGGTCGGCTCCGTCTCGAACCTCGACGCGGTACGGGCCATGCACGGCGTCACCGACATCGCGGTGATCTCCACCGGAGTGGCCGTGCGCGCACAGACGTTCGGCCAGTGCATCGACGCGGTGCGCGCCCTCCAGGTGTCCTGGCGGCCCGGCAGCGCGGAAGGCAAGTCCGACGAGACAGTCCGCGAGGAGCTCCGCAAGGCCGAACTCCCGCTCGGGCTACCGCCGTTGACCCCTTCGGTGGAGGCGACGTTCACCTTCCACTTCCGCGGCAACAGTGCGCTGGAGACCAATTGCGCGATCGCCGACGTCCGGTCCGACCGGGCGGAGATCTGGGCGGGCCTGAAGTCACCGATCGTCGCCCAGCAGACCATCGCCGCGGAGCTCGGACTGCCGCAGGGCGCGGTCACCGTGCACGTCACGGAGAGCGGCGGCTCGTTCGGGCGCAAGCTGTTCTTCGACGCCGCGCGGGAGGCCGCCGAGGCCTCGAAGAAGATGGGCAAGCCGGTCAAGCTCATGTGGCACCGGGCGGACGACGCCCGCCAGGGCCGGGTCCACCCGATGGCCACCTCCCGGGTCCGCGCCACCCACCTGGGCGGTTCGGTGCTCAGCTACCGGCAACGGCACACGAGCGTCGCGACCGACCTCGGCCACGGGCTCGGCGAGATCCTCACCTCGCTGGCGGCGAAGCTCCCCGTGGGCGACATCGGCTTCTCCGAGACCTTCTTCCAGCTGTCCCAGTCGATGCCGTACGACTTCGGCCTCTACAGCCGGGAGCTGTCGGAGACGGACAAGGGGTTCAACACCGGCAGCATGCGCAACGTGTACTCCCCCGACGTCACCTGCGCGCGCGAGCTGATCGTCGACCGGCTGGCCGCGAAGACGGGCAAGGACCCGCTGCGGTTCCGGCGGGACGCGCTGCGCGACGACCGGGCCAAGGCCGTCCTCGACAAGGTCGCCGAGGTGGGCCGATGGGGCAGGGCGATGCCGGAGGGCACCGCGCAGGGCGTCGCCTTCCACTCCGAGTACCACTCGGTCAGCGCCGTCCTGGTGGAGATCGACTGCCGCCCCGAGACGGTGAACCGGACGGTCAGGGACGGCGTCGCCGGACCGCGCGTCACCAAGGCGGTGCTCGCCGTGGACGTCGGTCTGGCCGTCAATCCGCGGGGCCTGGAGGCCCAGATGATGGGCTGCCTGATGGACGGCATCGCGCAGACGCTCACGTCGAGCCTCCATCTGCGCGACGGCCACTTCCTGGAGGCCAGCTGGGACAACTACTTCTACACGCGGCAGTGGAACACCCCGCCCGAGCTGGAGATCATCGTCATGCCGACGACGACCGGGGAGCCCGGCGGCGCCGGCGAACTGGGCGTCGCCTCGTCGATGGCCGCGGTGGCCTGCGCCTACGGCCGCGCCACCGGCACCATGCCGACCAGCTTCCCCATCAACCACGGCACCCTCTCCTTCACCCCGAAGCCCACCGTCCCGCCCGTCCCCGCCTCCCCCACCGACGGCCTGGACCACGTCCGATGATCCCTGGGAGCCCTCGTGCCTGAGCACACTTTCCGCCTCAACGGCGAACAGGTCACCGTCGACGCGGCGGACGACGAGCGCCTCCTGTGGGTCCTGCGCGACATCCTCGGCGTCACGGGACCCAAGTACGGCTGCGGCATCAACGTCTGCAAGGCCTGCACGAGCCACGTCAACGGCAAGGCGGCCAACCCTTGCTCCATCCCCGTCAAGGACCTGCGGGCGACCGACGAGGTCACCACCATCGAGGGCCTGCCCGGCACCGTCGGCGAGGAGCTGCACCCGATGCAGCGGGCCTGGCTGGAACAGGACGTCGCCCAGTGCGGCTACTGTCAGCCCGGCCAGATCATGGCCGCCGTCGCCCTGGTCCGCCGGGTGAAGGAGGAGGGCCGTCAGGTCACCGACGAGGACCTGGACGGCATCCGCAACATCTGCCGCTGCGGCACCTACTTCCGCATCCGGGAGGCGATCAGGGCGGGCGCCGAGAAGATGTGAGGGGACGGTCCTGACCCGCCGCGGACTTCCGGCCGGGGAAAGGTTCCTGCGCAACTCCCGCCCAAACCGCCGCACCAGCCGTTACGGTGTGCCCGAGTC
>NZ_JAMOLN010000400.1 GCF_024448165.1 Streptomyces longispororuber
CTGGTCCGCCTCGCGTTCCGAATCGACCCGGCGGGGGACGAGCCGATCATCGAGGAGACGCGCGCGCTGCTGCGGGCGTACCTGGCCCGCGTCCTGGACTGACATCGCCGACCCCAACCCTGTGACCTGGAGTTTTGCGCTTATTGCTCACGCGTCAACATCTTGTTAACGCAAAAGGACGGGCCCTAACGTCTCGCTGACCGCCATCCCCGAGTGGGAGTTCAACGGCGAACTTCAACGGCGAACGGATAGGAACCCACCCATGCTGACGATCCTCGGATTCGTCATGATCGCCACCTTCCTGGTGCTGATCATGATGAAGAAGGTGTCGCCGATCGCGGCGCTCGTGCTCATCCCCGCACTGTTCTGCGTGCTGGTGGGCAAGGGGGCCCACCTCGGTGACTACGTCATCGCCGGCATCGGCGACCTGGCGCCCACCGCCGCGATGCTGATGTTCGCGATCGTCTACTTCGGCGTGATGATCGACGTCGGACTCTTCGACCCGATCGTCCGCGGCATCCTGAAGTTCGCCAAGGCCGACCCGGTGCGGATCGTCGTCGGCACCGCCGTGCTCGCCGCGATCGTCTCCCTCGACGGCGACGGCTCCACCACCTTCATGATCACCGTCTCGGCGATGTACCCGCTGTACAAGCGCCTGAAGATGAGCCTCGTCGTGATGACCGGTGTCGCCGCGACCGCCAACGGCGTCATGAACACCCTCCCTTGGGGCGGCCCCACGGCCCGCGCCGCCACCGCGCTCAAGCTCGACGCCAGCGACATCTTCGTGCCGATGATCCCGGCGCTCGCCGTGGGCCTCGTCTTCGTCCTCGTCCTCGCGTACGTCCTCGGGCGTCGGGAGCGCAAGCGCCTCGGCTACCTCTCCCTCGACGACGTCACCGAGACCGTGACCGAGACCGCCGACGAGAAGGTGCTCGTCGCGGCGGGCGGCGGCAACGGCAAGGCGGCCACCGGCGGCGGCGACCACGCGGCGCCCTCCTTCGAGAACGAGGACGGCGAGACGTTCGCGGGCCTCGACCCGAACCGCGCCACGCTCCGCCCCAAGCTCTACTGGTTCAACGCGCTCCTGACTGTCACCCTGCTCACCGCCATGATCATGGAGTGGCTGCCGATCCCGGTCCTCTTCATGCTCGGCGCCGCGCTCGCCCTCTCCGTCAACTACCCGCACATGCCCGACCAGAAGGCCCGCATCGGCGCCCACGCCGAGAACGTCCTCAACGTCTCCGGCATGGTCTTCGCCGCCGCCGTCTTCACCGGAGTCCTCCAGGGCACCGGCATGGTCGACCACATGGCCAAGTGGGTCGTCGGCGGCATCCCCGACTGGATGGGCCCGCACATGGCCCTGGTCACCGGCGTCCTGTCGATCCCGTTCACGTACTTCATGTCGAACGACGGCTTCTACTTCGGCATCCTGCCGGTCCTCTCCGAGGCGGGCGCCGCGCACGGCGTCTCCTCCCTGGAGATCGCCCGCGCCTCGCTCGTCGGCCAGCCGCTGCACATGTCCAGCCCGCTGGTGCCCGCCGTCTACGTCCTCGTGGGCATGGCCAAGGTCGAGTTCGGCGACCACACCAAGTTCACCGTGAAATGGGCCGCTCTGACCGCCCTCGTCGTCCTGGGCGCCGGCTTCCTCTTCGGGATCCTGTGACCCCGTGACGACCGTCTCCCGCGGCTGGCTGCTGCGCCTCGTCATCGCCTTCGCCTTCGCGCAGGGGGCGGTGTCGATGGCGCGGCCCGCCGTGTCCTACCGGGCCCTCGCGCTCGGCGCCGACGAGCGTGCCGTCGGCGTCATCGCGGGGGTCTACGCCCTGCTCCCGCTCTTCGCCGCCGTCCCGCTCGGCCGCCGCACCGACCACGGCCGGTGCGCCCCGCTGCTGCCCGTCGGCGTCGTCCTCATCGCGGGCGGCTGCGCGCTCAGCGGCACGGCCGGCTCCCTCGCCTCGATGGCGGCGTGGAGCGGGGTGATGGGCCTCGGCCACCTCTGCTTCGTCATCGGCGCCCAGTCGATCGTCGCCCGCCAGTCCGCGCCGGACGAACAGGACCGCAACTTCGGCCACTTCACCATCGGCGCCTCCCTCGGCCAGCTCGTCGGCCCGATCGCGGCCGGCGCGGTGATCGGCGGCCCCGACATGGCGGGCACCAGCGCACGGGCACTGCTCGTCTCGGCGGGCGTCTGCGTGGTCGCCCTCACCACGCTGTGGCGCATCGAGTCCCGTCGTACGCCGGCGAGTTCCCGTACGGGCAAGGACACGCCCCGCGTCCCCGTCCACCGCATCCTGCGCACCCGTGGCGTCCCCGGCGGCATCTTCATCAGCCTCGCCGTGCTCTCGGCCACGGACATCCTCACGGCGTACCTCCCGGTCGTCGGCGAGCACCGGGGGATCGCCCCGTCCGTGATCGGTGTCCTGCTGAGCCTGCGCGCGGGCGCCACGATCGCCTGCCGGCTGGTCATGACCCCGCTCATCGACTGGCTGGGCCGTTCCCTCCTGATCGCCACGACGTGCCTGCTCGCCGCGGTGCTCTGCGCGGCGATCGCCCTTCCGGTACCCGTCTGGGCGTTGGCCGTGATCCTGGTCCTGCTCGGGTTCTGCCTGGGTGTGGGCCAGCCCCTGTCGATGACCACGGTCGTCCAGGCGGCCCCGCCCGACGCCCGCTCCACGGCCCTGGCGCTGCGCCTGACCGGCAACCGGCTCGGCCAGGTGGCGGCCCCCGCATCGGCGGGCCTGATCGCGGGCGTGGCGGGCACGGCGGCGCCGTTCGTGATGCTGGGCGCGTTGCTGCTGCTGGCGTCCGGCCTGGGCGCACGCGGCGGGCCCCGGCCCCGCGCCCAGCCCTCCCCGGGTGGTGACCGAGTGCGCCCCGGCGGTCGCCGCCCGCGCAGTTCCCCGCGCCCCTGAAGGCATGCGCTGCGCGCAGCCTTCACCCCGTCGGGGAGATGTCGCACCGAAGGTGCACATCTCAGGGGCGCGGGGCTGTGTCATGGGCGGCTCCGCCGCGGGGCGCGCCCAGCCCCCACCGGACCTGCAGTCGGCAGCGGACGGTCGGAGTTACGG
>NZ_JAMOLN010000401.1 GCF_024448165.1 Streptomyces longispororuber
CACCGGGCACACGCCTAGTGCTGGATCATCCGCGCCGCCATGCCCGCCTCGTAGTTCCCCGCGGGCTGCTGCGTGATCACGTTCATCCGGTTGAAGGCGTTGATCGCGGCGATGAGGCAGACCAGCGCCGCCAGCTGCTCCTCGTCGTAGTGCTTCGCGGCATCCGCCCACGCCGCGTCACTGACCCCACCGGCCGCATCCGCGAGACGCGTACCCTGCTCGGTCAGTTCGAGGGCGGCCCGCTCGGCCTCGGTGAACACCGTGGCCTCGCGCCAGGCGGCGACGAGGTGGAGCCGCGTCGAGGTCTCCCCCGCCGCCGCGGCCTCCTTGGTGTGCATGTCGAGGCAGCCCGAGCAGCCGTTGATCTGGCTGGCCCGGATCTTCACCAGCTCCTGCGTCGCCGCCGGCAGCTCCGACCCCACGACCGGCTTGTTCGCGGCGACGAGGTGCTTCACGAAGCCGAGGGCGACCTTGCTGCCGAACATGTTCAGACGGGCTTCCATGACGAGCTCCTGTTCCGTTGTCCTTGGGCCTACACCCATGGGACGGAACAGCCCGGCCGGCTGTGACACGGCCGGAAGTGACCTGGGTCACCTCCGGGCGGATCAGCCCTGGTACGCCTCGACGAGCTCCCGGGACCGCTTCACGTCGTCGGCGATCGCGTCGACGAGCTCGTCGAGCGAGTCGAACTTCGACATGCCGCGCACGTACGCCAGGAAGTCCACGGCCACGTGCAGCCCGTACAGATCGAGTCCGACGCGGTCGATGGCGTACGCCTCGACGGTCCGCTCGGTCCCGTCGAACTGCGGGTTCGTGCCCACGGAGATCGCTGCGGGCATCGCCTCGCCGTCGACGTGCAGCCAGCCCGCGTAGACGCCGTCCGCCGGGATCGCGGTGTGCGGCAGGGTCTCCACGTTGGCCGTCGGGAAGCCGAGCTCACGGCCGCGCTGCGCACCGCGCACCACGACGCCCTCGACCCGGTGCGGCCGTCCGAGGATCTCCTGGGCGCCCGCCACGTCGCCCTCGGCGACGAGGCGCCGGGTGAGCGTGGAGGAGAAGGGCGCGCCGCCGCCGGCGGTCCCGGACACCTTGAGGTCGATGACCTCGACGTCGAAGTCGTACGTCTCGCCCTGCTCGGCGAGGAAGCCGACGTTGCCCGCGGCCTTGTGCCCGAAGCGGAAGTTGGGGCCTTCGACGACCACGCGCGCGTGCAGCTTGTCGACGAGGACCTTCGCGACGAAGTCGGCGGGCGACAGCTTCGAGAACTCGGTGGTGAAGGGGAGGATCAGCACCGCGTCGACACCCAGCTCGGCCATCAGCTCGGCGCGGCGGTGGTGCGGGGCGAGCAGCGGCGGGTGCGAGCCCGGCCGGACGACCTCGCTCGGGTGCGGGTCGAAGGTGACGACGACCGCCGGGATGCCCAGCTCACGCGCGCGCTCCACGGCCCGGCCGATGATCAGCTGGTGACCGCGGTGCACTCCGTCGTACGAGCCGATGGTGACGACGCTGCGCCCCCAGTCCTGGGGGATGTCCTCCAAGCCACGCCAGCGCTGCACGGTGATTGCTCCTCGCAAACCTGTGTACGACGGTTCCGTCTCTTAAGTCTGTGCGTCTTCCGCCTACCCGAACACGCAGGTCTAAGAGTGCCATGCCGACCGCTCGCGCCTCGCATCGGGAGGTCAGGCGGGGACCCGTACCCCGGCGAGGTTCTCGATCATGCGCCGGGCGCTCGGTCCGACCAGGGCCGCCCACTCCTGCGGGGCCGCGCCCAGCCAGCGCGCCACCAGCCCGGCGAACCCCGGAACGCCGCGCGCGAGCTCCACGAGCCGGCGGTCGAAGCACGCCGCGCCCTCCGGGGTCCGCACCAGGAGGACGCCCGTACGGTGCACCAGCTCCCTGGTCCGCGCCTGCCCACGGGCGGCGGCGCCCCGCGCGGCCGCGTCCAGCACGGCGTCCAGGACGGCCGGGTCCCGCTCCTGCCCGAGCAGGACGTCGAGCAGTTCGGCCCGCAGGGCGCGCGAGGCGGCGGATCCGGGCGCGACGAGCACGGGCGCGACGGCCACCCGCACGGGCACCGGCCGGGTGCGCAGCAGCCCCACGGCGAGCGGGAACAGCACGGCCCGTGCGGCGGGCCCGTGCTCCAGGCGCCGGTCGACGAACACCGCCAGATGCCCGGCCGCCGCGTCCGGCAGGGTCTGCGCCCAGTCCTGTACGAGTCCGGCGGCGCGGCGCGCGAGCGCGGGTGTCGTCACGTCGGCGAGGGTCCGCAGCACGTCGCCGGTGCCGGGGCCCGGGTCCCTGAGCCGCGCCTGGAAGGCGGCGAGCACGGGCTCCGGGTGGGTGGCGAGGGCCGTCGCGAGCGCGTCCGCGGGCAGCTGCGCGTCCCCGGCGGCGAACCGCTTGCAGGCCTGCGCCAGATACGCGGACCGCGACTGCGGGTCCCGTACGAGGAGGGCGAGCGCGGCGCCGTGCAGCGAGCAGTCGGAGGGGCGGGCGAGGAGGGCCAGCGCCGCGTAGCGCAGCAGTCCGCGGTCGGCGTCGGTGGTCACGCGGGGCGCGGCCCGCAGCCCGTAGGCGGCCGCCGCCACGTGCCGCGCGGGCCGCTCGTCGTGCGCCCAGCGGTCGACGGCCCGGCAGAGGGCGGACGGTTCCTCGTCGGCGAGCGCGGCGAGCAGTTCGTCGGCGCGCGGGTGGGCGCAGTCGACGAGGGCCTCGGTGAGGTCGTCGACGGCGCGGTGCCGGTGGGTGTGGAGCAGGGCCTGTGCGGCGGTGGCGACGGTGGCGTCCGGCAGCGCGGGCAGCGCCCGCTCGTCGTCGAACCACCGGGTCAGCCGTCGCTGCACCCGCCCCGGGTCGGTGGCGAGCAGCTCGGCGACGGCGTCCAGATACCGGTCCCCGCGTCCCGGCTCCGGGTCCCGGACGACGAGTCGCCGCAGCAGCGCGAACCGGGTGTCGTCGTCGACGCCGACGGCCGTCCAGAACCACGGCCCGAAGGCCCCGGCATCGGCCAGCTCCTCCAGCACCTCCAGGTACTCCCGGGCATCCGGCACGCGCAACAAC
>NZ_JAMOLN010000402.1 GCF_024448165.1 Streptomyces longispororuber
CGGGGACGGATCCGGTTCAGCAGTGGTACGAGGACGCGCTCGGCTGGGCCGCCACGGCGGGGCCCGAAGGGGTGCGGCTGCGCACGGGGCTCCGCTTCGACGTGCTGGAGCTGCCCGCCGACGCGGGCTTCGCGATGCTGCGCAGGTGCGATCCCCGGTCGCCGGTGGCGGTGCGCGGGGAAACGATGCAGCTACTGGTCGCCGCGGGGAGCGCGGACGAACTGCCGGGGCTGCTCGACTGGCTGGAATGGGGGGCGCTGCCCCTCGACCTCGTGGGGATCGGGTCGGGCGGATTCATCGACGCGCCGACGCCCCCGGGATGGTCGGGCTCGCAGGAGGCCGCGGTGTGGGTGCGGCCCCCCGAGCCCGGACGCGAGATGGAACCGGTGCTTCCGGCTCTGACGACCCTGACGGCCGTCTCGACCTGGTCGGTCGTGGGGGGCGGTGGGGGCGCCCCCGATCTCGTACGACTCGTGGACACGGCGGCGACCCACTGCCACCGCGCCCGACTGCGCCGTGCATATACGGAACCGACGCGTCAGCCGTTGGCCTTCTCGTAGGCCTCACGGATGGAGGCGGGGACCCGGCCCCGGTCGTTGACCTCGTAACCGTTGTCCTTCGCCCACGCGCGGATCAGGGCGGTGTCCTGGTTGCCACCGGACGCGGCGCGCGCCTTGCCCCGGCCGCCCGCGGCACGGCCACCGGTACGCCGGCCACCCTTGAGGTACGGGTCGAGGAGACCCCGGAGCTTGTCCGCGTTCGCGGTGGTGAGGTCGATCTCGTACGTCTTGCCGTCGAGCGCGAACGTCACGGTCTCGTCCGCCTCGCCGCCGTCGAGGTCATCGACAAGAAGGACCTGAACCTTCTGTGCCACCGGATTTCCTTTCATCGATATCTGAAGGGCCGGCCCCCCTGCGACCGCGGCCGCTGTTTCGCCGTCCCCTTGTTATATGCACTACTGCAGTACGTCGGAAAGCAAACCGCTTTTGCCGGAAAAACACAAACCCCTGGCCGAGATCCGGGAGAGATCCCGGAGTTGTACGCTGCCCGACCGGGCCGAAAACATGCGCGTTTCGGACATAGGGACCGGGTCGTGTGTGCTTGCCGGAATACCGAACGCGACGATCACAGATGCAGAAGCATCCGGCTGTTGCCCAAGGTGTTCGGTTTCACTCGTTCGAGACCGAGGAACTCCGCGACGCCCTCGTCATAGGAACGCAGCAGCTCGCTGTAGACATCGGTGTCCACCGTATCGACGGGCGTCTCACCGATCTCCACGAAGCCGTGCTTGGCGAAGAACTCGACTTCGAAGGTGAGACAGAAAACCCGGCGAACGCCGATCCAGCGCGCCGTCTGCAGCAACTTCTCCAGGACCTGATGCCCCACGCCCGCGCCCTTGACCAGTGGATTCACCGCGAGTGTGCGGACTTCCGCCAGGTCTTCCCACATGATGTGGAGTGCGCCGCAGCCGACCACCTCGGCGTTGTCGTCGCGTTCCGCGACCCAGAACTCCTGGATGTCCTCGTAAAGCGTCACGGTGGCTTTGTCGAGCAGGATCCCCTGTCGGCTGTACGCGTCGAGGAGCCGGCGCACGGCCGGTACATCGGCCGTGCGGGCCCTGCGTACGGTGAGTGCTTTAGCGGCGGATTCGACGCCCGGGCCGACTTCGGGGAGCTCTGCTGGCATGACCGGACGCTATCGCCCGGGCTGCTCGGCCGCTTCCCCGGGTCCTGAGGGGACTTCCGGCGGCACTTCGGGCGGCACTTCGGCGGGTACTTCGGGCTGCACGATGCGCATGGCGTCCCGCAGGGCCTCGCGCTGCTGGGGCGACATCATGCCGAAGAAGGCGACGAGGGCCGCGGCGGGGTTGTCGCTCTGCGCCCATGCGTCGTTCATCAGCGCGGCCGAGTAGGCGGCCCGGGTGGAGACGGCCTCATATCGATAGGCCCGGCCTTCCGCCTCGCGGCGCACCCAGCCCTTCTGATGGAGATTGTCCAATACGGTCATGACCGTCGTGTAGGCGATGGACCGTTCCTGCTGAAGATCCTCCAGGACTTCCCTGACCGTCACCGGGCGGTTCCACTTCCACACCCGTGTCATCACTGCGTCTTCGAGTTCTCCCAAGGGGCGCGGCACGAGCAGCACAATAGTGGGAGAAGTCGGTAATTCACCGTCGGACGTGGCGACAGGTATCGATCAATGACAAAAGGGGCGCCCGAGGGGCGCCCCTGTGCAGAGCTTCGGTGCTGGTCGCGGGCCGGTCAGGCGGTGGTGGCGTCCTGCTGGCGGGCGGCCTCGGCGCGCGCGATGGCGGCGTCGACGGCCGCGTCCTCCTTGGCCTTCTTGTCGCCGCCCTGCGACTTCACGATCGTCACGATCAGACCGATGAAGAACGCGGCCATCACTACCGGGGGCACGAGCGCGGAGACGTAGTCCATGCCCCCAGAGTAGCTAGCCCACCGCCAACTCCTGCGGCGGGGCCGGTGGCTGTGCGGGCCGACGCTTGGGCGGGAACGCCTCGGACGGGGTGGGGACGGGGCGCGGCGGGGCCGGTTTGGGCTTGGCCGGCTGGTCGCCCGCGCCGAGGAGGCCGCCGGGCAGGGCGAGCAGGTGGGTGCGGGAGGCCGGGACGCGCGGCCGGTGCCGGGCCTCCAGGCGGTCCCGTACGCCCTGTTCGGCGAGGGCGCGGCAGCGGTCGAGCAGGGCCGCCGCGGCGGGGTTGCCGCGCAGGGCGCGCAGCGCCGCGAGGTCGTCGGCGCCGGGCCGGTGGTCCGCCGCCAGGGCGTCCTCCAGGAGGCTCAGGTAGCCGGTGACGGAGCCGGGCAGGGCGGCCCGGTAGCGGTCGAGGTCGGCGAGCAGGAAGGTCCGCATGCGGGCGGCCTCCTGCGTGGCGTCGTCGACCGACTCCGCGAGCCGGAGGCAGTCCCGGACGTCCTTGTCCGAGGCGGGGCTGGGGTGGAGGGCGAGGGCGAGGGCGCGTCGGAGCACACGCAGCTCTTCTGCACCGAAGGCCATGCCGCCGCGGTTTCCGTAGGGCGTGGGCATGGAGCGACGG
>NZ_JAMOLN010000403.1 GCF_024448165.1 Streptomyces longispororuber
CACCCGGCGGCCACCCCGGCCAGTGGGGCACGCCGCAGGGCGGTCCCGGCGGCCCCGGATACGGCGGAGGCCCTGGCTACGGAGGCCCCGGCTACGGCGGCGGCCCGGGATACGGCGGCCCCGGCTGGGGCGGCTGGCAGGGCAAGCCGATGGCCGCCAAGCCCGGCGTCATCCCGCTGCGCCCGCTCGGCGTCGGCGAGATCCTCGACGGCGCGGTGTCGACGATGCGCACCTACTGGCGCACCGTCCTGGGCATCTCTCTCACCGTCGCCGTGATCACCGAGATCCTGGTCGTGCTCCTCCAGGGCTTCATCCTCAACGACTCCGCGACCACCGACGCCCTCGACGACCCCAACGCGACCGCGGGCGAGGTCACCCGCGCCATGGGCGGGATCCTCATCGGCTCCGGCGTCGTCCAGGTGGTGACGCTGCTCGGCACGATCATCGCCACGGCCCTGCTGACGACGGTCACGAGCCGCGCCGTGCTCGGCAAGTCCGTGACCATAGGGGAAGCCTGGCGCGACGCCCGGCCGCAGGTCTTCAGGCTGCTCGGCCTGACCCTGCTGCTGCCGCTGATCGCCGCCGCGATCGTCTTCGTCGGCACCGTCCCCGGCATCCTCGTCGCCGTCTTCGGCTCGAACGACGGAGGCATCGCGCTCGCGGTCCTCGGCGGCGTCGTCGGGTTCGTCGTCGCGGTCTGGCTGATGATCCGCTTCTCGCTGGCCTCGCCCGCGCTGATGCTGGAGAAGCAGACCGTCCGCAAGGCGATGGGCCGCTCCACCAAGCTGGTCCGCGGGTCCTGGTGGCGCGTCTTCGGCATCCAGATCCTCGCGTCGATCATCGCCGGCGTCGTCGCGTCGATCATCCTCGTCCCCTTCACCCTCATCGCGGGTGTGGTCAGCGGCGACGGCATGAGCAGCTTCCTCGACACCGGCGGCGACGCCGGCTGGGCCTTCCTGATCGTCAGCGGCATCGGCGCGGTGGTCGGCTCGACCATCACCTTCCCGATCACCGCCGGCGTCACCGTGCTGCTCTACATCGACCAGCGCATCCGTCGCGAGGCCCTCGACCTGGAACTCGCCCGCGCGGCGGGACTGCAGGACTACGGGAGCACCTCCGGCGCCACCCCGGGGAGCTGATGGCGTGAGTGCGCCGGGGGGAGTGCGCATGGCGGCGGCCTGGCTGACGCGCGCCGACGGGGACGGGCCACCGGTGACGATCCCGCGCGACGCCGCGCGGGAGGCCGCCGAACGCGAGCTGTCCAAGCCCGCGTACCACGAGAACGATCCGAGCTGGTTCATGCGCGCCCTGAACAAGTTCTGGGAGTGGGTCGACAAGCTGTTCTCCGCGGCGTCCGGTGCCGCCCCCGGCGGCACCGTCGGCCTCCTCGTGATCGTGCTCGCGGTCGTCGCCGTGGCAGCCGCTCTCTGGTGGCGCCTCGGCGTGCCGCGCCGCACTCCCACGTCGACGGCCCCGCTCTTCGACGACCGCCCGCGCAGCGCTGCCGAACACCGCGCGGCCGCCGAGGCCCACGCCGCCCAGGGCCACTGGAACCAGGCCGTCCAGGAGCGCATGCGCGCGCTGGTCCGCTCCCTGGAGGAACGCGCCCTGCTCGACCCGCGCCCCGGCCGCACCGCGGACGAGGCCGCCACCGAAGCAGCCCGCCCGCTCCCCCAGCACGCCGACGCCCTGCGCGCGGCGGCCCGCGACTTCGACGACGTCACGTACGGCGGCCGCACCGCGACCCCGGAGACGTACCAGCGCCTGACCGCCCTGGACACCGCGGTGGAACGCACCACCCCGTCCCTCGCCGCCGCCCCGGGAGCGCCCCGGTGACCGACCCCGCAACCCCGAACCAGCCGCCGAGCACCCCTCAGCACCCGGCTGCCGCAACGCAGCAGCCCTCGCAGCCACCGAGCGGTACGACCACCCTCACGGTCCCGCCCTCGCAGCCACCGACGACGCCCCCCGAGGCCGGCACCTCCACCACCCCGACGGCCCGCCAGATCTGGACCCGCACGCGAGGCATCGCGCTGGCCCTGGTCATCCTCCTGCTCGCCGCCGTCGTCATCGCGGTCGTCCGCTCCGGCGAGAAGCACGGCACGCTCGACCCGCGCTCCGCCGACCAGTACGGCAGCCGCGCCGCCGCCGAACTCCTCGCCGACCGCGGCGTGACCACACGCGTCGTCACCACGACCGCCGAGGCCCGCGCCGCGGCAGGACCGGACACGACGCTCCTGGTCGCCGTCCCCGACCTGCTCACGCCCCGCCAGCAACAGCAGCTGCGGAGCGCCACCGCCGGCTCGGGCGGCCGCACACTCCTCGTCGCCCCCGGTGCCGCCTCGGTCGACACCCTGGCGCCCGGGGTCACCGCGGACCCCGCCCCCAGCACCGACACGACGCTCGACCCCGACTGCTCCCTGCCGGCCGCCCGCAGTGCCGGCGCGGCGGACACGGGTGGCCTCCGCTACGACACGACGGCAACCGACGCCGACGCCTGCTACCCGAGCGACGGCGCCCCCACGCTCCTGCGCCTGCCGGACAAGACCGGCGACGGCAACGGCAACGGCAACGGCGACACGGTGCTCCTCGGCGCCCCCGACATCCTCCTCAACGACACCCTCGACGAGCAGGGCAACGCCTCGCTCGCCCTCCAACTCCTCGGTACCCGCCCCCACTTGGTCTGGTACCTCCCCTCCCTCTCCGACGACGCCGCCACCGGCTCCGACGACCGCAGCTTCTTCGACCTGATCCCCTCGGGCTGGCTCTGGGGCACGCTCCAGCTCTTCATCGCGGCAGCACTGGCCGCCCTGTGGCGCGCACGCCGACTGGGCCCCCTGGTCCCCGAACGCCTGCCCGTCGCGATCCGCGCCTCCGAAACCGTCGAAGGCCGAGCCCGCCTCTACCGCAAGGCGAACGCCCGCG
>NZ_JAMOLN010000404.1 GCF_024448165.1 Streptomyces longispororuber
CTCATCCGGGTCGTCACGGTCTCCGGGAACATCTCCTCGGCCCGGCCGGCCACCGCGACGTCCCGCGCCACGAGCACCGGCAGCAGCCCGCCGCCCTCCTCCTCGGCCACCCGCCCGGCGACCGCGGCCAGCCGGTCGCCGATGCGATGGGCGTACGCGGCCAGGAACGACTGCCGGAACGTCTTCGTGCGCCGCCGGCCACCCGCCCGCTGCTCCGCCTCGGCCCGCGTCATCGCCGCGTCGGCCTGCACCAGCAGCGACGTGTACAGCAGCTCCACCACCTCCAGGTCGGGCTCGAAGCCGACGACCGTCGAGAAGCCGAAGCCGCTGTTCCACACCGCCCGGCACCGGTTCGCCGACGCCACCGCGTCGAGCAGCACCGCCTTCGCCGTCTCGTACGGGGCGTCGACCCCGATCCGGCAGGCGGCGGGCGCGTCCTCGGCGTGCGTACGGGAGGCGAGCAGCGCCTCGTCGACGGAGTGCCGGGCCATCAGCTCCTGCGCCTTCGCCGTCAGCGCCTCGGCCTCCGGCGGGTACCCGGTCGCCTCCGCCTTCGCGAGCAGCGCCCTGATCCGGGCCAGGGCGCGCGGCTCGCCCGCGACGGGCACGGTCACCGGCTGCCCCGGCACCGGCCCGACCGGTTCGATCGCGGGCAGCCGCAGCAGCAGCCGGTACAGCTCCAGGGTCACGGTGGCGGACGAGAAGCGGTCCTGGCGGGGGCCGTCGCCGTCCGGCGGCAGTTCGGCGAGCTGGGCCGTCCAGCGCGGCGGCAGGGTGTCGTAGCGCGTGCACTCGGTCCGGACGAGGCGCGCGGCGAGCCGGACGTGCGCCGCGTCCAGCGACTCCTCCCGTACGACCATCCGGATCACGTCGGCCGGCTGCCAGCCGCGCTCCCAGGCCCGGCGCACGAACTCCCGCCCTCGCAGGGCGAGTTCGGCGTCGGCGGCCGGGTCGGCGGCGAGCAGGGACGCGGCGGTGTCCAGGTCGCCGTCGCCGTCCGGTCCGTACAGGGCGGCGGCGAAGGCGCGCTCCACGGTGCTAGTGCTCACGGCTGTCCCAGGAGGCGCGGGACGCGGCGATCGCGGGCTTGTGGTCGCGCGACCAGTCGGCGAGCCCCTTGATCAGGTGGGTGAGGCTGTGCCCCATCGCGGTCAGCTCGTACTCCACCTGCGGCGGGATCGTCGGGTGCACCGTGCGGCTGACCAGGCCGTCGCGCTCCAGACGGCGCACCGTGAGCGTCAGCATCCGCTGCGAGATGCCGGTGACGGCGCGCTGCAGCTCGCGGAACCGCCGCACGCCCGCGGCGAGTTCGACCACGACGAGCACCGACCACTTGTCGCCGAGCCGGTCGAGCACGTCCCTGATCCCGCAGTCGTCGTGGTCGTCGCAGGTGACGACCGGCTCCGGGGTGGTTACCTCCGTGTGCCCCACTGACATCAAAGTGCCTCCTTACGCGCGTCCGCCCACGCCCCGACGATGGTCTCAGCAAACCCGACGCATCACCCGAGGGGGACCTTCCATGCTGCTGGTCACAGGCGCTTCCGGCGGACTCGGCACATTGATCGCCGAGCGGCTCGCGGGCCGCGACGACGTCGTGCTCGGCACCCGTGAACCCGGCGCCGGGGGCGGGCGCCGCCGGATCGACTTCGACGCCCCGGACACCCTCGCCGAGGGCTTCTCCAGCGCGGACACCGTGCTGCTGGTCTCGGCGGGTTACGGCGAGGACGACACCGTCATCGCCCGTCACGACGCGGCGATCGCCGCGGCCGAGAAGGCGGGTGTGCGGCACGTCGTCTACACGAGCCTGTCCGGTGACGGCGACCACCTCCCGTACGCGCTCGCCCACCGTTGGACCGAGCGGCGCCTGCGGGAGTCGTCCCTGGCGGCCTGGACGGTGCTGCGCAACGGCCTCTACGCCGAGCTGCTCGCCTACCTCGCCGCGCCGGACGCGTCCGGCGTGATCACGGCGCCGCTCGCCGGGGGGCGGCTGGCGGCGGTGGCCCGGGCCGATCTGGCGGAGGTCGCGGCGCGGGTGGCCCTCGATCCGTCGCCGCATGCGGGTCGTACGTACGAGCTGGTCGGCGAAGTGGCCCTGGGGGGCCGGGAGTTGGCGTCGGCCGCCGGCGCATCGTACGTACCGGGGACGCTCGCGGAGGCACGGTCCCGGCTCTCCGCGTCCGGCGCCGTGCCGTTCCAGGTGCCGATGCTGGTCGGTACGTACGCGGCGATCGCGGCGGGTTTCCTCGACGGCTCCGGCGTCCCCGCCGCGGACCGCCCCACGCTCCGCACCCTCCTGGGCCGCGCCCCGCGCCCCGCACTCACCACGTACACGCAGGCCCTGCCCACGGACGCGCCGTGAACACGGTGAGCGCCGGCTGGACCCCGCGCTCCCAGAAGCACGGCTGCGCGCCGTGGTCGCGACTGGTTGTTCGCCGGGTGCGCGTGCGTCGTGGTAGCTCGCGCAGTTCCCCGCGCCCCTGAAAAACACGGCCACGCGCCGCAGCTACGGCTGCTTGATCGCCGGGTGCGGGTACGTCGTGGCTGGTCGCGCAGTTCCCCGCGCCCCTGAAAAGCACGGCCGCGCGCCATAGCTGTGACTGCTTGATCGCCGGGTGCGCGTGCGTCGTGGCTGGTCGCGCAGTTCCCCGCGCCCCTGAGAGGCGCACTTCGTGCGCCGTCTCGAGGGGCGTCGCTGGGGCTGCGGCGGAGCCGCATGCTCCAGGGGCGCGGGGAACTGCGCGAGAAGCCCCACCGGGCCGCAGTCCGCGACGAGAGACCGTCAGCGCAGACGCAGTCGGCTTTCAGGGGCGCGGGGAACTGCGCGGCCGGCCCCCACCCACCCGCACGCG
>NZ_JAMOLN010000405.1 GCF_024448165.1 Streptomyces longispororuber
GAGCTGGCGAAGGTCTGCGGGAGCCAGTCCTCGCCCTGCCGCAGCGGGGTCGGGGACAGCTCGTGGCACCGCTCGATGATCTCGGTCAGGCTGGGCCGGTCGGCGGGGTCGCGGCTGAGGCAGTGCGTCACCAACGGCCGCAGTTTGTCGGGCAGTTGGCTCAGGTCGGGGTCCTCGTGGACGATGCGGTAGAGGACCGCGTGCGAGGAACCCTCGCCGAACGCCGGTCGGCCGATGGCGGCGAAGGCGGTGATCTGGCCGAGTGCGAACACGTCGGTGGCGGGGGTGACGGTGCCGGCCGCCGCCTGTTCCGGGGCCATGAAGTGCGGCGTGCCGACGGACACGCCGGTGCCCGTGAGCGAGGTCGCGTCGGCCGCGCGGGCGATGCCGAAGTCGATGACCCGCGGACCGTCGGCGGCGAGCAGGACGTTGGCGGGCTTGAGGTCGCGGTGCACGATGCCCGCGCCGTGGATCACGTGCAGCGCCTCCGCGACGCCGACCGTGAGCAGCAGCGAGCTGCGCAGCGGCAGCGCGCCGTGCTGGGCGACGGCATGGGCGAGCGAGGGGCCGGGGACGTACGCGGTGGCCAGCCAGGGCTGCTGTCCCTTGGTGTCGCCGTCGATGACGGGCGCCGTGTAGAGGCCCTGCACCCGCTGAGCGGAGTTGACCTCCTGCTCGAACCTGCGCCTGAATTCCGGATCCTGGCTGAACTCCGGCCGGATCACCTTGAGCGCGATGGGCCGGCCGCCCGGCGTGTACGAGAGGTACACCTTGCCCATTCCGCCGGTGCCGAGCACCGCGGCCAGCCGGTAACCGCCCACCACCGGCGGGTCGTCGGCCCCGAGCGGCTGGAACAGCTCCGCCGAAGGTGAAACCATGTCGCATTCCCTTGCTCAAGGGCGGCAGCCGCCACCCAAACCCCGAAGTCCCCGGAAAGATACCGAAGGAGCGAACCGTTTTTGTCGGCCCGTCCGCAACAGGCGCGCTACAGAACCCGGTTCCGGTTGCGTACGGTCCTCGAACGCGTGGGCCAACTGTCGCTCCGCCGCGCCGAGTTCGGGGAGGCGGGCTGCGTCGTGCCTCCGACCGCGTCCGCAGTTCGACCCCCAAGGACTGGGGCACCCATGCCGACGCGGTCGTCGTCGGGCACGTCGACAGTGAGGTCGACGTCGCGGAGTCCGTAGGTGGTTGGGGCCCCGTGGGCGCCGGCGCGATCCTGCCCTGCGACGGCGCGGTCATCGGGGACGGCGAGTGGGAAGGAACCACGGGCGTCACGCTCACCCCGGACGACTTCCCCGCCGGATCGGTCGGGTCCAGGGTCGCGGGCCGCGGCGGACTGACGCCCGCGTGACCGCTTGTAGGCGCCACCGAGTTAACCTGCGGGCCTGTCGTCAGTCATCGTTCCCTCAGTCAGGAGCCCCCGTGAGACCCGTCGCCACAGCCGCCGTCACCCTCGTGGCGCTCGTCCTGCTCGCAGGCTGCGGGCAGGAGCAGTCGGAGCTGAAGCCGCCGCGGAACGCCGGGGAAGGTGCCTGGTACGCGAGCAGCAAGGACGAGCGGCGGGAGTTCTGCGAGGCCTATCGGGCGAACGATCCGCAGAAGCCGATCCACATGCCCACCTACGCCTCGTCCGAGGACCCCATGGACTTCGACGAGGAGTTCGACGACGTGCTCAAGGAGAAGTGCTGACGGGCACTGGAGTGTTGCCGTCGCGCCCCCGGCCCAAGAAGGAAGGCCGGGGGCGTTGGTGTGTGCCCGGCCGGTGGCCGGGTCAGGTCCGGCAGACGCTCTCCACCAGCGTCTGCCAGCTGTCGCCGAGCCGGTCCGCGACCGGGGTCCCGGCGAACTCCTCCGGCCGGGGTGCCGAGAGGTAGAGCATGAACGGGCCCTCCAGTGCCGCCGTGAGCTGCAGCGCGAGGGCGTCGACGTCGATGTCGGTGGCGTCGGGGCGGGCGAGGCGCAGGAGCAGGCGGAGGTGCATGCGCGTCAGGGTGGCGCCCGCCCCGGCGGGCACCGGCTTGTTGCGGTCGAGTGAAGCGCGGACGATTGCCAGGTGGTCCGCGAGGTAGGCGGTGCGGGCGCGGCCGTAGGCGATGAGCCGGGCGATGGGCTCGGCGCCCGGCCCGAGCGGCGGCGGCCCGCTGAGGACCTGTTCCTGGAAGACGTGCTCGTCGTCGTCGAGCAGTGCGTGGAAGATCCCGGCCCGCGTGCCGAAGCGGCGGTAGACCGTGCCCTTGCCGAGGCCCGCCCGCTCCGCGAGGCCGTCCATCGTGACCTTCTCCACGCCCAGCTCGGCCATCATCTCGCGCGCCGTGGTCAGCAGATGCGCGCGGTTGCGGGCCGCGTCCGCTCGTTCGGCGCGCGGTCGGCCGAGCGGCACCAATGGGCTGTTCATGGGCTCCAACCTACTGCCGGAATAGAAGCGGGGTGAAGTCCGTTTATGCTTCCGTTCGACGCGAGGAGCCAAGCCCGGCGCCTCCGACCCGTAGCGACAGGACGTATCGTGACCGTCTTTCTCTGGATCCTGCAGATCCTGCTGGCCCTCGTGATGCTGGCCGCGGGCGGCGGCAAGCTCGCGCAGCCGTACGCCAGGACCGCCGAGGCCATGCCGTGGGCCAGGCGCTTCAGCCCGGCGCAGGTCAAGGGCATCGCCGCGGCCGAGGTACTCGGGGCCCTCGGCCTCGTCCTGCCGGCGGCCACCGGAATCGCCCCGGTCCTCACACCGCTCGCCGCGACCGGACTCGCGCTGATCATGCTCGGCGCCGTGGCCACGCACGCCCGGGAGAAGGAGTGGCCGCACATCGCCGTCAACGTCGTGCTGCTCGCCGTCGCCG
>NZ_JAMOLN010000406.1 GCF_024448165.1 Streptomyces longispororuber
GGTGCACACGGACGAACAGGGCACCGGGCAGACGCGTCTCCGCAAGCCCCTCCGGCGATTGAGGAGAAGGCGTCAGGTCAGTGGCTGCAGGCGTGGGGGCCGGGTGCCCGTGATCAGCGTGTCGAGGGCCTGGTCGATGTCCGGGCCGAGATACCAGTCGCCGCTGTGGTCGAGCGCGTAGACCCGGCCCTCCGTGTCGATGGCCAGCAGCGCCTCCGAACCGGACTCCGCCCCCAGCGGACACACCTCCGTGTCGAGCGCGCGACCGAGGTCGCCGAGGGTGCGCGCCATGTGCAGGCCGTGCAGCGGATCGAGGTGCGGCTGGGACGGCGCGACGTGCCGGCCGGGGCCGGTGGGCGTGAGGTGGAGGCCGCCGAACTCGGCCCACGCCTCGACCGCCGCGGGAAAGACGGAGTGCCGGTGGCCCGCCGGTGAGACGTGGGTGCGCAGCGCGTCGGCCCAGAACTCGGCCTGCTTGATGTCCCAGCGTCCGGGCTGCCAGCCGGCGGCCCGCAGCGTGGCGTCGACAGCGACGGTGAAGCGAGTGGTGGAAGCGGAAGCGGAAGCGGAAACGGAAGGGGCGTCGGGCGTCACTGGGCGGCCTCGCTGGCATCGGCGGTCGGGTCGACGACGTGGACGCCGAAGTGCGCGGTCAGCGCGGTGCAGGCGCGGCACGGGCGGGCGAACCCGCCGTGCAGCGGATCGCCGTCCTCGCGGATGCGGCGGGTGGTGAGCTTGGCGTGCTTGAGGGCTTTGCGGGCCTCGCTCGCCGTCATCGGTTTGCGTCTCGCGCGTTTGGACTTCTCCGTCCGCTCCGCGTCGGAGGCCGTGAGGTGGCGCGAGATGAGGATGGCCTCGGCGCAGCGCCCGGTGAAACGGTCCCGCTGCGTACTCGTCAACGTATCCAGGAAGTCCTGGACCAACGGGTGCAGGGCGGGCGGCTGTTCGCCCCGGGCCGCCGTGGACGTGAGGGTGGTGCCGCGGACCGAGAGCGCCGCGGCGACGGTCGGCAGGATGCCGTCACGGCGTCCGCGCAGCACGGGGACGGCCCCGTCGTCGGTGGCGCTCCAGCCGACGCGCGGGTCGTTGCCGGACCGGGTGTCCGTGGCTTCGGATGGCGGTGCGGTGCCGCTGTTCATGTGGTGCTTCCCCTCCTGCAATCCCCCAGGTTGCCTGCACAGAGTGCCAAATGGGGCGGCTGGTGCGGAAGCCGGTACCCGCCGACACGCCCGATCGTCACGGCACGGTGACGGTGGGGTGACTGCTGGTCATGGAACCGGAGGCCCGGTGACCGGTGTCGTACAACCGCATAGGCTGTCGTTGTCCGCGATCGATACGGATCAAGATCAAGTTTCAGTACGGATCAGGAACCGTCAAACAGCGCCGCAGGGGGCAACCGCCATGACGACAGGTCGGCTCGGGCAGCAAGCCGCGCCGCCGAACGCGGCCTACGCCGGGCAGGTAGTGCACTTCCCGGATCCGGTACGCGCCGCCCGGCACCCCAGAGGTGTGCGGATGGACGGCGAAGGCTATCCCGATTTCTCGGCGTACGCGCGTGCGGCCGCCGAGATCGCGGAGCCGCCGGAGGGCTTCGGCGTCGACGAGTTGCGGCTCACGGACTATGTGTCGGCCAATGCCGCCCTCGCCGCCTCCGGGCACGAGCTGTGGGACACGATCCCGCCCGTGGCGACCCCGCACGGCTGGACCTGGCACCACGTACGCGGTTCGCGGCGCCTGGAGTTGGTGCCCGTGGAGGTGAAGGCGTTGCTGCGCCATCACGGCGGGCTCGCGACGGCGGCGGTGGACCAGCACAAGCGCGGCACCCGCCCACTGCAGGACACCCGGCCCGCGCACTTCGGGCTGCCGAAGTCGGCGGTGGCGGTGACCGAGCAGCAAGTGCTCTCCGCCGAGGAGGACTTGGGGTACCGGCTGCCCGGCGCGTACCGCTCGTTCCTGAAGGCCGGCGGCGGCTGCGCGCCCGTCGGGGCCGCGCTGGACGCCGAGTTGGGGCTCCTGGTCGACCAGCCGTTCTTCACCGTCCGGGACGAGGCCGCCGTCAACGACGTGGTCTACGTCAACAAGTGTCTGCGCGATCACCTGACGAAGGACTATCTCGCCGTCGGGTTCGTGCAGGGCGGCATCCTCGCCGTGAAGGTGCGGGGCGCGGCGATCGGGTCCGTGTGGTTCTGCGCGTACGACGACGCGCGGGACGGCGGCGAGACCTCCGGCCTGTCCGTGGCCGAGCGGGTGGAGCGGCTGCTGCTGCCGTGCGGTGACGACTTCGACGTGTTCCTGTCCCGACTGGCCGGAAATCCCCCGGAGTTGGAGACGGTGGCGAATCTGATGGTGGACGGCGGCTTCGCGACCGCGGTCCCGGTCGCGGGTGGGGAGTGACGCTGCGATGGTGACGTTCGCGCAGGCGCAGGAGCGCGCCGAGGAATGGATCAACGGCGAGGTGCCCGCGTACCAGCACCGTGAGGTGCGGGTCCGCGAGTTCGAGCTGGGCTTCGTGGTGTGGGCGGAGGACCGGGAGAACGGTCCGGTGTCCGACGGCGGCCGGCAGCGGCTCGTGATCGCGCGGGACAGCGGCGAGGCGACCCTGTGGCCCGCGCTGCCCGTGGGCGAGGTGATCCGGCGGTACGAGGAGGAGTACGGGCTGCCGGACGCGCCGGCCGGGCCCGCGGCGCCGCAGCCGCCCGAGCGGGTCGACCTGAACCAGACGTCGTTCCTGCTGAGTCCGCCGGAGTGGCTGCAGGAGGCGGCGGACAAGCTCGGCATCCCGGACCGGCGT
>NZ_JAMOLN010000407.1 GCF_024448165.1 Streptomyces longispororuber
GGCGGAGCCGGTGAGTCGGGCTGGGACGAGTCGTTGTACGAGGACGCTCCCGAGGTCGGCGGGGCGGGCGCCGACCCGGAACCCGCCGACCGCAGACGGCGTGCCCGGCGGCGCGCGGGCAGCCGGCCGAAACGGCGCAGGCGCCGAATACTGCGCTGGACCGCGGGCGTCCTGGCCGTCCTGGTCCTCGGCACGGCGGGCGCCGGATACCTCTACTACCGCCATCTGAACAGCAACATCAAGACGGACAAGCTCAATCTGGGCGACAAGCAGGCCGCGAAGCCGACGCCGAACGCGGCCGGGCAGACCCCGCTGAACATCCTGCTGATCGGCTCCGACAGCCGGAACAGCAAGGAGAACCTGAAGCTCGGCGGCCACAAGGCCAGCGTGGGCGCTCCCCCGCTGGCCGACGTGCAGATGCTGCTGCACCTGTCGGCGGACCGCAGCAACATGTCCGTGGTGAGCATGCCGCGCGACACCCTGACCCCGCTGCCCAAGTGCACCGACCCGGAGACCGGCAAGGTGTACGAGGCCACGGTGTCCCGGCAGATGGTGAACACGTCACTGGCCCGTGGCGGTCCCGGCTGCACGGTCGCCACCTGGGAGCAGCTGACGGGCATCCACATCGACCACTTCATGATGGTCGACTTCTCCGGTGTGGTGTCGATGGCCGACGCGATCGGCGGCGTACCGGTCTGTGTCGACGCCAACGTCTACTCCAGGAACAGCAGCGGCGAGGGCTCCGGCCTGAAGCTGGAGAAGGGCACGACCTACGTGAAGGGTGAGCAGGCCCTGCAGTGGCTGCGCACCCGGCACGGCTTCGAGGACGGCTCCGACATCGCGCGCGCCAAGGCGCAGCACATGTACATGAGCTCGATGGTGCGGGAGCTGCGCAAGAACGCGACGTTCAGCCACCCCAACCGGCTGCGCTCGCTCGCCGAGGAGGCGACGAAGGCGCTGCACGTCGACGAGGGCCTGAACACCGTCAAGAAGCTGTACGACCTGAGCAACGAGCTGAAGAAGCCCAGCCCCGGCCGGATCACGATGACGACGATGCCGTTCGTGTACGTGGGGGCGCGCGTCGCGCCGAAGGAAGGGGCGGCCGAGGCGCTGTTCCGGCTGGTCAGGGATGACGTCGCGCTCGACGGCAAGGACAAGAAGAAGAAGGCGGAGGACGAGGTCTCGGACGATCCGGCCGCGGCCGACGCCGAGATCGCGGTACAGGTGCGCAACGGGACGCGGACGGCGACGCTGGCCGCGGTGCCGGGGCGGGCCTCGGCGGTGGCGCAGGTGCTCACCGGCAAGGGCTTCACGCAGACCGTGGCGGACCAGGCGCAGTCGCAGGTCGAGGACGAGACGGTGATCCGCTATCCGTCGGCCGATCTGGAGGGCGACGCCCAGGCGGTCGCCAAGTCCCTCGGCATTCCGCTGAGTTCGGTGAAGAAGTCGACGGACGTGACCGGGGTGACGCTCGTCGTGGGCGCCGACTGGCGGACGGGCAACGCCTATCCGAAGAAGTCCGTCGACGAGGACAAGGTGCTGGACAAGGAGCAGACGCAGAACGGCGCGGACGACTCCACGTGCATGAAGGTTGAGCAGGGCTACAGCTGGTAGCCGGGCCCGGTGGGCGGCGTGGGCGCGGGAGACGAACTCCCGCGCCCACGCACGTCAGTTGGAGGCGAGCACCGCGGGCCGGCGGGACGCGATGACCTTCTTCGCGAGCGCCTTGGGGCTCGTCAGGAAGCCCCAGCCCCACGACATGTGCATGGTGGCGAGCGCGACGGGGATCTGGGCGCGCGCCTTGAGCGGCAGCCCCTTGCCCGCCGGGACGGAGCCCGCGACGATCGCCGCGAGATAGCCGGCGGGGATCACGAAGCCCCACGGGGTGAGGGCGGCGCCGACCACGATGCCCGCCGCGATCGCGGCGACGGCGGTCGGCGGGGCGAGGTAGCGCAGGTTGATGGAGCCCGCGTGGTAGCGGGCGACGACGTGCCGCCAGCGGCCGTAGTCCTTGTACTGCTTGGCGAGCGCCTTGATGCTCGGCCGCGGCCGGTAGGAGACCTTCAGCTCGGGCGAGAACCAGATCAGTCCGCCGGCCTCACGGATCCGGAAGTTCAGCTCCCAGTCCTGGGCGCGGATGAACTCCTCGTTGTAGCCGCCCTGTTGCTCCAGCGCCGCGCGCCGGAAGACACCCAGGTAGACCGTCTCGGCCTGCTGCGCCTCGCCGCCCGTGTGGAAGGCGGCGTTGCCGACACCGATCTTGGAGGTCATCGCGGCGGCGACGGCCTTCTCCCAGTCGTTGGTGCCCTCGGCGAACATGATGCCGCCGACGTTCATCGCGCCGGTCTCCTCCAGGAGGCGGACGGCGGTCGCGATGTAGCCGCGCGAGAGGGCGGCGTGGCCGTCGACGCGCACGACGATCGGGTGGCGGGATGCCTTGATCGCGGCGTTCAGGGCGGCGGGGGTGCGGCCGGTCGGGTTCGGCACCGTGTGCACGCGCTTGTCACGGGATGCGGTCTCGGCGACCAGCTGCGCGGCGATCTCGTCCGTACGGTCGGCGGACGGGCCGAGAGCGAGCACGACCTCCATCTCACCGTCGTACTCCTGCGCGAGGATCGCCTCGACGGCCTCGCGCAGGTGCCGCTCCTCGTTCAGGATCGGCATGATCACGGAAACGGCCGGCAGCTGCCCGGGCGTGTTGGCTGTGGCGTTCATCAGGCGTCACGTTACCGCTAATGGGGGACACGGGCGCGCGCCGCCCGCCTCGCTACCGCGGGCAGGAGATCGTAT
>NZ_JAMOLN010000408.1 GCF_024448165.1 Streptomyces longispororuber
GGAGCCGGGGCCGGGGTGCCGCGCACCGCCGCGCGCGCCGCGGCGGGCCCGCCACCGGGGGCGACCGGGGCCGCCGGAGGCTGCGCGTGGGCGTCGGGACCGGGGACGTACGCCATGGCCGGAGCGGCGCCCTGCCCGCCCGGGGTGAAGACGCCGCCGCGCTCGATGCGGTCGAGGCGGGCCATGACGGACCGGGCGTCGTCGTACGCCGCGGGCAGCAGCACGCGCGCACAGATCAGCTCCAGCTGGAGGCGCGGCGAGTTGGCACCGCGCATCTCCGTCAGGCCCTCGTTCACGAGGTCGGCGGCGCGGCTGAGCTCGGCGGCGCCGAACGTGCTCGCCTGCGCCAGCATCCGCTCCACGACATCGGCCGGGGCGTCGATCAGCCCCTTCTCCGCCGCGTCCGGGACCGCGGCCAGGATCACCAGGTCACGGAGCCGCTCCAGGAGGTCGGTGACGAACCTGCGCGGGTCGTTGCCCCCTTCGATGATGCGGTCCACGACCTCGAAGGCGGCGGCGCCGTCACCGGTGGCGAAGGCCTCGACGACCGAGTCGAGCAGCGCGGCGTCCGTATACCCGAGCAGGCCCGTCGCCATGGCGTACGTCACACCGTCCTCGGCGGCGCCGGCGAGCAGCTGGTCCATGACGGACATCGAGTCACGGACCGAACCCGCGCCCGCGCGCACGACGAGCGGCAGCACGCCGTCCTCGACGGGGATGGCCTCCTTGCCGCACACCTCGCCCAGGTAGTCCCGCAGGGTGCCCGGGGGGACCAGCCGGAACGGGTAGTGGTGCGTGCGCGACCGGATCGTCCCGATGACCTTCTCGGGCTCGGTGGTCGCGAAGATGAACTTGAGGTGCTCCGGCGGCTCCTCGACGACCTTCAGCAGTGCGTTGAAACCCGCCGACGTGACCATGTGGGCCTCGTCGATGATGTAGATCTTGTACCGGCTGCTCGCCGGGCCGAAGAAGGCCTTCTCGCGCAGGTCACGGGCGTCGTCCACACCACCGTGCGATGCCGCGTCGATCTCGATGACATCGATCGAGCCCGGTCCGTTCCTCGCGAGGTCCTGGCAGGACTGGCACTCGCCGCAGGGCGTCGGAGTGGGGCCCTGCTCACAGTTCAGACAGCGGGCCAGGATGCGCGCGCTGGTCGTCTTGCCGCAGCCGCGCGGACCACTGAACAGGTACGCGTGATTGACCCGGTTGTTCCGCAGCGCCTGCTGCAGCGGGTCGGTTACATGCTCCTGCCCGATGACCTCGGCGAACGACTCCGGGCGATAGCGGCGGTACAGCGCGAGAGACGACACGCATACGAGGTTATAGGCGCCCACTGACAACCACGGCCGCCCCGGACGGCGAACCCGCCCCGGAAACACAAGCGCCCCCCACGCACCCGCCAGAGCCGACCTACCCTTGCTGCCTTCCGGCCCTGGGGGAGTTCAGTCAGATAGCGCCACGTGAGGGGCTGCGCCCAGAGTACATGCTCCGGGTGGGTGGGAACGAGTTCGCGAGCACTCCTCAACGTCTTGTATTGTTTGCCGCGGAGGATTCGCCTAGAGGCCTAGGGCGCACGCTTGGAAAGCGTGTTGGGGGCAACCCCTCACGAGTTCGAATCTCGTATCCTCCGCCTCCGCCCGTCAGGGCGATCGAAGGGCCCCGCTGCTTGCAGCGGGGCCCTTCGGCGTTCCGGCGAGCGGGGAACCCCCGTTCAGGGGGCCCGGAGCCCGAGCCCCGAGCCCCGGTCTCACCCGGCGGTTCCGGCCGCGGGCAGCGTCGGATAGTCCGTGTAGCCCTCCGGACCGCCCACGTACATCAGGTACTTGTCCCGTACGGGGTTCAGGGGCGCGCCCGTCCGGAGCCGCGCGACCAGGTCGGGGTTGGCGAGGAACGGGCGGCCCAGGGCGATCAGGTCCGCGCCCGCCGCGAGCAGCCGGTCGGCGGCCGCGCGGACCGGCTCGGCGGCGAGGGGGCCGTCGGGCAGGACCGGGTTGGCGACGAGGGTGCCGGGCCAGGCGGCGCGGAGGGCACGGAAGACCGGGTCGGACGGCTTCGCGTGCACGACGTGGAGGTAGGCGAGCGGGCCGACGGACTTGAGCTCCGCCACCAGCGCCGGGTAGATCGCCTCCGTGTCGCCCTCCTCGATGCCGTTCACGGTGAGGCCGGGCGAGAGGCGTACGCCGACCCGCTCCGGGCCGATCGCCTCGGCGACGGCGCGGACCACCTCCACCGTGAAGCGGATGCGGTGGGCGACCGGGCCGCCGTACGCGTCGGTGCGGCGGTTGGTGTTGCCCGCCAGGAACTGGTGCAGCAGATAGCCGTTGGCCGAGTGGACCTCGACGCCCTCGAAGCCCGCGGCGACCGCCCGGCGGGCCGAGGCCGCGAAGTCGGCGACCGTGGCGGCGATCTCGTCGGGCGTCAGCTCCCGGGGCACGGGCGCCGGCCGGTGGCCGCCTGCCGTGTGGATGCCGTCCGGGAGCGGGACCGGGGACGGGGCGAGCGGGGTCAGTCCGCTGGTGTCCGGGTGGCCGACCCGGCCCCCGTGCTGGAGCTGCAGGAACATCCGGCCGCCCCCCGCCCGGACGGCCTCCGTGACCTGGCGCCAGCCCGCCTCGTGGGCGTCGGTGTGCAGGGCGGTGATGTTCGGGTACGTCCGGCCGACCGCGTTCGGCGTCGCGGCCTCGGCGACGATCAGGCCGGCCGCGGCGCGCTGCGCGTAGTACGTGGCCATGAGGGGCGTGGGGACGCCGTCGGCGGTGGCGCGGTTGCGGGTCATCGGGGCC
>NZ_JAMOLN010000409.1 GCF_024448165.1 Streptomyces longispororuber
GAGGTGCGGCGGTGCCTGCCCACGCGGGCGCCCCCGGGGTCGGTCGCCGTCCGCTCTCCCCGGTCCAGGCCGCACTCCTCGCCACGAAGGAACTGAACTGATGCGTGTACCGATCCGGCATATCGCCGGTCATCTGCTGTGGTCCGCCGACGGGCACACCTGGGCGCTGTACCGGCTGCACCCGGACCCGGATGAGCCAGGGCACAGTGCCGAGGCGGTCACCGGCGCCTACCTGCCGGCCGCGGTGCGCGAGGAACAGCTGCAGCGCATCACCCAGTTGGTGCGCTCGCTGTCCGGCGAGCCGCGCCTGTTCGGGGTGTGCGCCCAAAGTGATCCCTCGGAGGTCGCCTGGCGGATGCTCGAGGGCCTGCACGACGAGGCCGGCGGCGCCCTGCGGCCCGCGGCCCGGCCCTGGGTGGAACATGTCGAGGCCGCACTGGATGTGCTGGAGGGGCAGGAGATGCACCGGCGCACCCTGTGGCTGGCCGTCCCGCTGTCGACGGGCGCCCAGGGCCGGCGCGGCATGGTCGCCCGGTCGGTGGGCGTCGGCGCGCTCGGCGCGCTGTCGGACGCGCTGGGCCTGCAGCCCTCCCCGGTCAGCGAGTCCGACGTGGCCCGCGCCCGGGAGAAGGCGGCACAGATCGAGGCGCAGATGGCGGGTGCCCTCCCGTTCCGGCCCGCCCGGCCGGCAGAAATCGTGTGGCTCATCCAGCACGCCCTGCACCGCGGCCGGCCCGAACCCCTGCTGTCCGAGGCGACGTCGAGCGCCCTGTATGCGGGACGGGTTCGCCACGGGCTGCTCGCCTCGCCCAGCTACACCGACCTCGGCCAGGTCCGCCTCGAAGAGGGCGGCACGCCCCGCATCAGGCCAGAGCCCGCCCTTCGCACCAGGTGGCGTGCGCCGTTCCCGCGGGGCTGCGCATCCGGTGCGCCGGGGAGCGGCCGGCAGTGGTGGAAGGACACGGTCTCGCCGATCCAGCGCCGGTGGCTGCAGGTCGAAACCCCGGACGGCACCGGCTATCAGGCACACCTGGTGCTCGCCGAGGCGCCTCCGGCCGTGGCCGTGCTGGCCGCCGACCTGTTCGCCCAGCTGGACGCCCTGGACTTCCCGGTTGATTTCACCGTGAGCCTGACGCTGGTGCAGGCCGCCGAGGCCCGCCGCAAGATCCAGCGTAAGCGGACCGAGCTCGTCGACCAGGTCGACCAGTACGACGCCCGCCCCACCGGCCTGCCCTCCGACCTTCCCGAAGCCGCCCGCGATCTGGGCGAGATGGACGCCCGCCTGGCCCGCACCTCGGCCGAGGTGGAGGTCCAGTCGGTCACCGTCCTCACGGTGTGGGCGCCGACCCCCGAACTGTGCGACGCGCGGGCGCGGGCGTTGGAGACGCTGCTCGCCGGCGCCGACTACCGAATCCTGCGCCCCATCGGACTACAGAACGATCTGTTCACGCTCGGCCTGCCCGGCAGCGTACGTCCGCTGGCACTGCGGGAGTTCACCCAGCACCAGCTCGCCGAGGACTGGGCGATGTCCGGCGCCTTCACCCGCAGCGAGGCCGGGGACCCCAACGGGATCCTGCTCGGCTTCGACCTCGACTGCGGCACCCTGCGCCCGGTGATGGTCAACGTCGCGGACGCCCCCCGGCAGGACGCCTCCGCGTCCCTGGCCGTGATCGGGGACCTCGGCGCCGGCAAGAGCGTGCTGCAAAAGACGGTGCAGAGCGCCATCGTGGACCGCGGCGGCCGCGCGATCTGCATCGACCGCACCCCGGTGCGCGAATGGGCCCGCTTCGCCCGCGGCTCCGCACCCGGCCGCTGCCAGATCATCGACGCCGCCCAGGCCGAGCTCTCCATCGACCCGCTGCGCCTGTTCCCCGGACCCCAAGGCCGCCAGTACGCACTGAACTACCTGACCCTGCAGCTCGGCATCGGCGCCATGAGCCTCCACGGCGAGATCCTGCACCACGCCGTCCAGCAGGCCGCCGAACTGCCGGACGCCTCCATGGGCAAGGTCATGGACGTCCTCGCCCACACCGCCGCCACCGGCACCGGCCAGCGCGCCGACGCGGCCGCCTCCCTGACCGGCATGCTGCGCCTGGTCACCGCCAGCCCGCTGGCCGCGATGGTGTTCGACCCGGCGCTGCCCGTCGCCCGCCTCAACGGCTCCCGCACCGCAGACCTGATCGTGATCACCACGGCCGGACTGACCCTGCCCCCGCAGCAGGCCTTCGCCAAGCCGGAGATCCTGGCCCAGCAACCCCTGGAGGCACTGATCGGCCGGGCCGTGCTGTACCTGATCGCGGCGATGGCCCGCCAGGCCGCATTCGCCGACCCGTCCCGGTTCTGTGCGGTGGTCACCGACGAGCTGTACTGGCTGACCAGCTCCGCCGAGGGCACCGCCCTGGTCCACGAGATCCTCCACGACGGCCGCAAGCACCACGCCGGACTGCTCGCCGGCTCCCACGACGAGCGCGAACTGGGCCCCGACCGCGGCCTGTTCGCCTACAAGGCCCTCGCCCGCACCACCGACCGCGACCGGGCCCGCCGCGGCCTGGACTTCATCGGCCTCACCGGCCGCGATGACGACCTCCTGCGGCTGGTGACCACCAACCTCTCCCCCGTCGGCCTCCGCGAACGCGCCGGCGAGATCCTGCTGACCGGCCCACGCCAGAACACCGGCCGCATCAAGGTCCACATCCCCGCCGTGCCACGGATCGCCGACCACATCAGCACCACCCCCGGCGCCACACAGCCCCCCGCCACGGCTGCGCCGCAC
>NZ_JAMOLN010000041.1 GCF_024448165.1 Streptomyces longispororuber
GCCGGTGCCGGGGCGCCCTTGGCCTGCTCACCCGTGCGCTCCCCGGCGTCGCCCGGCTTGCGGTCGGCCCCCTTGGCGGAGCCCCCGGTGAAGTCCTTGCCGAAGGACTTGCCGAACTCGCCGAACTCCCTGGCCAGCTCGGACAGGCCCTCGCGCACCCCGGTCGGCCAGTCGCCGCGCGTGAAGTGGTCCTGGACCTGGTCCTGGACGCGCTTGGCCATGCGCTGGAACTCCTCCTGCGCCTGCGCCTGCACCCGGTCCTGGGTCTCCTTGGCCTGGCGGCGCGCCCGCTGGGCCTCCTCGCGGGCCCGGCGGCTCTCGTCCTTCGCCCGCCGCGCCTGCTCCTTCCACTCCTGCTTGGCCCGGCGCAGCTCCTCCTTCGCGGCCCGCCAGGACTCCTTGTCCGTGAGGTCCCCCAGGTCGCCGAAGCCACCCGCACCGGCGCCCGCACCGGCACCGGATCCGGCGCTGCCGCCGCTGCGGGTCTGCGACGCCGCGGCCCGCACCTCGCGGCGCAGGTCGCCCGCCGCGCCCCGGACGTCGTCCCGGATCTCGGCGGCCAGCTCGGCCACGGACTCGCGGATCTCCAGCTCCAGATCGGCCAGCTCGCCGCTCCGGTCGGCCAGTTCGGCCCGGCCCGCGTCGGTGATCGCGTAGACCTTCCGGCCGCCCTCGGTCGTGTGCGTGACGAGTCCCTCGGTCTCCAGCTTGGCCAGGCGCGGGTACACCGTGCCCGCCGACGGCGCGTACAGCCCCTGGAAGCGCTCCTCCAGGAGCCGGATCACCTCGTAGCCGTGGCGCGGGGCCTCGTCGAGCAGCTTGAGCAGGTAGAGGCGCAGACGGCCGTGGGCGAAGACGGGGGCCATGTCAGAGCACCTTCTTGTCGGTGGGCGCGGACGGGGTGGCGCCGGAGGAGGCCGCATCGGAGGAAGGGACGGCGTCGGAGGGGACGGCGTCGGGGGTGATGTCGGTCGGCTCGTCCTCGCCGGGTGGCCTGCGCAGCAGGGCGATCGAGCCCGAGACCGTGGTCGCCTTCAGGCTGCCGGTGCCCGCACCGAGCCGGCCGGTGATCTTGTGGGCGCCCCACTGGCCGGAGACCCGCAGTCCGTCGAAGGCGTTCGACACCGCGCCGCTCGCCGTGTTCGCCTCGACCTCCGTGTCCGCCGGGTGCGGGATGCGGATGGCGATCTCGCCGGAGACGCTCGTCAGGCTCACGTCCGTGGGGCCCGCCGGGTCCAGGTCCACGATCATCGAGCCGCTCACCGTGTCGGCCTTCACGAAGGAACCCGAGCCCTCCACCACCGTGAGGTCCCCGGACACCGAGTTGAACCGGAGGTCGCCGGTCACCGCCTGCGCCTCGACGCTGCCCGAGACCGTGCTGGTGCGCACCGGCCCGGTGACGCCGACCAGGGTCGTGTCGCCGGTGACGCCCTTCACCTCCGTGTGCCCCTCCATGCCGGAGACGACGGCGCCCGCGCCGACCACGCCGACCTCGACCCGGGTGCCCGCGGGCACCGCGAGCGAGACGACCGCGCTGCGGTGCCAGCCCTTACGGTCGAGCCACTTGAGGAAGCCCTTCCAGGGCAGGTCGTCGTACGCCACCGAGAGCGTGCCCTCCTGCTGGGTGACCAGGAGCGGCGGCCCTTCGATGGCGGAGACCTCCAGGCGGGCGGAACCTTCGTCCGTGCCCACCACGTTCACCGTTCCGTTCACGATGCGTACGCGCAGGGTCGTCAACGGCTCGTCGAAGGCGAGCTTCTGCGGCTCCGCGACGGACCACTCGGGCATGGTGGGACCTCCTCGGCAGCGAACGCGCCATATCGCGTCCTCTGTCAAACACGATATATCGCGGATACGGGAAGTCAAGACTGCCGTGGACGACTTCCGTCTTTCGTGAGCACCCCGCGTCGCCGTCGCGTCACCACCCGCGCCACCATCAAGGCGGACATTTGTGGTCCAAGATGGGTGAATTGCCCTAGCGTGGGGCCATGCTGTCTCCCGAACCCGCCGGCGCGCTGCTCCTCTGCCGCGCCGAACCCGCCGTCGTCGGCCCCGCTGCCCAGCTGCTGCGCGAGCGCATGCTGCTCGCCCGGGCCGGACGTGAGTGGAGCGTGCTCGTACCGGAGACGAAGCCCTGGCTGGCCGCCTCCGACGCCGGCGGCGAACCCGTCGACCGGGTGCTCGGCGGCTGGGCCGGAGCCCTCGCGGTGGGTGCCCCGTGGCCGGTGCTCGCCCTGTGGTGGGACGCCGACCGCAGCGGCTTCATGCTCGCCTCCGGCTTCCGCCGCCCCGTGGGCTACGTATGGCTGGCGAACGGCACCCCGGTCGGCGAGGACGAGGCCCTGCGCACCTTCGCCGCCCGCCTCGGCCTCGACCCGGTGCTCGACATGCAGTCGCTGGAAGCCCTCGCCGTACCGGACAGCGAGGCCGACGCCCGGGCCCGGATGCTCGGCCTGCTCGCGGTCCTCACCCGCACCGGCCTCACGCTCCCCACCGGCCTCACCCCGGGCGAACCGGCCGACCGGCTGCGCGAGGTCGCCCGCATCCAGCCCGACGTGGAACGGATCGAGTGGTCGGGCTGGCGGGACGCCGTCCACGCCGAACTCGACGTCGTCGAGAGCAGCAGCATCGGCCCGTGGCTGCGCGGCCCCAAGGCCCGCTGCCTGGCCGCCCTGCAGCTCGCGGCGGGCCTCCCGCTCACCGTGCACGGCCTGCGGCGGCGCAGCGGCGGCTGGCTCACCGCGGGGGCCGTCCTGCTCGCCCACGGCGCGCTCGGACTCGCGTACGACCGGATGCGCGCGGCCCGCGACTGACACTCCGCCCGGGGGACCTGCTCGCGCCCCCGCTCGGGCGACCTACTCGTCGTCCTCGTCGTCGTCGAGCCGCGCCAGCCACGTGGCGAGCCGCTCCACCGGCACCTCGAAGTCGGGGTTCAGGTCGACGAAGGTCCGCAGCTGCTCGGCGAGCCACTCGAAGGTGACCTCCTCCTCGCCACGCCGCTTCTCCAGCTCTTCGATGCCGCGGTCCGTGAAGTACATGGCACCAGGATATGCGGCAGGGCCGCACCCCCTCGCGGGAGTACGGCCCTGCTGACGCGCCGGGGCGGTTACGCCTCGAACACCTCACGCACCAGCTGCTCCTGCTCCGCCTGGTGCCGCTTGGCGGAGCCGACCGCCGGGGACGAGCCGTGCGGCCGCGAGATGCGGCGCAGGCGCTCGCCGTGCGGGACGTCGGCGCCGACGGCCAGGTCCAGGTGGTCGATCAGGTTGAGCGCGATGAACGGCCAGGCACCCTGGTTCGCCGGCTCCTCCTGCGCCCAGATGTACTTCTCGGCGTTCGGGAACTTGGCGATCTCCGCCTGGAGCTCCGCACCCGGCAGCGGGTACAGACGCTCGACGCGGATGATCGCGGTGTCGGTGATCCCGCTCTTCTTCCGCTCGGCCTCGAGGTCGTAGTAGAGCTTGCCCGCCACGAACACGACCTTCTTGACCGCGTTCGGGTCGACCGACTCGTCGCCGATGACCGGACGGAAGCCGCCCGTCGTGAACTCCTCCGCCTTCGACGCGGCGGCCTTGAGGCGCAGCATCGACTTCGGCGTGAAGACCACCAGCGGCTTGTGGTGCGGGTTGTGCACCTGCCACCGCAGGAGGTGGAAGTAGTTCGACGGGAGGGTCGGCATCGCGACCGTCATGTTGTTCTGCGCGCAGAGCTGCAGGAAGCGCTCGACACGGGCCGAGGAGTGGTCCGGGCCCTGGCCCTCGTAGCCGTGCGGGAGGAGGAGCGTGACGCCGGACGTCTGGCCCCACTTCTGCTCGGCGGCCGAGATGTACTCGTCGACGACCGTCTGCGCGCCGTTGACGAAGTCACCGAACTGGGCTTCCCACATGACCAGCGACTCGGGGCGGGCCAGCGAGTAGCCGTACTCGAAGCCCATCACCGCGTACTCGGAGAGCAGCGAGTCGTAGACGTTGTAGCGGGCCTGCTCCGGCGACAGGTAGAGCAGCGGGGTGTAGTCCTCGCCGGTCTCCCGGTCGATCAGCACCGCGTGGCGCTGTCCGAACGTGCCGCGGCGCGAGTCCTGGCCGGACAGCCGGACCGGGGTGCCCTCCAGGAGGAGGGAGCCGATGGCGAGGGTCTCGCCCATGCCCCAGTCGATCGTCCCGTCCTCGATCATCGACGCACGGCGCTGCAGCTGCGGCAGCAGACGCGGGTGCACGGTGATGTTGTCCGGGATGTTCACCTGGGACTCGGCGATGCGCTTGACGACCTCCTGGGAGATCGCCGTCTGCACGGCCACGGGGAACTCGGCCTGCGGGTCGGGGACCTGCGCCTCGGCCGGGGCCGCGACGGCCTCGCGGACCTCGGTGAAGACCTTCTCCAGCTGGCCCTGGAAGTCCTGCAGCGCCTGCTCGGCCTCTTCGAGGGTGATGTCGCCGCGACCGATGAGGGACTCGGTGTAGAGCTTGCGCACCGAGCGCTTCTTGTCGATCAGGTCGTACATCAGCGGCTGCGTGAACGCCGGGTTGTCCGACTCGTTGTGACCGCGGCGGCGGTAGCAGATGAGGTCGATGACCACATCCTTGTTGAACGCCTGGCGGAACTCGAAGGCGAGCCGGGCCACGCGGACGACGGCCTCGGGGTCGTCGCCGTTCACGTGGAAGATCGGCGCCTCGATCATGCGGGCCACGTCGGTGGCGTACATGGAGGAGCGCGACGACTCCGGGGCGGCGGTGAAGCCGACCTGGTTGTTGATGACGATGTGGACCGTGCCGCCCGTGCGGTAGCCGCGCAGCTGCGACATGTTGAGCGTCTCGGCCACGACGCCCTGGCCCGCGAAGGCCGCGTCACCGTGCAGGGCGACCGGCAGGACCGTGAAGTCCGTGCCGCCCTTGTTGATGATGTCCTGCTTGGCGCGGGTGATGCCCTCGATGACCGGGTCGACCGTCTCCAGGTGGGACGGGTTGGCTGCCAGCGAGACCTTGATCTGCTCGCCGTCCAGACCGGTGAAGGTGCCCTCGGCGCCCAGGTGGTACTTCACGTCGCCGGAGCCGTGCATCGACTTCGGGTCGAGGTTGCCCTCGAACTCGCGGAAGATCTGCGCGTACGACTTGCCGACGATGTTCGCCAGGACGTTCAGGCGGCCGCGGTGGGCCATGCCGATGACGACCTCGTCGAGGCGGGCCTCGGCGGCGGAGTCGATGACCGCGTCGAGCAGCGGGATGACGGACTCGCCGCCCTCCAGGGAGAACCGCTTCTGGCCGACGTACTTCGTCTGCAGGAAGGTCTCGAACGCCTCGGCCGCGTTCAGCCGGCGCAGGATGCGCAGCTGCTCCTCGCGCTCCGGCTTGGTGTGCGCGCGCTCGATGCGGTCCTGGATCCACTTGCGCTGCTTAGGGTCCTGGATGTGCATGAACTCGACGCCGGTGGTGCGGCAGTACGAGTCGCGCAGCACGCCGAGGATGTCGCGCAGCTTCATCATCGACTTGCCGGCGAAGCCGCCGACCGCGAACTCGCGCTCCAGGTCCCAGAGCGTGAGGCCGTGCTCGGTGATGTCCAGGTCGGGGTGCTTGCGCTGCTGGTACTCCAGCGGGTCGGTGTCGGCCATGACGTGGCCGCGGACCCGGTAGGAGTGGATCAGCTCGAAGACCCGCGCGGCCTTGGTGACGTCGTCGTCGTGCGAGGCGTCGATGTCCTTGAGCCAGCGGACCGGCTCGTAGGGGATGCGCAGGGACTTGAAGATCTCGTCGTAGAAGTCCTGCTCGCCGAGGAGCAGGTTCGCCACGATGCGCAGGAACTCGCCGGAGGCGGCGCCCTGGATGACCCGGTGGTCGTAGGTCGACGTGAGCGTCATGACCTTCGAGATGCCGAGCTTGTTCAGCGTGTCCTGGGACGTGCCCTGGAACTCCGCCGGGTAGTCCATGGAGCCGACGCCCATGATGACCGACTGGCCGGGCATCAGGCGGGGCACGGAGTGGACGGTGCCGAGGCCGCCGGGGTTGGTCAGGGAGACCGTGACACCGGTGAAGTCGTCCATGCCGAGCTTGCCGTCGCGGGCGCGGCGGACGATGTCCTCGTAGGCCTGCCAGAACTCGAAGAAGTTCAGCGTCTCGGCCTTCTTGATGCCCGCGACGACCAGCTGGCGGTCGCCGTTCGGCTTCACGAGGTCGATGGCGAGGCCGAAGTTGATGTGCTCCGGCTTGACCAGCGTCGGCTTGCCGTCCTTCTGGGCGAAGGAGTAGTTCATCGACGGCATGGCCTTGATGGCCTGCACCATCGCGTACCCGATGAGGTGCGTGAAGGAGATCTTCCCGCCGCGGGCGCGCTTCAGGTGGTTGTTGATGACGATGCGGTTGTCGAACAGCAGCTTCACCGGGACGGCGCGCACGGACGTGGCCGTGGGGACCTCGATGGAGGCGTTCATGTTCTTCGCGACGGCGGCGGCGGGACCGCGCAGCGTCACGAACTCGGGGCCGGCAGGGGCCTCGGTCGTCACTTGTTCAGCCTTCTTCGGTGCAGGGGTGGCGGCGGGAGCGGCGGCAGCCTTCGGCGCGGGCTTCGCGGGGGCCGGGGCGGCGGCAGCCTGTGCGGGAGCTGCGGCTGCGGGCTTCGCGGCGGCCGGGGCCGGGGCCTGCGCGGCGGGTGCGGGCTGGGCCGGGGCGGCCGGCTGCGGGGCCGGCTTCACGGGCTCAGTCGGCGCAGCCCCCGCGGCTGCGGCACCGGGCTTGTAGTCGGCGAAGAAGTCCCACCAGGCTCGGTCAACCGAATTCGGGTCCTGGAGGTACTGCTGATAGATCTCGTCGACGAGCCACTCATTGGGACCGAAGGCGGCAGCAGGGTTTTTGCCCTGCCCGGCTTGGTCGGTCTCGGTGGAGATGCTCGAGTTACTGGGGGACTGTGGCGACACGGCGTGAACCGCCCTCTTCCGCTTCTCACAAGGTGATGGACAGCGGGAATAAAGGCTACGCCTCCATCGGCGGGGAGTGCAGACCGGGCCGGTGATCCGTCGCGTAAGTCACACTGGAAGCCGTGTTTCGGGCCGGGAAATGGCGGGAAACAACCGAGGTTTCGGTACGACCGGATGCACGCCCGGCGCGTTCGGGTACGCCTCGGCGCGGCTTGACCTCCGCCTGACCGAAACCCTACGTCAACTTTGCGGTCGTGGCTCTCCCGGAAGAGTGACCTTGATGCGGCAGCCGCGCGTCGATTCGGCCACTCCGATGCGGCCGCCGTGCAGGTCCACGGCCCAGCGTGCGATGGCGAGACCGAGGCCGGTGCCCCCGTCGCCCTTGCCCTTGGCCGTGTTCCCGGAGTCCCCGCGGTTGAAGCGCTCGAAGACCCGGTGCCATTCGGACTGCGGGATGCCGGGCCCCTCGTCGAGCACTTCCAGGTCGAGCGACTCCGGAAGGGGACCGCGCCGGGCACGCACGGTGACGCGGCCGTGCGGCGGGGAGTGCTTCACCGCGTTGTCGATGAGATTCGCCACTACCTGGTGGATGCGCTCCGGGTCGGCGTGCGCGGTCAGCTCCGGCGGCGAGACGTCGAGGTGGAGATGGACGTCCGTGCGCGTGTGGGTACCCGATCCCGAGGCGATGCCCGCGCGCTGCGAGACGGCCATGTTGGCCTCCTTCAGCACGCCCGACAGGTACGGCCAGACCTCGAAACGGCGGGCCTTGAGCGGCACGACACCGTTGTCCAGGCGGGAGAGGTCGAGCAGGGTCTCCACGAGCCGGCCCAGCCGCTCCGTCTGCTTGAGCGCCGTGCGCATCGTCTCGGGGTCGGCGGACATGACGCCGTCCACCACGTTCTCCAGCACCGCCCGCAGGCCCGCGATCGGGGTGCGCAGCTCGTGCGAGACATTCGCCACGAGTTCCTTGCGCTGCTGGTCCTGCGCGGCCAGCTCGTCGGCCATGCGGTTGATCGTGACGGCCAGGTCGCCCAGCTCGTCACGGCGGTCGGCGCCGCGCACCCGCCGCGTGTAGTCGCCGTTGGAGATCGACCGGGCCACCGTGTTCATCTCGTCCAGCGGCGCGGTCAGCGAATGCGCCACGAACTGGGTGATCAACAGCGTCGCGATGATCGAGAACACCGTGATGAAGCGCAGCTCCGTCGCCGTGTACATCGCCACCATGAGCAGGCCCGTGGTGATGAAGACCGAGACGACGACGAGCGTGCCGAGCTTCGCCTTGATCGAGAAGGGGCGCAGCCCGCCCGACGCCCAGTGCGGGTTGAGGGGCGGCCGCTGGGGTCGCCCGTACAAGGCCCTCTCGTGCGGGGCCCGGTCCCCGGCGCTCATGGGGTCGGCGTCTCCAGCGCGTAGCCCACACCGTGCACGGTGCGGATGCGCTCCGCGCCGATCTTCCGGCGCAGCGCCTTGATGTGGCTGTCGACCGTCCGCGTGCCCGACGCGTCGGCCCAGTCCCACACCTCGGCGAGCAGCTGCTCGCGGGAGAGGACCGCGCGCGGCGTGTTCGCCAGGCACACGAGGAGGTCGAACTCGGTGGGAGTGAGGTGCACGTCCTCGCTCCTGACCCGGACGCGGCGCTGCGCGTGGTCGATCTCCAGCTCGCCGAGCCGGAGGATGCCACTGCGCGGCGTCGAGGCGGCCAGGGCCGCGCGCTCCACCCGCCGCAGCAGCACGTGCACCCGTGCCGCCAGTTCCCGCATGGAGAACGGCTTGGTCATGTAGTCGTCGGCACCCACGCCGAGGCCCACCAGCATGTCCGTCTCGTCGTCGCGCGCCGTGAGCATCAGCACCGGAACCGGTCGCTGAGCCTGCACGCGGCGGCATACCTCGAGTCCGTCGAACCCCGGCAGCATGATGTCGAGGATCAGCAGGTCGGGCTGCCATGCCTCGGCCGTGTCGACCGCCGCCGGACCGTCCTGTGCGGTTTGCACGAGGAATCCCTCGGCCCGCAGCCGGGCGGCGATGGCTTCCACGATCGTGGGATCGTCCTCGACGACCAGGACCCGTCGCTGGGCACCCGGGGTCGCCGTGTTGCCGTTGTGGGAGGTGTGTGTCTGCTCCATCGCCCCGCCCCTGAATGCGCGCCCTCGTGACGCGCTTGACGCTTGAATGATCTGGGTTTCGGACGTCAGCGTACGGGGAGTTACCGCCGGTCGGCTACGCGGCCCGTACTGCGACGTGCACCACGTCCGGTACGCCCCGGACAACCGGGATCTCTTCGGTGCGGACCGCCTGGAATCCGGCATTCCACAAGGTTCCTTCGAAATGTTCGGAGGGCTGTGCCGACCAGACCGCCAGCACACCGCCGGGGCTGAGGCGGGATTTGCAGGTGGCGAGACCGGAAAACGAGTAAAGGCTGTCGTTGTCCTCGGTGACCGTCCAGTCCGGTCCGTTGTCGATGTCGAGGCAGAGCGCGTCGTAGGTCTGCGCGGATGTGTGGAGGTGGTGGAGGAGGTCGGCCTCGACGATCTCGGTGCGCGGGTCGGCGACGGCCTCGGCGGACAGGTCGCGGAGCGGTCCTTCGACGTGCCAGTCGATGATGGCCCGCTCGCGCTCGACGACCGTGATGCGGCCCCAGTACGGGTCCGCCGCCGCGTGAGCCAGGGAGAATCCGACGCCCAGGCCGCCGATGAGTACGTGCGGTGCGGCGCGTCCCGGGCCCAGTTCGTCCCGGGCGGTGTCGACGAGCAGCCGCTCCGACCGTCCGTCGGACGTGTCCATCAGGAACGTGCCGTTGGCGATGATCTGCAGCAGCGCGCCGTGCCGCCGCAGCACCACCTCGCCGTGGGGGCCGGTGCGGCGGTCCAGGACTCGGGGCTGGTCGTGGTCGGCGTACGGGGCGGTGGTCATGCGGGCCATCCTTGCGGACCGTGGTCGGCCAGGTGGCGACTTCGGCCCCGTCTAGGGTTGTCCCACGGTTGCGGAGGCTGCCGGGCGCTGTGAGGTTGCTGTGGATCGGGTCGCGTGTGGCGTCGGTCATGGACAGCGCCGCGGGGCGGGGCGAACCGTGGGTCGGATCGGTACGGAAGGGGTGCGCGCGTGTCGTACGTGGAACAAGGCGTGACGGCCGGCGTCGAGCGGACGAGCGGCGCCGGGGTCCTGCTCGACGCGGTCCCGGCGCAGCCGCGGCCACCCGTCCTGGAGGGCCCGCCGCCCGCCCGGCGACGCCGTCCGCGGCCCTGGCGGCTGCTGCCCACACCGACCGGGACGCCCTTCACCTTCGCCTACGCCTGTGTGCTCGTCGGCACCTCGCTGTTCATGGAGTTCGCCGACCCCGACACGGTCTCCACCGCCCTGCGGGCCTCCAGCACCGACGTCACCCATCTGGCCCAGAACCCGGCGCTCGTCCTCGTCGCCAGCGCGCTGTGGATCGCGGGCGGGCTCACGTCACCGTTCGTGATCGCCTTCGTGGTCGTCCTGACCGCGCTGGAGCGCCGGATAGGCGGGCTGCGCACCGCCGGGGTCTTCGTCCTCGGCCATGTCCTCGCGACCCTCGCGACCGAGGTGCCGGTCGGCCTGTCCGTGATGGTCGGCCATCTCCCGGACAGTTCGCTGCACCGCCTCGACTACGGCATCAGCTTCGGCGTCGCCGCCAGCATCGGCGCCCTCGCGGGGCTGCTCACGCCGTGGCTGCGCTGGGGGGTGCTGCTCGGGTTCGGGGCGATGCTGGTCCAGGACCTGATCGCGTTCGCCGACCCGATGACCAGCTGGGGGCATCTGACGGCCCTCGCGATCGGCGTCGCGACGTGGCCGCTCGTGCGGCGGTGGCGGACCCGCGCGGACCGGACGCCCGGCCGGCCGGTCACCGAGCCGACCCGAACCGCACGAGGCAGTGCCACAACTGCTTGACGTACTGCAGGACGTCGTCCTGACCGCCGTACGCCGCCCAGCTCCCGGGCGACCGGACCACGGACGCGGCGGCCCGGCCGACGACGGCCGCGTCGATCCCGCCGCCGTCCCCGAACTCCGCGCGCACCCGGGCCGCGACCGCGGGCAGCGCCGGGCCGCGGAAGGCGGCGAGGTCCTCGTCCGGCACGTCGGGGCCGAGCACGAACCCGCCGTGCCACTCGACCGGGACCCCCAGCCCGGCGAGCAGGTCACCGGTGCGCGTCCCGCGGAACGCCGGGTCGAGGACGAGGGCCTCGGCGTCCCGGCGCAGGTCCACGTCGGCGTGCACCTGCGCCTCGACGTAGAAGTCGAGCGAGCGCCCGGGGCCGCGCGCCGGTGACCGGGGCAGGGCGCGGATCACCGCGACCGGGTCGGCGCCCGGGACGCCCAGCGACTGGCCGCTGCGCGCCGCGTCCTCGACGAGCGCGGCGAGGACCGGGTGCAGGGCGTCGGCGGTGCCGGTGTCGGCCGGGCCCAGGTGACTGTCGCCGAAGCAGAACGTGGCCCGTGCGGCCGCCGCCGCGCGCAGCCGCACGTGGCACGAGCCGAACCGGGGCGCGGCGCCGTCCGCGTGCCGCATCACGTCGAGCGCGCCGTACTTGGGCCGTTCCGTCGCGGCGGCCGTCGCGTAGGCCCCCGCGAACAGCTGCTCCTCCCAGCCGTCCCGCAGTCCGCCGGGGTGCGCGGTGCGGCTGCCGTTCGACAGGCCCGTCTCGTACTGGCCGCGGTAGCGGCCGTCCGCGGCGAGCCGGTCGGCGACGGTGGTCCGGTGGTCGCCGAGGAGCCGGTCCGGGTGGAAGTTCAGGGTGATGCGGGCGTGGGCGCGCAGCGCCGCGATCAGGGCCTCGGCCAGGTCGGGACCGACGCCGTGGGCCGCCAGGCGGGCCAGGGCGTCGGCGCGGCCCGCGCGCGCGACCGCGCGCAGGTGCCGGAGCGCGGCTTCCTGGGCGCGGGTCGGGACGATCGCCGGTGCGGCCATCACGGCAGTATCGGGCGGCGCGGGACCGCCCGGCAAAGGAATTCGGGGCCCGGCCGGCCGGTCAGTCGCTCGCCCCTGCGTACGTCGCGTTCGTCAGCGGCGCCACCACGCGCCAGCCGAGCGACTCGTACAGCAGGTGGCCTTCGGGCGTGCAGGCAAGGACGGCGCGGGTCGCGCCCTGGGCGGCGGCGGCCGCGTGGAGGGTGCGCATCACCGTCGTGCCGAGGCCCTTGCGGCGGTGCAGGGCGGACGTCTCGATCTGGTCGACGACCGCGCTCGCGCCGGTCGGGGCGACCTGGCCGCGCGCCGCGAACGCGCCGTCGGCGTCGGTCAGCATGACCCGGACGACGCCGCCCCGCGACCACGTGTGCAGGCGGTATCCGGCAGGGGCGTCGGGGGCCGGCCGCGGTGTCAGCTCCGTCGTCATCAGCCAGTCGCCCGACCCGTACGGCTCCCACTCCGGGCCCAGCCACGGCAGCACCCGCGCCGGGTCCGCGAAGACCTTCAGGTGGAAGCCGCGGCCGCGGGTCGACTCGGCGGCCTTGCGCACGTCGTCCTCGTGCACGTCGTCGTTCGTGGCGCCCAGGACGTGCCGGCTCACGTGCTGCTCCTGGCCCACGTGGATCGTGTAGCCCCAGGGCTCGACGAGCGGCGGCGCGGCTCCCCGCGAAAGGACCCAGCCGTCGACCCAGTTCCGTACGTGCTCGTCACCGCTCACCATGGCCGCCCCCAGTAGGAGTAATAGTCTCTCTCGGTAAGTGAACCTTACTGGGCGGCTTTTTCCCGGCGACAGGGGTGATCGCTCAGAGCGAACGGCCGCCTGGGAACATCCGGCAGCTCCCGTGCATTGAGTCGACATAGCTCAACTTGACTGCCGAAGGGGAGATCATGGCTGCTGAGTCCAAGGCGTACAACGCCGCACTCACCCTGCCCGTGCTGCCGCTCGACGACGAGGTCGTGCTGCCCGGAATGGTGGTGCCCCTGGACCTGAACGACACCGACGTACGCGCCGCGGTGGAGGCCGCACAGGCCGCCGCCCGTACCGGACCCAGCAAGCCGAAGGTGCTGCTTGTTCCACGGATCGACGGCACGTACGCGAACACGGGGGTGCTCGGCACCGTCGAGCAGGTGGGACGCCTCGCCGACGGCGACCCGGGCGCGCTGATCCGCGGCGTCGGCCGCGTCCGCATCGGCGCCGGGACCACCGGCCCGGGCGCCGCCCTGTGGGTGGAGGGCCTGACGATCGAGGAGACCGTGCCGGACCCGGTGCCCGGCGCCGTGACCGAGCTGGTCAAGGAGTACAAGGCGCTCGCCACGAACTGGCTGAAGAAGCGCGGCGCCTGGCAGGTCGTGGACCGCGTCCAGGCCATCGACGACGTCTCCGCGCTCGCCGACAACTCCGGCTACTCGCCGTTCCTCACGACCGCCCAGAAGGTCGAGCTCCTGGAGACCGCCGACCCGGTCGCCCGCCTTAAGCTCGCCACCGCCCAGCTGCGCGAGCACCTCGCCGAGCAGGACGTCGCCGAGACCATCGCCAAGGACGTCCAGGAAGGCGTCGACAAGCAGCAGCGCGAGTTTCTCCTTCGCCGTCAGCTCGACGCCGTCCGCAAGGAGCTGCGCGAGCTCAACGGCGAGCAGGACGGCGAGGAGTCCGACGACTACCGCTCCCGCGTCGAGGCCGCCGACCTGCCGGAGAACGTCCGGGAGGCCGCCCTCAAGGAGGTCGACAAGCTGGAGCGGTCCAGCGACCAGTCGCCGGAGGGCTCCTGGATCAGGACCTGGCTCGACACCGTCCTCGAACTCCCGTGGAACGAGCGGACCGAGGACCGGTACGACATCCAGGGCGCCCAGGCCGTCCTCGACGCCGAGCACGCGGGCCTGCAGGACGTGAAGGAGCGCATCACCGAGTACCTGGCCGTGCGCAAGCGGCGTGCGGACCGCGGTCTCGGGGTGGTCGGCGGACGGCGCGGTGGTGCCGTGCTCGCGCTCGTCGGCCCGCCCGGCGTCGGCAAGACGTCGCTCGGCGAGTCCGTCGCGCACGCCATGGGCCGCAAGTTCGTCCGCGTCGCCCTCGGCGGCGTCCGCGACGAGGCGGAGATCCGCGGCCACCGGCGTACGTACGTAGGTGCGCTGCCCGGCCGCATCGTCCGCGCCATCAAGGAGGCCGGGTCGATGAACCCGGTCGTGCTGCTCGACGAGATCGACAAGGTCGGTTCCGACTTCCGCGGCGACCCGGCCGCGGCCCTCCTCGAAGTGCTCGACCCGGCACAGAACCACACCTTCCGCGACCACTACCTGGAGGTCGAACTCGACCTGTCCGACGTCGTGTTCCTCGCGACGGCGAACGTGCTCGAAGCGATCCCGGAGGCCCTGCTCGACCGTATGGAGCTGGTCCGGCTCGACGGCTACACCGAGGACGAGAAGGTCGTCATCGCCCGCGACCACCTGGTGCCGCGGCAGCTGGAGCGCGCGGGTCTGGGCGAGGACGAGGTCGTCATCGGCGAGGACGCGCTGCGCAAGCTGGCCGGCGAGTACACGCGGGAGGCCGGGGTCCGCAACCTGGAGCGGGCCGTCACCCGGGTGCTCCGCAAGGTGGCCGCACAGCACGAACTCGGCGACCGGGACCTGCCGTTCACGGTCGGCGAGGGTGACCTGCGGGCGCTGATCGGACGGCCGCACCACGTGCCCGAGTCGGCGCAGGACCCGGCCGAGCGGCGCACGGCGGTGCCGGGCGTGGCGACCGGACTCGCGGTGACCGGCGCCGGTGGTGACGTGCTCTTCGTGGAGGCGTCGCTGGCCGACCCGGAGACCGGCGCGGCCGGACTGACCCTCACCGGTCAGCTGGGCGACGTCATGAAGGAGTCCGCGCAGATCGCGCTCTCCTTCCTGCGCTCGCACGGCGCCGAACTGGAGCTGCCCGTCGCCGACCTGAAGGAGCGCGGCGTGCACATCCACTTCCCGGCCGGCGCGGTCCCGAAGGACGGGCCGAGCGCGGGCGTCACCATGACGACCGCCCTCGCGTCGCTGCTGAGCGGACGCCTCGTCCGTACCGACGTGGCGATGACCGGTGAGGTCTCGCTGACCGGGCGGGTGCTGCCGATCGGCGGAGTGAAGCAGAAGCTGCTCGCCGCGCACCGGGCCGGGATCACCACGGTGATCATCCCGAAGCGGAACGAGGCCGACCTGGACGACGTCCCGGCCGAGGTCCTGGAGAAGCTGGACGTGCACCCGGTGACGGACGTGCGCCAGGTGCTCGAACTGGCCCTCGCGCCCGCCTCGTCGGACCTGGAGGTTCCGGTCGCGGCGTGACGGACGCGGCCGGACGACGAAGGCCCGGGCCCCGCAGGGGGTCCGGGCCTTCCGGCCGTCGGGGGCCCGACGGGCGCGCTCAGGCCGTGAGCCAGCCCCGCAGCGTCGCCTGCACCCCGGCCTGGAAGCGGGTCTGCGCGTTCAGCTCCTGCATCAGGCGGGTGATCCGGCGGCGCACCGTGTGCACGTGGATGTCCAGGCGCCGCGCGATCGCCTCGTCCTTCAGACCGGAGGAGAGCATCGTCAGCAACTCCCGGTCCACGTCCGTGATCCGCTCCCGCTCGGCGGACCCGATCGGCACCGCCCGCTCCCACAGCGCGTCGAACAGCGGCACCAGCGCGTTGCCCAGCAGCGCGTCGCTCACCACGAGCGCCGAGGCCGTCGGGTCCGCCGCGTCGGTCGGCGGCAGCAGGGTGATGCGCCGATCGACCGTGAACATCTTGGTGGGCAGGTCCGTGCCCAGCCGGATCTGCACCCCCTGCTCGGCCAGCTCGTTCAGACCGCGGGCCCGGCCGTGGAAGCTGAGGCCCTCCCGGTCGACGATGGCCCGCACCCGCGCCCCGCGCCGCACCGGCGCCCCCATGTCCAGCGGCGTCGGCATGCCGTCGGGCTGGCTGGAGGCGTAGGGCGGCCGGTCGATCAGGGCCACCTCCTCGCGCGCCGACATCAGCAGCGCCGCCACCCGCTCGGCGATCGCCGGGCCGCCCCGCACGGTCTCGATGCCGATCTCCCGGGGATCCTGCGCCGTGCTCAGGAGCTGCGCCGACATCCGGTCCACCGACCCGGTCAGCTCCTCCAACTCCGCTGACCGGTGCAGGAGTTGCGCCTGGTGCAGGTGGAGCATGTTGCGCAGGGCCGTCGCCGGGGCGACCGGCTGGGGCAGCGCCGAGCCGCCGGCGGGCCGGGTGAAGTCGTGCGCGGCGAGCTGGTCGAGGGCGGCCGTGACCCGGCGGACCGGGAGGCCGAGGGAGCGGGCGAGCGCGGCACGGGACGGCTGTCCCGGCCGGTTGAGCAGCGCTTCGTAGACCTGGAGCCCGTCGGCGCCGAGCCCGAGGGCCTCCCACTGCGCGTCCACGTCGGCCTGTCTCACGGCGCGATTCTCACCCGGTCCGTGCAGGCCACACAAGTGTGCACGTACACAAGTAAGCACCGGCAACGCATTGTTCACGGCCGTGCCCCGGCCTTTGCATGTCCGCATCCGATTTCCGTTCACCCGCCGATGGCAGCGAAGGGATCAGACGTGCGGACTTCAGCGCGCAGAAACAGAGCAGACCGGCCGGGCGGCATAGCCGTCGGCCAGGGAGTGGCGGCGCTGCTCGCCGCCGCCGGGCTCCTCGTGACCGGCATGACGGCCGCCCACGCGGACACCGCACCGCCGGCCGCGGCCACCACCGCGAGCCCCGACACCGACACCCCGTCGCTGGTGACCGGGCTGGACGAGGAGGTCCCGGCGACCGGCGCCGCGGCCGACGCCGCCCGCGGCCACCTCAAGGCGAAGAAGGGCCGCTACCACATCGCGGACACCTCGGCGAAGGACCTCGCTTCTCTCGGCACCGTGACCGAGGGCGGCAAGGAGACGGTCCGTCTCCAGCAGAAGTACAAGGGCGTCGACGTCATGGGCGGCCAGTACGTGGTCCGCATGACGAAGAAGGACGGCAAGCGCACCGTCACCGGCACCTCCGGCAACTACTTCACCAAGCTGAAGCTGGACTCGGTCACGCCGGAGGTCTCCGAGAAGACCGCGATCCAGCGCGCGATCGGCGCCGTCACCCAGCAGCTCGGCGGCGGCCTCCTGAAGGCCCCCGCCAAGGGCGAGAAGCTGACCAAGGGCGGCACGCTCTCCGGCACGGCCGACGGCGTCACGATCCTCCCGCAGGGCGACGGCGTGCTCACCCGGCAGATCACCGTCACCGGCGTGAACCCGGCCGACGGCACCCCGGTGAAGCAGCAGGTCTACATCGACGCGCACTCCGGGTTCGCGGTGATGCAGTACAGCGACATCAAGACGTTCGGCGCGCAGGGCGCCACCGCCACCGCCGCCGGTGAGACGGGTGCGACGCCGGAGGCCACCAACCCGGCCGGCGACTCGTACGTCAAGGGCACCGGCGTCCGCTACAACGGCGAGAAGACCGAGCTCAACCTGTACAGGGACACCACCGGTGTCTACCAGATGATCGACTACAGCAAGCGGGACGCGGCGACCCCGTTCTCCGGCGAGATGATCGCCACGTACGACGCCCGCGGCCGCGACGTGTCGACCGCCTCCGGCGCCTGGCCGAGCGGCATCAAGACCTTCCAGTCGACCACCCCCGACTTCGGCGCCGATGCCACCAACTCCGGTGCGGTCGACGCCCACTGGGCCGCCGGCAAGGTCTACGACTACTACAAGAACCACTTCGGCCGGGACGGCATCGACGGCAAGAACGGCTACGTCTACTCCCTGGTCGGCGTGACCGCGAACGGGCAGCCGTACGACAACGCCTTCTGGGACGGCCAGAAGATGGTGTACGGCCAGGGCGGCGGCGACTTCCGCACCTTCTCCGCCGACACCGACGTCGTCGGCCACGAGATGACGCACGGCGTCACCGAGCACAGCGCGGGCCTGGTCTACGCGGGCCAGTCCGGCGCGATGAACGAGGCGCTCTCCGACTACTTCGGCAACGCCATCGACCTGGAGGCCAACGGCCAGTCGATGGACGACCCGGACTCGGGTCTGCTCGGCGAGGACCTGTGCACCACGCTCAGCCCCCGCGAGTGCGCCCTGCGCGACCTCAACGACGGCGCCACCACGTCGAAGAACTTCATCGGCGTCAGCTACCGCGGTGACAACGGCGGCGTGCACCTCAACTCCACGATCTTCTCCGGCGCCCTGTGGGACATGCGCCAGGACCTCGGCGGCGACCTCGCCGACCAGATCGTCTACCGCGCGCTGACCGCGTACATGACCCCGCTGGACGGCTTCACCGAGGGCCGCGCCGCGGTCGTCGCCGCCGCGCAGGAACTGGGCGTCACCAAGGCCCAGCTGAAGAAGGTCAAGACCTCCTTCGACGCGCACGGCATCGTGCCCGGCTGGGAGACGGCGCTCGGCATCGACACCGACACCATCCTGTCCAAGGTCAACGTGACCGGCACCGGCGTCGGCGCGGGCGGCGGCAAGTACGCCCTGTCCCGCACCAACGAGGACGGCAGCGAGCCGTACTCGGTGTGGGTCGGCAACACCAGCGGCAAGGGCACGCCGGAGCAGAAGAGCCCCAACAACGGCAACTACAACGTCTACGCCACCACGGACGGCAAGAACGTCGCCTGGGTCGAGTACGGCGCGAGCGCCGCGATGCTGCACGTGCGCCCGGTCGGCAGCGGCGTCGACAAGACCGTCTTCGGCATCGGCGCCAACGTCTCCGGGCTCGCACTGGACGGCGACATCCTCGCCTACAACGTGCCGGACCCGTACTACGGCCTCCAGCACGTCTGGTACACCAACCTCAAGACCGGCGAGACCACCCAGGCCGACCAGAGCTACGTGACCGCCACGACGATGCCCTCGGTCCGTGACGGCAAGATCGCCTACGCGAAGATGTGGCCCGAGTCCGACGGCTACAAGCTGGGCGTCGAGGTCCTCGACACCGCCACCGGCAAGAAGACGCTGATGCCCGTCGACAAGTCCAAGGCGGTCGGCATCGGCCAGACCGCGTTCACCGACGACGGTGTCAGCTGGATCGAGGACGACGACATCACCGACTCCGGCCAGGCAGCGGTCAAGCGCGCCGCGCCCGACGGCAGCGGCCTGACCACCGTCACCCCCGAGGCCGGCGACGGCTCGCTGTACGCCTACTCGCTCACCGCCTCGGACGACGCGATCACCGTCACCACGCTGCCGCCGGCCACGTCGTGGGCCAACGACACGCTGCCGAAGCTGTACCAGGTGGCCCCCGACGGCAAGGGCGGCGCCCAGCGCGTCTCCTGCAACCGCGGTGACCAGGTGTACGCCACCGCCGACACGGGCCAGCGCGTGCTGTGGCTCGACGGCACGACCGGCTACACCAACCTCGTGAAGCGGGACCGGCCGGCCGGCAAGTGCTGAGGAACGTACTGATCTGAGGCATCGCACACGGCAGTGGCCGGGCTCCCGGAGGGGGGAGCCCGGCCACTGCTTTCCTATGGGCGGGCGGCAGGCTCAGCCGTTGGCGAGCGCCTGGACGCGGTCGAGCGCGCCGTTGAACTTGTTGTGGTCACCGACCGTCGGGCCCGACGAGGTGTACTGCCACATCGTGTAGTAGCCCCAGCCGGCGGGCAGCGTGCCCACGTCGGAGGCGTAACGCGCCACCCACAGCGGGTTGGTGGTGCCGAAGGCACTGGAGTTGCCGGTGCACTGCGTCCACCAGCTCGTCGCCGTGTAGATGACGGGGTCGCGGCCGGTACGGGCCTTGTACTGGTTCACGAAGTCCCGGATCCAGGTCACCATCGCGCTCTGCGTCTTGCCGTAGCAGGCGGCGCCGTAGGGGTTCCACTCGATGTCGAGGGCGCCCGGCAGCGTCTTGCCGTCCTTCGACCAGCCGCCCCCGTGGTCCACGAAGTAGTTGGCCTGGGTGGCGCCGCTCGTCGTGTCCGGCGTCGCGAAGTGGTAGGAGCCGCGGATCATGCCCACGTTGTACGAGCCGTTGTACTGCTGCGCGAAGTAGGGGTTCGTGTAGTACGTGCCCTCGGTGGCCTTGACGTAGGCCCACTTCACGCCGCTGTTCCAGAGCGTCGACCAGGCCACGTTGCCCTGGTGGCTGCTGACGTCCACGCCCTCGGTCTGCACGGCGCGGGAGACCGGCGGCTTGCCGGTGTCGCCGTCGTGCGCCGCGACGCCGATGCCCATGAAGGCCTCACCGCGCTGGGGGACGTCGGCGGCCTGCGCCGCGCTCGGGAGGGTGAACAGGAGGGAGAGTGCTGCGAGGAGGGTTCCGGCGACGCCGAGGCGGCGACGGCCGGTCGGTCTGTGCTTGTGCACGGGCATTGCATGCCTCCGAAGGCCTCGTGGGGGATCAGGTTTCACTGATCGGGGACCTGTGCTGTGCGGCTGCTGTGCGACTGCTGTGCGGTGTGCGGGAGGGTCTGTCGACATGTCCGTACGCGTGACTGGTATGGACATGCCATGCATGACGCTACGCATGTAGACCCGTGGGAGGGAAGGGGGCCTGGATGCTGCCGTTGGTCTACTCCTGCGAAATACTGACGGAGCTGCGGCAATGGCGGCGATTGGCGAAAACTTTCAGAATCGGGAAACCCGGGGAATCTCTGGCCATGGGTGCTGACGTGCGCGAAGACGGGAACGGCGAGCGGCGGAACGCGGAACGCGACGCGAATTCTGCTGCCGGGCCGACTGGTGTGGACCACGAATTCCTGGCTCTTGAGCGGGAGTTGACCGTCTTCCTGCGGCGCGCCAGGGCCTCGTCGGGCGAGATGGCCCGCGAGGTCCACCCCGACCTGGAACCGGCCGCGTACGGACTCCTCGTGCGCCTGGAGGAGTGCGGCGCGCAGCGGGCCACCGAACTCGCCGCCTACATCGGGGTCGGCAAGGCGACGATGAGCCGCCAGCTGCGCGCCCTGGAGGAGCTCGGCTTCGTCGCCCGCGAACCCGACCCGGCCGACGGCCGCGCCTGGCTCGTCTCCCTCACGGACCGCGGCCGCGCCGACTTCCGCCAGGTGCGCGACGCCCGCCGGGTGCGGTACGTGCGGCAGCTGGCGGGGTGGGACCGGCACGAGGTGGCCGAACTGGCGCGTCTGCTGCACCAGTTGAACGCGGGCGCGGAGGGCTGATTCTCCGCTCCTGTGACTACCCTGGTGCTCTGCGGCAGGCGCTGGACAGGGGGCGCGGTGGTCCGATTATGGCGGGCTGTGGCGGCGGGGCTGTTGGTCGTCGGGGTGGGTGCGGTGTGCGTGGTGGCGCACACGCAGTGGGTGCGGGACGCGAAGGCGCGCTTCGACGTGCGGGCGGCATCCGCGCAGGCGGCCGCCGACAAGGCCGCGAAGAAGGACGAGGCCGAGACGGCGGAGCGGCGGCGCGCGGCCGAGAAGGACTACCGGGGGAAGCGACGGCTCCCGCGCACGGGGACGACCGGAATCACCGTCACCTCCAACGGCCTGGCGGTGGGGTACGGCGCCGAGTGGAACATCGCCGTGACGCACCGGCTGAGCCTGCGCAGCGCCGACCGCATGGCGGGCGACCTGCGGCGCGGGACCCAACGACTGCTGGACTGGCTGCCGTTCGAGGTGAGCGTCGTCCATGGCGACATCGGCTGCGGACCGGAGACGCTCGGCGACGACTCCGACGAGGACAACCGGGTCTCGCAGAAGAAGTCCGCAGTCGGCGTCGCCGTGCGGCAGGAGACGAGCGGCTCGGCCGTGGACGACATCTGCCGCCTGGGGAAGGGCCCCTACTCCTCGCTCGTCATCGAACTCCAGGCCGACGAGCGTCTCCTCGGCAAGCGGGACCTCTACGACAGCTGGACGGTCCACCTCCGCGCCCGGGGGTATCGCATCACGGCCCTGGACGGCGGCCGGGTCGTCGAACAGGCCGCGGACCGAGCCGAGTTCGCGGCTCCCGCCAGCGGCCGGGTGCGGATCAGCCTGGACCGGACCGACGCCGAGGTGCGGGAGGTCGGAGACGCCCGGATCTTCGCCGGGGCCCTGCAGAGCGAGCAGGATCCCTGGCGTGAGGGGTCCGCCCTCGGCCTGGCCCTGTTCTTCGTGGCGATGCTCCTGGTCCGGCCGGCACTCGACAGCTGGGCGCCCGCCGCGACCGCGCGCCGGTGGGAGACGGCGGGCGGACTGGCCGTACTGATCACCGGTGCGCTCCTGGCCTGGGCCCTCTGGGGGACCGACACGGACCTGAACGTCCAGGCGCTTGTCGCGTGGTGGTGGGTGGTCCTGCCGTTCCTGGTGGCGGTGTGGGCCGTCCGTGCCGGGACCGGGCGGCCGCCCCGGCCGCGCCGACTGGCCCTGCTGGTCCTGCCGGGGGCGGGGCTGCTCGCGCCGGTCGCCGCCCTCCTGGTGTCGGGTGGCGGCGGGGCCGCGCTGACCCAGCTCGTGGCGGTGGCCGGGGCGTCGGGGTCGGTGGGCCTGCTGCTTCGTGGCGGACTGCTCGGGCCCGTCGGGCGCCGCTGGGCCCTGCCGGCCGCGGCGGCGGTGGCGGTGGCCGTGGCGGCAGTGGGCGCGGGTACGGGCCTGCCGGTGAGGACCGGACCGTTCGTCACCGGCGCCGATCCGGCCGCCGTCTGGCAGTTCGCCGACACGCTGGCGAGCGCCTCCCTGGCCTGGTTCTGGCCCGCGGTGGTCCTGGTGGGCCTGGGCGCGCTGGGGCTCGGGGACCGGGTGTCGGCGCAGGCCGCGGTGATCGCGTGGTTGCTGCTCCTGCTGGGCGACGGCGACCTCCTGTACTACTGGTTCAGGTTCTCCGACGGCAGCTGGTACGCGACCGGGATTTACACGGAAGTCGCGGTGAACCGGCCCCTGACCGTCGTCCTCCCGGCGGCCGTGGGCCTGGCGCTGGTGCTGCTCGTGCGCGACGGCGCCAAGGCCCGCGCCCTGCCGCCGCACGCCCGCACGGCCGGTCTGGTGCTCGGCGTCGCCGCGCTGGGCACGGTCGTCGTGGAACGACGCCTCGTCCCGTTCACGTACCCGTCGGGCGAGGGCACCGGGGTCTACTTCGCGCTCGCGGTCGCCACCTTCGGGTTCGCCTGGCTGCTCCCGCTCGCCGCACAGGACGCGGCCGAGCGCCGACAGCTCACCACGTCCGTCGAACACACCCGGGCCGTGCACCGGCTGCTCAAGCACCAGACGCTGGATGCCGGGCGCCGCACGTTCCTCACGGGCTCGCACACCAAGCTCGCCGACGGCGACCTCTCCTCCCGCGCGTGGAGCGTCCGTTGGCGGGAGCTGGGCGGCCGCAGCGACGGCGGGAAATCGCCCCACCAGCGCTGGCAGGTGCTGCGGTCCGTCGCGCTCGGCTCCTCCGGAGGCCGCCCGGCCTGGCGCAACGGGGTCGCCGCCGCCACGCTGCTGGCCGTCCTCAGCCTGCCCTGGTCCGCCTACACGCTGGCGCCCAAGGTGGTCGAGATATCCGGCGGTGAGTTCACCAAGGCCGTCGCCGTGTGGTCCACGCCGCTGCGCTGGCCCCTGTACGGGTTCCTGTACGGCTACTTCTACTCCTGGCTGCGCGGCGGCACCCCCCTGGGCAAGGCCATGTGCCTGCTCGCGGTCGTGCTCCCCGCCGAGCTGACGGCGCTGCTCCACCAGGGCAAGGACCCGGGGGAGTTCGCCATCACGCTGCTGCTCACCACCGGCGACTGCCTCGCCGTGTTCCTGGTCCTCGGCCTGTACTGGGAGGCCCGACAGGTCCGGGCGGCGGGGCTGCGCTGGGGGCAGATCCGCAACTTCCGGTCGCTGTCCACCCTCGCCGTCCCGGCGACCACGGTGGTCGTGGCCGCCGCCACGGCCCTCGCCACCGCGCTGGTGGGCTTCTGGGCGGTGCCCGACCAGAGCCAGGAGCAACCGCCCGCGCCGCCCTCGGTCAGCGGCACTCCCTCGCCGGCGCAGGGCGACCACTGAGCCCGCGGCGCCTTCACAACTCCACGTACACCAGCGACGCGTCGTCGTGGGTCTTGCCGCGGCGCAGGTACGTGCGGGACTCCGCGTCCGCGAGTTCCAGGGAGCGGACGCGGGCCAGCGTCGCCTCCGTGCCCTCCTTGCGGACGAGGGCGAACAGGTCGGCCCAGTCGCCCTCGTGGAACTTCTCCACCCAGCGCGTCACGCCGTCGGTCAGCGCGGCGAGGGCGCGGGCCTCGGCGCGGGGGAACGTGCCGGTCACCGCGCGGGCCGCGACCGACGGGTCCGCGGCCGCCGTGAAGAAGCCACCCTCCTTGTTGCGCACGGTCGCGTCGGCCACCTCGTTCGAGACCAGGGACGACCGCGGGACCCGGTCGAGACGGTCGTCGAGCAGCGGAGTGACGGTGCCGTCGGGCGCCTCCACGAGCAACGCCGAGTCGGACAGCACCAGATGCTCCACCCGGTCGGCGTCCCAGCGGGCGAGGACGACGGTTGCCTGCGGAGTGCGCGGGTGAGAAAGGTCACAGGTGGCTCGATGGGCGTCGGCGGTACGGGCGATGGCCGCCGCCAGGATGTCAAGCAACGTCATATCCCGCCGCGAAGCGGACAGTTCGGCCAGTGCGCCACCGAGCCGGGCCGTGAACCAGGGGACGGAATGCAGACAGCCGTCGTCGCCGGGCGGGGGTGTGACCCCGTCGAGGACGACGAGTGATCCGCCCTGTCCGGAGGCCGGAACCGCGACCGACGCGTAGTCCTCGTTCGGGCGGGCAGGGTCCCCGGGTTCGGTGCTCAGTTCGATGCGCATCCGGCCAGTCTGCACGAGCCCTTCACAAGGGTGGCGGAAGCGTGCGAGTTGGTCCGTACCGGCAGGTCGGGCGCCGGTTTTGGGGCGGAATGATCAACTCCGCAGAGGCGTGGCGGGGCATCTTGCCAAAGCCTGTGAAGGACGTCCAACCGGCGCGCTGTGCCGAGTGGATGGCCGTATGCAGGGAACTTGCCCCTCAACTCCCGCTCGATGTTCACTCCTTCGGGTGGCGGGCCAGGTGATGTGCGCCCCCTGCTCACCGGCACTGGAATGGTCAGGAGCCATGCCAGCGGGGCGCGCGTGTTGACGGACCGTCACCCGGGCCCATGGGTAGGACGAGTCAGGAATGCGAGCACCAGGTGCGGAACACCTCCGGCGGTAGTGGGGCCAGTGGGCTGGGTGAGTCGGGTGGTGTTCAGTCGTCCGGGGGTGGGGCGAGCGGCACTCCGTCCGCAGGGCCCGAGCGGCCGTCGGCCGCTGATCGTCCGTCCGGGCCGGGCGCGCCCCTGACCGGCTCACCCGTCGCCACGCCTCCCGCGGTCGGCAAGGGCAAGCGGACCAAGGTGCGCAAGCGGCTCATCGTGGCCGTCGCCGTGGTGGCCGCCGCCGTCGCCGGGGCCGGTGCGCCCGTCGTCATCGCAGCTTCGGGGCGGGCCGCGGACTCGCAGGTGCTGGTCGACGACGCCGCGCGGACCCAGCGGGCGCTCGCCCTGTCGCACTCCCTGGCCGACGAGCGCGACGAGGTCACCGCCTACATCGCCGCCGGACGGCCCAAGGGGCAGGGACTCAGCGAGGACCGCAGCGCACGCGTCGACCGGCAGGTCGAGGAGCTGCGCGTCGACGCCACGGGGTCGCTGCGCCGCACCATCGGCGAGGTCGCCGCCGTCCGCCGCTCCGCCCTCACCGGCAAGGGTTCCGCCCTGGCCGCGCACAAGGCGTACTCCAAGGCCATCACCGAACTGCACCGCCTCGCCGAGGAACTGGCCGACCGCATCCCGGTCAGGGCCGGGGCGGGCGCCCACGCGCTGGCCGACCTGGACCGGGCCGTCGACCAGGCGTCCGCCGCGCGCGGGCTGCTGCTGGCCACGTACTCCGTGCCGCGCTCCACCGCCACCACGACCACCATCGACCCGATCACCGGGCTGCCCAAGACCGTCGTGAGCGAGTCGTCGGCCGACAGCGAGCAGCGGGACGCGCTCAGCGCCGCCGCCCAGCAGGCCCACGTGCGCGCACAGGCCGCGCTCGACGACTTCCGCGACTCCGCGCCGACCCGTTCCGTCGCCTCGTACGACTCCACGGTCAGCGGGCCCGACGTCGCCAAGGCCGAGAAGTACCTGGCCAAGCTCGTGGACGCGCCGACGCTCTCCGACGACGAGCTCGGCTACAGCAAGAAGAGCGTCGACGCCGCGCTGACCGCCCGCGTCGACCAGATGCGAGGCGCCGAGGCGGCCCTGGGCAGCGAGCGCCTGGAGCGGCTGGAGAAGCTGCGCGACGACGACGTCACCGCGCTGGAGATCCGGACCGCCCTTGTCGGCGTCTGTCTCCTCGCCGCCGTCGGCGTGGCGATGGGCACGGCCCGTTCGCTGACCCGGCCGCTCGCCGCGCTGCGGATCGGCGCCGCCCGCGTCGCCGGTGACCCGCCGGCCGAGGAAGCGGTCAAGTTCACCGGGCGCAACGACGAGTTCGCCGAGGTGGTCCGCTCCGTCAACGCCCTGCACGCGCACGCCGTCGCCCTCCACGAGCGGCTCGGCACCCTGGAGTCCGACCGCAGGCACCTGATCGGCGAGCGGCAGCGCATGGCCGACGACCGGGACGCGCTGCGTGCCGAACTGACCGCTGCGAGCGCCCAGTTGGAGAAGGTCAAGCACTCCATCCACGGCACCTTCGTCAACCTCGCGCTGCGCACGCTCGGCCTCGTCGAGCGGCAGCTCGGCGTCATCGAGGGCCTGGAGGAGCGGGAGCAGGACCCCGAGCGCCTCGCCACCCTCTTCAAGCTCGACCACTTCGCCACCGTCATGCGCCGGCACAGCGAGAACCTGCTCGTCCTGGCCGGTGCCGAGCACGGCCAGCAGCACGCGGGCTCCGTGCCGCTCGTCGACGTGCTGCGCGCCGCCGTCTCCGAGATCGAGCGCTACGAGCGGGTCCGGATCGCCGCGCTGCCGCCGCACGCGCACATCGCCGGGTTCGCGGCCGACGACCTCAGCCACCTCGTCGCCGAACTCCTGGAGAACGCCACGTCGTTCTCGCCGCCCGACGCCTCCGTCGAGGTCTCCGGCTGGCTCCTGGAGAACGGCGAGGTGATGCTCTCCGTGCAGGACGAGGGCATAGGGATGGCCGAGGACCGGATGCGCGAGCTGAACGCGCGGCTCGCGTCCTTCAGCGTCGAGCAGGCGCACGACCCCGAGGACACGGACGGGCTCGGCCTGGGGCTCTACGTCGTCGCGCGCCTCGCGGCGCGGCACGGGGTCCGGGTCCGGCTGCGGGAGCAGAAGCAGGGCGGCATCGCGGCCGTCGTCGTGCTGCCCACCGCGCTGCTCGCCGCCGTGCCCGCCGCGGCGGTGCCGCCGGCCGTGCCGGTGCCGGGCGGGGCGCCCGCCGTGCATCTGCCGGGGTCCGAGGCCGAGGCCAACTCCAATGTGCTGGACGGCCGTTCCGGGTCCCCTGCGGGCGATCCGCTGATCGAGGCCGCGGAGCACGCCGTACGGGAAGCGGAGGCAGAGGCGGAGACGGCCGAGGAGCCGGCGACCGCCACCACCGCTGAGCCTGTCTCCGAGCCGACCGCCGCTCAGCCGACCGCCGCCGCCCCGGTCGCCGCCGAGCCCGAGGCCGTCGTGCCCGACACCTCCGAGGCCGAGACCACCATGGAGCTGGTCGCGCCCGTACCGCCGCCCCTGCCGGTGCGCACGGACCCGGCCCCGGAGCCCGACACCCACGAGCGGACAGCCGACGAGAGCCCGGTCGAGAGTTCCGCGCCGAAGACGACGAGCCCCGCGGAGAGCCCTGCCGAGAGCCCCGCGGAGCCCGCCGCCGAGGTGCCCGCACAGCGCACCCCGCCGCTCGAACAGCGGGAGCGCGTGACCGACAAGGGGCTGCCCAAGCGCACCCCGAAGGTGGCGGCCCCGGCCCCCGCTCCGAAGCCGCGCACCGGCTCCGTCGACGCGGACGCGCTGCGGCGCAGGCTCGGCGGATTCCACCGCGGCGCCCAGGAGGGCCGCCGCGACGTCGCCGTGGAGCTGGACGGCGAGCACGCAGAACGTAGTGGAGAAGCCAAGGGGGACACAGCCGAGGAGGCAAGCAGTTGACTGCGCCCACCCCTGCACCCGGAGCCATCGGCGCCCTCAGCACCGAAGCACGCAACCTGCACTGGCTGCTGACCAATCTGGTCGAGGAGGTGCCAGGTCTGCTCTCCGTCGCGGTCGTCTCGTCCGACGGACTGCTCCTGCTCTCCTCCGACCCGGGAAGGAACAACGAGGCCCCCGTCGACCACAGCGGTGGACCCAAGGGATCCAGCGCCGACCTGGCCACGATCGTGTCCGGCGTAGGCTCGCTCACCATCGGCGCCGCCAAGCTGATGGACGGCGGATCCGTCAAGCAGACCATGGTCGCGATGGAGGAGGGCAGCGTCTTCATCATGTCCATCAGCGACGGCTCCCTGCTCGGCGTGCACGCCACCCCGGACTGCGACATGAGCGTCGTGGCGTACCACATGGCGCTCTTCGTCGGCCGTGCCGGGCACGTCCTGACGCCCGAACTCCGCAGCGAACTGCGCCAGTCGATGGAGATCACCAGGTGACCAGTCCGAAACTTCCGGTACGCGGCGGCGATCGCAAGGCCGCCCGCGTACGCCCCTACTCCCTGACCGGCGGCCGCACCCGCTTCGGGCACGTCCTGCTGGTCGAGACGTTCGTCGCCGCCATCGAGGCGCCCGACGAGCGGCTCGAACTGGGGAAGGGCACCCTCTCCGGGATCATGCCGGAGATGCGGGCCATCGTGGAACTGTGCCGCCGCATGCGGACGGTCGCCGAGATCGCCGCGCTCCTCAAGATGCCCCTCGGTGTGGTCCGCGTGCTCCTGAGCGACCTCGCCGACCAGGGAAAGATCCGTGTGTACGGAACCGGTCACGGCCCGGGACAGCCGGACCGGGCGCTGCTCGAAAGGGTGCTGAGTGGACTCCGCCGTCTCTGAACTCCTCGACGACGAGGAGCAGTTGCAGTCCTGGCAGACGGACAGGACCAGGGCACCGATCGCCACGAAGATCGTCGTGGCGGGCGGATTCGGTGTCGGCAAGACGACTCTGGTGACCGCCGTCTCGGAGATCCAGCCCCTCCAGACGGAGGCGCTGATGACCCAGGCGAGCGAGGACACCGACGACCTCACCGCGACGCCGGACAAGCTCACGACGACCGTCGCGATGGACTTCGGCCGCATCACGCTCGACGACGACCTGGTGCTGTACCTCTTCGGCACGCCGGGGCAGCAGCGGTTCTGGTTCATGTGGGACGACCTGGTGCGCGGCGCGATCGGCGCCGTCGTGCTCGCCGACACCCGCCGCCTTTCGGACTGCTTCCCGGCCCTCGACTACTTCGAGAGCTGCGGACTGCCGTACGTCGTGGCCGTCAACCACTTCGACGGGAGCGAGGAGTTCGACGCCGCCGACGTGCGCGAGGCGCTCACCGTGCCGCCGCACGTGCCCGTGCTGATCATGGACGCGCGCGGGCGGATATCGGTGATCGAGACGCTGCTCGCGCTGGTCGGCCACGCGCTGGACGCCACACCCGAGTAACTTCCCCGTACATTTACGCCAGTTATCAGCCATCAGTGATCAGTTAGAGGCAGCCGTATGTCGCGGAAGATACTCGTCGTCGGAGCCGGCCAGTCCGGTCTCCAGCTCGCCCTGGGCCTGCAGTCCCACGGCTACGAGGTCACCCTGATGTCCAACCGCACCGCCGACGAGATCCGCTCCGGCCGGGTCATGTCGACGCAGTGCATGTTCCACACCGCCCTGCAGCACGAGCGCGACCTCCAGCTCAACTTCTGGGAGTCGCAGGCCCCGAAGATCGAGGGCCTCGGCGTCTCCGTCGCCGCCCCCGGCTCCTTCGACCCGGGCCCGTCCCAGCGCGCCATCGACTGGGTCGGCAAGCTCGACGGCTACGCGCAGTCCGTCGACCAGCGCGTGAAGATGGCCGGCTGGATGGAGACGTTCGCGCAGCGCGGCGGCCAGCTGGTGATCCACGGCGCGGCGGTGTCGGACCTGGACTACTTCTCGCGCACCTACGACCTGGTGCTGGTCTCGGCCGGCAAGGGCGAACTGGTCTCGATGTTCGGCCGTGACGCCGAGAAGTCCATGTACACGGAGCCGCAGCGCGCCCTCGCGGTCGCCTACGTCCACGGCATGGGCGTGCGCCCCGAGCACCCGGACTTCGACGCGGTCCGCTGCAACCTGGTGCCCGGCGTCGGCGAGCTCTTCGTCATGCCGACGCTGACCACCTCGGGCCGCGCCGACATCCTCTTCTGGGAGGGCATCCCCGGCGGCCCGCTCGACGCGTTCAAGGGCGTCAAGGACCCCTCCGAGCACCTGGCGCTGACCCTGGAGCTGATGGAGAAGTTCACGCCCTGGGAGTACGCCCGCGCCACCAAGGTCGAACTGACCGATGCGAACGGCACGTTGGCCGGCCGCTACGCCCCGACGGTCCGCAACCCCATCGGCCGCCTCCCCTCCGGCGGTGCGGTGCTCGGCGTCGCCGACGTCGTCGTCGCCAACGACCCGATCACGGGCCAGGGCTCCAACTCGGCGTCCAAGTGCGCTGCCGCGTACCTCGCCGCGATCGTCGAGCACGGCGACAAGCCGTTCGACGAGGCGTGGATGCAGTCCGCGTTCGACCGGTACTGGGAGACGGCGCAGCACGTCACGAAGTGGACGAACACGATGCTGCAGGCCCCGCCGGAGCACGTGCTCAACCTGATCGGCGCGGCGGGCCAGCTCCAGCCGGCCGCCGACCGCTTCGCGAACGGCTTCAACAACCCGGCCGACTTCGAGAACTTCTTCTACGAGCCGGAGAAGACGAACGCGTACCTGGCGTCGCTCAGCAGCTGACGGCAGCTGACGGCAGCTGACAGCGACGGGTAGCAGCTGACAGCGGCCGGCGCCCGCGCAGCGAGGGAGCCGCGGGGTCCGGGGGCGGCAGAGTCCCCGAGTCCGCAGCCCGGACCCCGCTCCCTCCCGCCTCGCCCGCCTCGCCCGCTCCCACGGGCAGGACCTACTGGCCGGGCGCCCCGGCGGAGCCGTACCCCGCGTCGCCGCCGTCCATCGCCCCCGCGGGCAGCTCCGGCGCCCGGTACCCGGACATCGCCCCGGCCCCGGGATCCGGCCGTACGGCCCCCAGCAGCGGGTTCGCGGCGATGGGCGACACCTTCACCCGCGCTCCGGGACGCGGCGCCTGCACCACCATCCCGTCGCCGAGGTAGATCGCCACGTGCGTCGCCTTGGGGAAGTAGACGACCAGGTCACCGGGGCGCAGCTCGCCCAGCGGCACCCGCGGCAGCGTCGCCCACTGCTCCTGCGACGTCCGCGGAATCACCTGCCCGGCGTGCGCCCACGCCTGCGAGGTGAGCCCGGAACAGTCGAACGACTCCGGCCCCTCCGCGCCCCACACGTACGGCTTCCCGATCTGCCGCACGGCGTAGGCCAGGGCCGCGTCGCCCGCCTTCGACGGTGCCCGGCCCACCGAGCTCAGCGCCCCCGACGCCATGAACTGCCGCTGCGCGTCCGCCATTCCGGCCTGCTCGGCCCGCGCCAGCTCGGCCAGCTGGTCGGTGGTGAGCGAGGCGAGGAGTTCCTCGACCTCCTTCAGCCGGGCCTGCACCGCGTTCCGTTCCTTCTTCCGGGCCGCCGCGAGCTCCAGCTGCTGATCGAGGGCGGCCCGCGCCTTCGTCGCCAGGTCGTCGGCCTTCTTCTCGCTGCCGATGAGCCGGTCGACGGTGGCCTCCTGCTCGCGCGCCGCCCGCCGCAGCACGTGCCCCTGGTCGAGCGCGTGCTGCGGATCCCGCGCCAGCAGCAGCCGTACGTACGGGGAGATCTCGCTGCGCCCCTGGTACTGCTCCCGGGCCAGCCGCCCCGCGTCGAGCCGGCTGGAGTGCAGTGCGCCACGCGCCTTCGCCAGCTTCCCGGCCAGCGACTCGGCCTCGGTGCGGCGCTCCTTGAGCTGCTCCTCGGTCGCGTTGTACGTCTCGGTGGCCTCCTCGGCCTCCTGGTACAGCGTCTGAAGATCCGTCAGCAGATCGGCGACGGACTGCCCGCCGCCACCGGGACCCGGTGCCGCACCCGCCGGGCCGGGCGCCAGCAGCGCCCCCGCGACGGCCGCCGTGCACACCCACCGCACAAGGCTGACGGACACCTCATCACCTCCGGTGCGGGACAGCCCCTGTGCCCCGCACCGTGAACATCAACAGACAGCCACCTGGTGCGCTCGGACGGCTGCGCGGTTCGGCCCAACTCCACCACCCCTCCAGGGGGCGTGCGGCGTGCCGTCTTTACGCCGGGTCCTTCTTCGACCACGGCCACTTCACGGACCGCTCCGCCCTGCCGTCGGGCCGGAAGGCGTACTGCCACCGCACGAGCTGGACGGCCTTGCCGCCGGGCACCGGCTCGCGGACGTACACCAGGACGGTGTCGGGACCGTCGGCCGGATCGGGCACCGGCACCTTGTAGACCTTGGGCGGGTTGCCGGTGGCGGTCACCAGGACGGGCAGCACGCGGCCGTCGAGCGGGCCGCCGACGAACGGGATGTCTTCAGTCTTCACGCCCCCAGTGTCAGCCGTCGGCGGGCAGCGTGACGACCGAGGTACCGCAGGTCAGGTGCAGACGGCCGGCCGCGAGGAGCAGTGAGGTGCGGCCGTCGAGCGGGCTCAGCGCCGCGTGGCCGTCGTCGGGGATGCCGCTGCGGTACGTCCACGGCGGGCGGTGCTTCTCCAGGTCGACGGCGAGCAGGGGCTGGGGGACCGCGCCCGTGTCCTGGTAGAGGGTGCCGCCCCGGGCGGTCGGCGGGGGCCAGTACTTGGCCTGGTCGCCGACCGGGTACGACCACAGCTCCCGGCCGTCGGAGGCCCGCAGCGCCAGAAGGGTGTGCAGGCCCGTCACGCCGCGCGTGCGGGGGGCCAGTCCGTTCACGTAGACCACGCCGTCGTGCACGGCGGGGGTGCCGTAGGAGGAGCGGCCTTCCGTCGTCCTCTTCCGTTCCTCCCCGAAGCGCCACAGCGTCTTCCCGGTGGCCGTGTCGAGGGCCAGCACGTCGCCGCCGCCCAGGAACAGGCGGCCGTCCGCCAGCGAGCGCGGATGCATCTTGCCGAGCGTCGGCGACGTCTCGTCGAACCGTGTGCGCCAGCGCTGCTTGCCGTCCTTCCGGCCGAGCGCGACGACCTCCCACGCCGCGTTGCAGATCAGCGTCTCGCCCTCCACGACCGCCGCGTGGGGCTGGTCGTCGGTCTCCTTGTGCCGCACCAGCCACTGCCGCTCGCCCGTCGCCGCCTCGTAGGCAACCAGCGCCCAGCCGTCGCCCTGGCTGAAGGAGAGGCTGGTCAGGTACAGGGTGCCGGAGTCCATGGCGAGCAGTTCGCCGTTCGGCAGGCGGCCCAGCTCGTCGCCGTACGCCCTGAGCCTGCCCGTGCGGACGTCGAGGGCGAGCAGCCGGCTGCCCACCGCCGGGTCCGGCGTCCCGCGGACGACGGCGCCCCCACCGGCCGCTTCGAAGGTGACCGGGTTCGGCTGCCGCCACAACACCGTGCCGGTCCGTGCGTCGAGGCCCACCGAGGAGCGCTGCTCCTCCACGTCACCGACGATCACGACGACCACCCCGTCCTTGACCCCGGCGAGCGTCGCCTCCTCCTCGGCCCGGTACGTCCACAGGGCCTCGGGTGCGGTCCCGGGCGCCCGCGACGCCGCCGCGCGCGGACGCCCCGAGCCGCCGTCGCCGCGCGCCGCCCACACCGCGCCGCCCGTGCCGAGAGCGAGCAGGCCCGCGCCGCCCGCCATGAGCAGCCGCCTGCGCGCCGGGCCGGTCTCCGTCCGGGGCGGCGGGGGCGGCGGCCCGGGCGCCCGCACCGGGCGCAGCTCCCAGACCCCGGCGGCCCGGCGCCCGATGTCGCCGAGGACGGTGCCGGGAAGGGTGGACGCGAAGTCGACGGAGCCGACGCCGGAGCCGGAGTCAGAGCTGCCCAACTCGGCTTCCAGGTCGGCCGGTCGAGGCCGCCGGCCGGGGTCCTTGGCGAGGCAGCGGGTCAGCAGCGGCAGGAGCGCCTCCGGTACGCGCGTCAGGTCCGGGTCCCCGTACCTGACCCGGTACAGGACCTCGGCCGCCGGCCCGCCGGGGAACGGGCCGTGTCCGGTGACCGCGAACACCAGCACCCCGGCCAGGGCGAAGACGTCGCCCGGCGGCTCGTGGTCGAGCCCCATGGCCTGCTCGGGCGACATGTACGCGGGGGTGCCGACGGCCTGCCCGGAGCGGGTGAGGCGACGGGCGCCGAGGGCGCGGGCGATGCCGAAGTCGATGACGCGCGGCCCGGTCGCGGTGACGAGGACGTTGGAGGGTTTCAGGTCGCGGTGCACGAGGCCCGCGCCGTGGATGTCGCCGAGCGCGCGGGCCAGCCGGGCGCCGAGGGCCCGCACGGCCGTCTCCGGCAGCGGTCCGTGCCGCCCGACGGTCTCGTCGAGGGACGGGCCGAGCACGTACTCGGTGGCCAGCCAGGGCATCGCCGCCTGCGTGTCGGCGTCCACCACGGCCGTGCCGTGCAGGGCGCCGATGGTCCGCGCGGCCTCGGCCTCCAGCCGGAACCGCATCCTGAACTCGGCCTCCCGCGCCAGGTGTTCGTGCACCGTCTTCAGGGCGACGACCCGGCCGCCGGGGGAGCGGGCGAGGTAGACGGTGCCCATGCCGCCACCGCCGAGCCGCCCGAGCAGCGTGAACGGGCCGACGCGCGCGGGGTCGGCGGGCAGCAGCGGCTGGACCGGCGAATCGGGCACGGCGGTCATCCGATCGGGAGGGCGAAGTAGTGCTGGGCGAGTTCGCGGGAGAACACGGCGGTCTTCGTGCCGCGGGCCATCCGCCAGATCCCGGCGCTCTCCGCCGGGTACGGGTCGCCGACGCCCTCGAAGACCCATTGGGCGGTGCCGTCCTTCGGGTCGTACGCCGTCACGTTCAGGGTGTCGAGGCGCAGCACGGAGGTGCCGCCGGGGCCGACGGCCATGGACACCTTCACCTCGTCGTTGGAGAGGATCTGCTGGTCCGCGGCGTCGACGTCCCAACGGGTCGTCCCGTCACGGGAGTCGAAGCGGTAGGTCCCCCGGGTGATGTCGGCGGCGTACAGCGCGTCGCCCGGTCCCCGCACGAGCGCGCGCGGCGGCGGCAGTGTCCGCCACAGCCGCTCGCCGCTGTCCAGGTCGTACGCCGAGAACCAGTCGTCGACGGTGTACAGCACGCCCTGCGGGGTCAGCAGCGACAGGCGCTTGCCCTTCAGCCGGCCGTACGACTTCCTGGGGCGCTGCTTTCCGGTGGCCCCGTCGAAGGAGAGGAAGACGGCCTCGTCCTTGTCCTTGACGAGCTCCCACTCCCCGTCCGGTGCGAGGCGCACGTGGACGGCGTCGTCCGTGGCGGCCAGATCGATCGGGGCGAGCCTCTTGGGCAGGGCGGCGCGCCACACCTCGTCGCTCTTGGCGAGGTCGTAGCAGACGAGCTGGACCTTCTGGTTCTTGGTGATGCTGAACCACGTCCGGTGGCCGTCGAGGCTGTGGAAGCGGCTGGTGAGGTGGTCGTCGTAGCGGGGGTCGGTGCCGCGCCGGGTGCCGGTCCGCGCGGAGAACGTGGTGAGGGTTCCGCCGACGAAGGCGGCGAGGGTGTCGCCCCGGACCGGGACCGGGGTGGACACGCAGCTGAACGGTTTGCTCCAGCGCTCCTTCCCGGTGCGCAGGTCGAGGCCGACGGTGTGGCTGCCCATGGGGATCACCACGATCTCGTCGTGCCACACGAGCGCGGGCTCCGCCGTGTCCTGCGCCTTGTAGTGCCACAGCGCCGTGGGCGGCGTCCGGTCCACGGCGCGCGGGGCGGCGTCCGCGGCCGGTGCGGTGCTCTTGCGTGACGGTCCCCAGGCGCGCGCGGCGCCCCAGCCGCCCGCCGCACCCAGCACGAGCCCGGCCCCGCCGATGAGCAGGGCGCGGCGTCCCGGCCCGCGCGGGGACGGCGCCGCGTCTTCCGGGACGGTGCGCGTGCCGACGACGGTGGGTGTACGACCCGTCTCCGCCGCGTCCGGCGCCTCCAACCCCATGACGTACGCGGCCTGTTCGGACAGCTCGGCCATCACCGGGCCCGGCAGCCAGCCCGCCGCGAGCAGCGCCGGGACACCGTCGGGCGCCAGCTCGGCCGTGACCTGCGCGGGCGTCGGACGGGCCGCCGGATCCTTCGCCAGGCACCGGGCGAGCAGCGGGCGCAGCCCTTCGGGTACGCCGCCCAGCTCGGCGTCCGCCGTGGCCAGTGCGTCCGGCGTGGCCGCGGGGAAGGGCCCGCTGCCGGACGCCGCGTACACCAGGAGCAGGCCGAGGACGAAGACGTCGGACGCGGGCCCCGGCGCGTGCCGGGCGACCTGCTCGGGCGTGAGGTAGCCGAGGGTCAGCCGGGGCTCGCCGCCCGCCGCGCCGACCGAGGTGGCGGCGGCGAGCGGCCCGAACCCGGTCAACTGCGGTCCGTCCGCGGCGAGTCGGACCGTGTGCGGGGCCAGCCCCTGGTGGGCCGGGACCAGGGTGTGCAGCCGGGTCAGGGCCTCGGCGAGGGCGGCGCCGAGGATCCGCAGCGCGTGCTCGGGCAGCGGGCCGTGCCGGGTGACGGCGGTGTCGAGGGGCAGGGCCGGGCGGTACGGGGTGACCAGACAGTCGTCGCCGGCCCGGATCACGGGCGCGGTCCAGGGCCCGGCCGCCCGCACGGCGAGGTCGGCCTCGGTGCGCAGTCTGCGGCGCAGCGCGCCGGACGCGGTCAGCCGCTCCCGGGGGACGAGGAGGGTGACGGTCGCGCCGTCCGCGGCCCGCGCCACGTACTCCACCGCGGCCGCGCTCTCCCGCATCCGCGCCAGCACGGTGTACCCGGGGACCTGCGGCGGAGCGCCGTCCCGCGCCGGATCGATCCCAGTGACCGGTGTCGCCACGTGTGCCCAACCCCCGTTTCACGCATGGTCGTTCGTGCCCTTGGTGCCTCTGAGGCCCAGTGTGGAAGTCGAGCGGGCCGAGGTGATTGGTTCCCCGCCCGGGCGGAGTCGCAACCGTGCCGGGACGCCTTCGACGGTGCCGGCCCGCTTCAGAACCGGGGCAGCGCGTACAGGTGTCCGCCGTTCTGCATCACCACCACGCCGCCCGTCGTGGCCACCGCCCAGGGCGCGTCGCGGTCGGCCGAGGGGGCGAAGCGGTAGCGCTCGGTGTCGCCGGTGAGGGGGAGGGCGGCGATGCCGTCGGGGCCGGTCGCCAGGGGGAGGTAGAGGCCGTGGGCGGCCACGACCGGCGGTGCGTCCGGGGCGTAGTCGCCGCCCGCGCCACTGGCCACGCGCAGGCCGGAGCCGTCCTTGAGCCCCAGGCAGCGGACCTGGTCCCCGTCCGCGACGTACACCTGCCCGTCGTGCACCACCGGCGCGCCGAACTCACCGGGTGTCCCGCTCGGCCGCACCGTCCAGCGCTGCGTCCCCGACCCCAGCGCGAGCCCGCGCAGCGTCGCCCCGCCGATGACGGCGAGCCCGTCCCCGTGGGCGGCCCGCAGCCCGCGCGCGGAACCCCGCACGGCCCAAGCCTGCTTTCCCGTGGCCGAGTCGAGGGCGACCACCTCGCCGTCCCGGGTCGTGACCAGCACCGTCCCGTCGCCCGCGGTGGCCACCGCCCCGCCCCGCGCGTCGAGCGCGTCACGGGAGCGCCAGCGCGGGGTGGCGTCACCGGTCCGTACGGCGACCAGACGCCCGGCGGGGTCGGTCGCGTACACGGCCTCCGCGTCGACGGCGAGGAGCCGCACGAGCCCGCCGGGTCCGCGCCAACTCTCCTTCCCCGTACGGGAATCGAGCCCCCGTACCACCCCGTCCCGGCCGATCAGCACCGGCCCGGGCGCACGTGGCGCCGGGGCCCGCCCGCCCGCGCACGTCCACAGCCGGTCGCCGGTGCGCGGGTCGAGGGCGCTGACCCGGTCGGGGCGGGCGACCAGGAGGACATCGCCCGCCACGGCGGGGCCGAACGGCATCGCGGGGTCGAGGTCCGTGGCGCTCCACAGGGGCTCGGGCTGCTCGCCGGCGGCACCGTCCCACAGCGGCACCCTGCCCCGGCCCTCCTCACGGCCGTACGCCCACCAGGCGGCGCCACCGCCCCCGAGGGCGAGCAGGGCGCCGGCCGCACCGAGGACCCGCCGCCGGGGCAGCGCGCGCACGCCGGTCAACTCCCGTGCCGCGCGCTCCCGTTCGCGTACGTCGGCGACGACGTACGGGGGCAGCCAGTTCCCGGCGGAGCGGGGCCTGCGCGCGGCGGGGGACCACAGCACGGTGAGTTCGCCCGCCGTCGGGCGGCGCCGCGGGTCCTTGTCCAGGCAGTGGCGCAGCGCGGGTGCGAGCGGGGCCGGGACCCCGGTCAGGCGCGGCTCCTCATGGGCGATCGCGTAGTCGACGGGGGCGAACCCGGCCGCGTCGAAGGCGTGGTGCCCGGTGCTCGCGTACGTCAGCAGGGCGCCCAGTGTGAACACGTCGCTGGGCGGGCCGAGTTCCTGGCCGAGCACCTGCTCGGGCGACATGTAGCCGGGCGATCCCGGGCGCTGTCCGGTCACGGTGACGGTGGTGGCGGCCGGGATGCGGGCGATGCCGAAGTCGACGAGGCGCGGGCCGTCGGCGGCGAGCAGCACGTTCGACGGCTTGAGGTCGCGGTGCACGACCCCGGCGGTGTGCAGCGCGGCGAGCGCCGAGGCGAGCAGGGCGCCCAGGGCGCGCACGGCGGGCTCCGGCAGCGGTCCGCGGTCCTCGACGCACCGCTCCAGGGTGGGCCCCGCGACGAACTCGGTGGCGAGCCAGGGCCGGGGCCCGTCCAGATCGGCGCCGAGCAGCCGTGCCACGTGGGGGTGGCGGATCGCCTCGACGGCCTGCCGTTCGCGCCGGAACCGGTCCACGTAGTGTCCCTCGGCGAGGAGTTCGGGCCTCAGGGTCTTCACGGCGGCGATCCGTCGTCCGCTGCGCCCGAGATAGACGACGCCCATGCCGCCCTCTCCCAGTACGCCGAGCAGCCGCCACGGGCCCAGGGTGCCGGGATCCGCCGGGCGCAGCCGCGCCGTCGGTCCGGTCACGGCTGCCGGGGGCCCGCGCCGGGGGACAGCAGGTGCCCGGCGTCGCTCACCACGGGCAGCACCCGGCGGGCGAGTTCCCCGACGGGGCCCTGCGGGGTCTCGAGGTCCAGGGCGCGGCGGACGACGTCGGTGGTCTGCGCGTCCCGGGCCGCGGCCGCCACCAGCACCGCGAGGAACTGCTCGACGAGGGCGTCCCGCAGCTCGTCCAGCGGCGGCTCCTTGCCCTCGTCGAGCCAGATCAGTGACGCCGCCTCGACCGCGGTGATCCACATGCGGACCGTCATCCGCAGCCGCGGACCCGGCTCCGGTGCGGCGAGATGGCTGAGGACGTGGTCGGCCGCGGCCCGCCGGACGCCGTCCACGATCGCGGTCGTCCGGGACGTCTCGATCACGCTGCCGCCCTGGAGCAGCGCCGCGAAGCCCATGTCGTGCTGGTCCACGAAGGCCAGGTAGCGGTCGAGGGCCCGGGTGAGGCGGGAGGTGAGGGGACCCTCGGCGGGCTCGGCGAAGCACTGCTCGAGCTCGTCGGCGGCGGAGCGCAGCGCGGCCTCGTACAACTGCTGCTTGCCGCCCGGGAAGTAGCGGTAGACGAGCGGCCGGGAGACCCCGGCGGCCTCGGCCACGTCGTCGAGGGAGACCTCCTCCGGCGCCCGGTGCGCGAACAGGGACAGCGCCGCCTCCAGCAGCTGGGCGCGCCGCTCCTCGACGCTGAGCCGTCTGTACGCGGGCGAGCCGGTGGCCGAGGTCATGCCCGGCAGCGTATCCGGCGGCCCGCCGACGGCGTCAGGCCAGCAGTCCCGACGACCGCCACATCCGGCGGCCCACGCCGCGCAGGACGCCGATGTCGTCCAGGAAGTCCGTGAGCCGCTTCGCACCGGTCTGCATGATCTCCGTGCGGTGGGCGCTCGCCTTGACCTGGGCCACGGCCGTCCGCTGGTCGAGGCCGACGTTCGTGTAGACCTCGGGGTTGATGAAGGCCACCGAGAAGACGCGGGCGAACTCGCCGGAGGTGAGCCGGGTGAACTCCTGCGACCAGCGCGGCGCCGTCACCATCTGGCGGCGCAACTCCTCGCGGGCGTACCGGACGTGGCGCGCCTCCTCGACGACGTGGATGCGGGTGACGCCCCTGACCAGGGGCTGGACCCGCTCGTCCGGGAAGGTCAGCCGCTGCATCCAGTCGAGGATCTCCTCGCCGAGCAGCGTCGCCGTGAACGAACCCGGCGTCGTGGAGATCGTCTTGAAGAGCCGGCCGAGGTTGTGGTGGACGCGCGCCACCGGGTAGTGCGGGGTCTCGCCGCGCGTGATGAGCCGCGCGAACATCTTCGAGTGCCGGCACTCGTCCTCGATCTCCGTGAGGGCGTACCGCACGTGCGCGCTCGTCGCCGCCTTGTCGTAGACGTGCCGGACGAGCAGCTGCATCAGGATCAGCTCGAACCAGATGCCGAGCGAGGCGAGCGCGGCCGCCTCGTGCCGGGACAGGTCGATCCGCTGCTCCTCGCTCATCCGCTGCCACATCGGGGTGCCGTACAGCGACACCAGCTCCGGCGGCCAGAACCACTTGCCGTCCTCGAACGGAGCCGCCCAGTCCAGCTCCTTGTCCGGGTCGAAGGAGTGCTTGGCGGAGGAGTCGAGCAGCCGCTCGGCCACCTGCTCCCGGTCCTTGAGGAGACCGAGCGCGTCCCGCAGCCCTTCGACCGCGTCGGCTTCCGTCATGGTCGTCATGGCACGTCCCGCTTCCGTGAGGGTTACCGGCGGTCATCACTTATGAGACTGCGCGTCAGCAAGGCCGTCAATCCCTTGCGCGCCACTTGTTGACCCCGCGTCTACCGCCGTGTGAGCCTGCCCTCATGTCGACGCACGAGCTGTACACCAGCCCCGCGGATGGACTCAACTGGCAGGTACCGTCGGCCAGTTCGGCCCGCCTCAGCTGGGAATACGACGACGGACGCGACCGCCTGCTCGCCCTCTACCAGAAGGGCAAGGACAAGCAGTGGGACGGCGCAAAGCGCATCGACTGGGACCTGGAAGTCGATCCGTACGACCCCCTCGGCACCCCCGACGAATCGATGTCCCTGTACGGCACGCCCCACTGGGCGAAGATGACCGACAAGGACAAGGGCGAGCTGCGCAAGCACTACGCCTCCTGGCAGTTCAGCCAGTTCCTGCACGGCGAGCAGGGCGCGATGGTGTGCGCGGCCCGCATCGTCGAGTCCGTGCCCGACCTCGACGCCAAGTTCTACTCGGCCACCCAGACCATGGACGAGGCGCGGCACGCGGAGATCTACGGCCGCTTCCTCCACGAGAAGATCGGGATGCTGTACCCGATCAACGACAACCTCCAGTCGCTGCTCGGCGACACCCTGCGCGACTCCCGCTGGGACATGCCCTACCTGGGCATGCAGGTCCTCATCGAGGGACTGGCGCTGGCGGCGTTCGGCATGATCCGCGACACCACCGACAAGCCGCTGCCCAAGCAGATCCTCGCCTACGTGATGCAGGACGAGGCCCGCCACGTCGCCTTCGGGCGGATGGCGCTGCGCGACTACTACAAGCAGCTCACCGACGCCGAACTGCGCGAGCGCGAGGAGTTCGTCATCGAGGGCTGCTACCTGATGCGCGACCGGCTGCGCGGCGTCGAGGTCCTGGAGAACTTCGGCATCCCCAAGGCGCAGGCCGAGGAGTACAGCGAGCAGTCCGAATTCCTCGCCCTGTTCCGGCAGTTGCTGTTCTCCCGGATCGTGCCCTGCGTCAAGGACATCGGCCTGTGGGGCAAGCGCCTGCAACAGGCGTACGTCGACATGGGCGTCTTCGAGATGGGCGACTCGAACCTCGATCTGCTGATGGCCCAGGACGAGGAGATCGCCGAGAAGCTGGACGCCGAGCGGTTCGCGGCGGAGGAGCAGGAGCGGGTCGCGGAGGTGGACGCGGCGATCCGGTCGGGCGGCGCCATGCAGTAGCGTTCCGGGCGTGTCCACGCCACCGCCGCCCCAGCCCCAGCAGCCGAACCCGTACGGCCCGCAGCCGCAGCAGCCGTACGGGCAGCAGCCGAGTCCCTACGGCCAGCAGCCCTACGGGCAACAGCCGTACGGTCAGCAGCCGCCGGCGGCCTACCCGGGCTTCCCGCAGCAGCCGGGCGGCCAGTACCCCGCACCCTGGGGCGCCCCGCCGCCGCCCAAGAAGAAGACCGGGCTGATCATCGGGATCGTCGCCGGCGTCGTGGGCGTGGTCGTCGTCGGGCTCGGCGCCCTCGCGTTCATCGGGTTCCAGGCCGAGGGCGGCTTTCCCGACGCCGAGTACAAGCTGACGCTGCCGAAGACGGTGTCCGACGGCGAGTACGAGCTGGCCTCCGACCTGTCCGACGAGAAGGGGCGGGAGCTGGAGGAGGAGGCCGACGGCTCCTGGGACGCCAAGGACACCACCGCGGTCATCGGGCAGTACGCGCAGGGCGGCGACCAGAACAAGGGCGTGCTCGTCGTCTCCGGCATGTACGGCCGCTTCAAGAACACCGACGAGGCGCGCGACAACATGATGGACGGCGCGGGCAAGGCGGACAACGCCCAGGTCGCCGTCGAGCCCAAGGACTTCCACCCCTCGGGCACCGACGCCACCATCACCTGCGAGGTCGTCACGCAGACCACCGCGGGCACGAAGATGACCATGCCTGTGTGCGCCTGGGTCGACGACAACACCGGCGCCTCCGTCGCCGAGGTCACCCCGGCCATCGCCACCAAGGACCCGCAGGACGTGGACCTGGCGGCCTTCGCCGAGAAGACGGCCGCGGTCCGGGAGGAGATCAGGAAGCCGGTGGGCTGAACGACCTCCCGAGCGTGAAGGCACGCTCGGTCGGACCGTTCTCGCGCAGCAGCGTGAGCCGCTCCTCGGCCTCCTTGATCGTCGGCCGGTGCCCGGCGGGCACCCACCACAGCGCGGTGACCGCCTCGCTGATCCGATCGAAGAACTCCCGCCTGCGGGCGAGGAGTTCACGGTGCGTGCCCTGGTACATGAAGGCCGTCAGCGCGTTCGTGTCGCGCCACACCGACATGTTCACCAGCAGCCACTCGTCGCCGTAGATCCGGAAGTCCGTGGCGTCACCGGTGTCGTCCTGCAGCCGCCAGACGAACCCGTCCGCCGCGTCGGCGACCGCGTTCACCGGCTCCAGGTTGTTCGTGAAGTCCTTCATCCCGGGGGCGTCGAGCGGGGCCCTGAGGCGGCCGATGTTCACTTGCGCGAGCTCGTGCGTCGTCATGATCGGGACCGTAGGGGCCACGGCCGGCCCGTACCAGGGCCATTCCGTTCCCCGCTACGGGGACCACTCAGTGCTCGGCCGAGTTCAGCACGGCCTCCATCACCGCGCGGGCGATCGGCGCCGCGCTGCCGCCGCCGCTGATGTCGGCCCGGTCCGCCGCCGCGTCCTCCACCACCACGGCCACCGCGACCTGCGGCTGGGAGGCGTCGTCGGCCTGGGCGTAGGAGATGAACCAGGCGTACGGGACGCCCTCGTTGTTCACGCCGTTCTGCGCGGTGCCCGTCTTGCCGCCGACGGTCGCGCCGGAGATCCGGGCGTTGGTGCCCGTGCCCTTCTCCACGACGTTCACCATCATCTGCTGCAACTGGGTCGCCGTGTACGGGGACATGGCCTGCTTGTAGGTCCTGCTCCCGGTCGTCGAGACGGTGGTCCCGTCGCTGGTCGTCGTCCTGTCGACCAGGTACGGCGACATCAGCGTCCCGCCGTTGGCGACGGCCGCCGCGACCATCGCCATCTGCAGCGGCGTCGCCGCGGTGTTGAACTGGCCGATGGAGGAGAGCGCCAGCTGCGACTGGTTCATGTCCGTGTCGAAGTTGGAGCGCGCGGCGGTCATCGGGACCCTGACGCCGCTGTCGTTGAAGCCGAAGTTCTCCGACGTCTTCACCATATCGGCGAGCCCCACCTTCACCCCGAGGTTGGCGAACACGGTGTTGCAGGAGACCTGGAGCGCGTACTCCAGGGTGGCGTCCTCGCAGGCGGCGGACGCGGACTCGTTGCGCAGCACCGTCGTCGTCCCGGGCAGGGTGTACGGGGACGGGGTGTCCGTCGGCGTGCTGATGCCGTTGACGACGTCGTTCTCCAGCACCGCGGCCGCCGTGACCACCTTGAACGTCGAACCGGGCGGATACGTCTGGCGGATCGCCCGGTTCAGCATCGGCTGGTCCGAGGAGGCGTTGAGGCGGGCCCACGCGTCGGTGGTGGCGCTGCCGGTGCCGGCGATGTCCCCGGGGTCGTACGACGGCGTCGACACCAGCGCGAGGATCTTCCCGGTCGACGGGTCGATCGCCGCGACCGCGCCCTTCTTGCCGCCGAGCCCCGCGTACGCGGCCTGCTGCGCGGCCGCGTTGACGGTCGTCCCGACGTGGCCGCCGGGCTCCTGGGTGCGGGAGATCTCGTTCCAGAAGGGGATCGGGGAGAGCATCGGGTCGGTGCCGGCGAGGATGTCGTCCTCGGCGCTCTCCACGAACGTCGTGCCGTACGTCTGCGAGGCGTACCCGGTGACGGGGGAGTAGAGCGGGCCGTTCTTGTACGTCCGCTCGTAGCGCAGCGCCTGCCCGCTGTCCTTCGAGCCGGTGATCGGCTTGCCGTTGACGAGGATGTTCCCGCGCGGCTGGTCGTAGCGCTGGATCGTGGAGCGGCGGTTGGCCGAGTTGTCGTCGAGCGATCCGGCCTGGAAGACCTGCACACGGGCCGCGTTGACCAACAGCGCGACCAGCAGGATCAGACAGAACGCCGAGGCGCGGCGGATGTACTTGGTCACGTGACGGCCTCCGGGGCGCCCTCGGGCAGCAGCGAGCCGCGGGCCCGGTCACTGACGCGGACGAGAATGGCGACGATGATCCAGTTGGTGACGAGGGACGAACCGCCCTGCGCGAGGAACGGCATCGCCATGCCGGTCAGCGGGATCAGCCCCATCACGCCGCCCGCGATGACGAACACCTGCAGCGCGACGATCGAGGCGAGACCGATGGAGAGCAGCCGCCCGAACGGGTCGCGCAGCGCGAGCCCTGCCCGGTAGCCGCGCTCCACGAGCAGCGCGTACAGCAGGAAGATCGCGGTGAGCCCGACCAGACCCAGTTCCTCGCCGGCCGTCGCCAGGATGAAGTCGGACTTCGCGGCGAACCCGATGAGGATCGAGTGGCCGAGCCCGAGCCCGGTGCCGAGCATCCCGCCCGCCGCGAACGCGAAGAGGGACTGGGCGAGTTGGCCGGGACCGTCGCCCGCGTCGATGGAGGCGAAGGGGTGCAGCCAGTCCTCGACGCGGCTGTGCACGTGCGGTTCGAAGGAGGCGACGACGAAGGCGCCCGCCGCGGCCAGCACCAGCCCGATCGCGATCCAGCTGCCGCGCCCCGTGGCCACGTACAGCATCACGATGAAGAGCCCGAAGAAGAGCAGCGACGTACCGAGATCGGTCTCCAGGACGAGCACACCGACGCTGATCAGCCAGATCGCGAGGATCGGCGCGAACACCCGCATCGTGGGCAGCTGGAGCTTCCAGAACTTCTTGCCCGTGTACGTGAGCGCGTTGCGGTTCGCCGCGAGATAGGTGGCGAAGAAGATCGCGAGGAGGATCTTGGCGAACTCGCCGGGCTGGATGGAGAAGTTGCCGATGCGGATCCAGATCCGGGCGCCGTTCACGGCGGGGAAGAAGATCGGCAGGATCATCAGGATCAGCGCCGCGACGACGGAGAGGTACGCGTAGCGCTGCAGTACCCGGTGGTCGCGCAGGAACACCACGAACGCGATGAACAGGCCCACGCCCAGCGTCGACCAGATCAACTGGGTGGGCGCCGCCTCGTCACTGGGGGTCTCCAGGTCGAGGCGGTAGATCAGGACCAGGCCCAGGCCGTTGAGGAGCACGGCGATCGGCAGCAGCAGCGGATCCGCGTACGGGGCGCGGAAGCGGACCGCGACGTGCGCGAGCAGCGCGAGCACACCGAGCCCGGCGCCGTAACCGGCGGCGCCGGGCGGAACGTTCCCGTTCTTGGCGAGCCCCACGTCGCAGTAGCCGTAGACGCTGAGCAGCACGGCCAGGACGATCAGGGCGAGTTCGGTGCCCCGGCGTCTGGGGACGCGCACGGCGGGCACCGAGGAGCGGGCCGTCGTTCCCGGTGATCCCGTTGATCCGGTCATGCCGGGAACGTAGCAAGTTCGCTGGTGATATCCAGATATGTCAGCACCAGCGGGGTGCCGCGCCGATGTTCGCGATGTACTTCGCCGAGCCCCAGGCCCAGGTGCCGTCGGTCAGCAGGTACCAGAGGTGGTTGCCGCCGACGTCGTCGCCGCCCGTCTTGCAGAAGATCGGGACCTTCGCGTTGTACGGCTCGGTGCGGATGACGCGGCTGCCACGGGTGGGCGCGTCGCGCAGCAGCAGACCGGACTTGGCGGTGACCCGCCCCCAGTAGACCGGCGGGTGATTGTTCGCGTCGGTGGCGCCGGTCGTGCCGGTCGTGCTGTCGGCCGCGAGGGCGGGGGACGCGGTGGCGACGAGGGCGGCGACGGCGGCGACGGCTATGCCGAGGCGGGCGGTGCGGGTGCGGGCGCTCATGGAGCCTCCTGGGGCGCAGTGACGGGGCCGGCCGCGTGTGCACGGGCCGTGCCTCCCACCTAATGCGCCGCGCGGGGGATGCGCACGGCGGCGGACGCCGCCAGGGTGACCCCGGACTGGCCCGGACCGGCCCGGTCCGCCTAGCCGGGCCAGGTGACGGGCTCGTCGTACGGCAGCGTCAGCGTGGCCACCGCGCCGCCGTCCGGCGCGTTCGTGAACCGCAGCCGCGCGCCCAGGACTTCGGCCTGGCCGAGCGCGATGGTCAGGCCCAGGCCGTGGCCGCGCGCCCCGCCCTCGGTGCGGAACCGCTGCGGGCCGTGCTCCACCAGATAGTCCGGGTAGCCCTCGCCGTGGTCCCTGACCGTGATCACCGGCCCGTTCACCGCGAGGGTGACCGGGGCGCCGCCGTGCCGGTGGGCGTTGGCCACGAGATTGCCGAGGACGCGCTCCAGCCGGCGCCGGTCGGTCACCACGCACACGTCCCGGACGACGACGACCTCGGTGTCGGTGGCGGACGCGCGCACCACCCGCTCCGCCACCGGGCCGAGCCACGTCGCGTCCAGGTCCACGCGCTCGCTGCGCGCGTCCAGCCGGGAGATCTCCAGGAGGTCCTCGGTGAGCGTGCGCAGCGCGGCGACCCGGTCGCGGACCAGCTCCGTGGGGCGGCCCGGCGGCAGCAGCTCCGCCGCGGCGTGCAGCCCGGTCAGCGGGGTGCGCAGCTCGTGCGCGACGTCGGCCGTGAAGCGCTGCTCGGTGAGGATCCGGGCCTGCAGCGAGGACGCCATGCTGTCGAGGGCCCCGGCGACCGCCGCGACCTCGTCCTGGTGGCGGGCGGCGTCCCCGGCGGTCCCGGTGGTTCTGGTCCGCGGATCGTTCACCCGCGCGTCCAGGTCACCGGCGCTGATCTTGCGCGCGACCCGCGCCGTCGTGTGCAGCCGCCGCGTCACCCGGGTCACCGCGAACGCGCCCACCAGGAGCGTCGCCCCGATCGCCAGGACGGAGGAGCCGAGGATCGCGTTGTCCAGGCCGTCGATGGTGCGGGCGCCCTGCCCGTAGTCGATCTGCACCGCCAGCGCGGTGCCGCCCGCCGCCGGGCCCGCCGCCCACATCGTGGGGCGCGCGTCGTGGCCGCTGCCGACCATCGTGCCGCGCTGCCCGTCCACGGCGAGCGCGCGCAGCGACTCCGGCAGACCCGGCGGATCCACCCCGGCCCCCGGCCCGAGCCGCCCGCCCGCCTCGAACGCCGTGGTCGCCTCGTCGAGCCGGGACAGCGCCCGCTCCCGCGCCTCGCGCACCGTCTGGTTGGTGACCGAGACGTGCACGAGGATGCCGAGCAGCGCGGCGAGCGCACAGCACATCACCGTGATGAACGCCGCCGCCTTCCAGGTCAGCGAAGCGGTCCAGGCGGGCAGCCGCAGCCGGCCCGTCACGAGGTGCTCGGGGAGGGCGCGGCGGGCGGTGACACGGACGGCGACGCGGACGGTGACGCGGACGGGGCCGGCGAGGGCGACTCCGGAGCAGGGGTCTCGGCCGGGGGAGTCTTCGGCGGTCCGGTGCGCACGATCTCGTCGCGCGTCGGCAGCATCGCCCGCTGATGGGCGTCGTACGACCACGACGTCCGGTACTCGTACCCGGGCAGGTCCGCCACCGCGCGCACCACGATGCTGCGCCCGGCCAGCTGGACGCTGATGACGGCGTCCTCGTCGTCCATGATCTGGATGAGCTGCCGGTCCGTGTACATGTAGACGCGGACCACGAGGAGGCTCTTGGGCTCGCGGATCGCGACGACCAGGTCCTCCTTGCCGTCCCCGGTCAGATCCGCGTAGTACCCGTGCTGGACCGGGCAGTCGGCCTTCTTCGGACCCGGGTCGCCGCAGGCGTCGAGATTCTTCGCCGACTCCTTGGACAGGTCCGGGTCACCGGCCGCGACCTGGGCGCGCACCACCGCGACCGGGCTGACCTCGCGCAGGTTCCCGTGCGGCACCGTGACGCCCTTGACCAGCTCGGTCTCGCCCGCGCCGTAGTCGTCGGCGGGCGCGGAGGCGGGGGCGAGCGAGGGCCACAGGTGGCGCGGGCCCACCGCCGTCGGGGTCGCGCCCGCGGCCTCCAGGCCGCCCGCGTCCCCGCAGCCCGACAGGAGCAGGGCGGCGGCGGGCACGGCGAGGGCCGTCGCGGCCAGCGGGCCGAGGCGCCTGGGCGTCACTGCACTCCTGCCTGCCGGGCCGCTCGCCCGGACCGGATCAGTCCCCGACGAGGTCGGCGAAGAGAACGATGTTGTCGCTGCGGTGACCGTCCACGATGGGACCACCGCAGGTGATCAGGCGCAGGGTGGGGCGGTCGGTCGCTGCGTACACCTTATTGGTGGGGAAGTCCTTTTTATTAACCTGCTGGATCTCGCGCACCTCGAACGCCGCCGTGCTGCCGTCGGCGCGCGGCACCTCGATCCGGTCACCCGCCCGCACCTTCGCGATGTTCCGCAGCAGCGCGGGCCCGCGCGCCGTGTCGTAGTGCGCGACGAGCACCGCGGCGCCCTGCTGCCCCGGCGTCGGACTGCCCGTCCACCACCCCGGCTGCTCCGCCCTGCCGACCGGCGGCACCTCCAGCTCGTGGTCGGCGTCCAGGCCGAGCCGCAGCATGGCGTGCGCGTCGACCCCCGCGGCCGGGATCCGCAGCCCGGTGGGCGCCGACCGGTCCATGGCGGCGGGCGCGCCCCGCGGGGTGGCGGGGGCGGTGGTGCCGCGCACGGAGACGTCGGGCGCGGGGGCGGCGCCACCCGCACCGCCCTGACCGCAGGCCGTGACCCCGGCGGCGAGGGAGGCCGCGAGGACGGCGGTGGCGGCGATACGGGCGGGGGTCTGCACGGTGCGGCTCCGGGGAGTGGGGTGCTGGGGTGGCTCAGCCGTCGGCGCGGCCGCGGCGGACCGTGGAGTAGGCCAGCCCCGCGATCCCGGCCGCGGCCATGCCGCCGCCCGCCAGCAGGAAGTACGGATTGGCCGACGGGTCGTCCGGGGCCTGGGCCTCGGGCGGACGCGGCACGGACATCTCGGCGGGCGCGGTCGTCGCCGTTGATGTGGCGTGCTGCGGCACCCGGGCCTCGGCGAACGCGCCGGCGGGCACCAGCAGGGCGCCGCCGAGGACGGCGGTGACGACGGCGCTGCGGAGGAAGGCGGGGCGCATGAAGGTCTCTCCGTCCGGCTCTGGGGGACACGGTGGTGTCCGGTTCGACCTCATGAACGGTAAAAGTTCGCCATCACGACAATTCGGCAGCTGTGTAACAGCAGGCCCACGCTCTCCGCCCGATGCGGTGAAGGCCGCAGGACCGGGCGGTTACGGACGTCATGCCGGGCTTGCGGGCTTCTTGCCCTGCGGCGGGCATCCTGCTCCCATGGTCATGGGGTGATGGGGCATGAGCGGACTGCGCGTCATACCGACCTGGCGGCACGGCCAGGAGCGGCTCTACGTCTACGGCGACGACGGCAGGAACGTCGCCTGGTACGACCGGGATGCGGGCCGGGTCAACCTGCTCAGCGAATCGAGCAGGGAGGACGTCCTCGCCGTCCTCCGCCCGTTCATCGCGGGGCAGGTCGCCGTCGGGCCGCCGCCGGTGCCCACCCCGGCCGAGCTCGCCCGGCTCAGCCTCCACCCGGACGACGACCTCGCGCCGAACCGGCCGGGCGAGGCGCTGGTGATCTCCCTCGACCGGGATCCGGCGCCGCAGCGCAGGCTGCGCAGCGATCCGCGGCGCCGGGCGCTCGCCGCGCAGCAGCAGACCGGGGAGGTGCTCGACGGGCTCGAAGCGGCGGGATGGCGGGTGCTGCACTCGGTACCGCTGCCCGGCGGGGCGCACATCCACCACCTGCTGATCGGCCCCGGCGGCCTCTTCGCCCTGCACGTGCTGCCCGCCCGCAAGCAGCGGGTCCGGGTCAGCGACCCCATGGTCACGCTGGGGCGGGGCGAACCGGACGCGCTGCTGCGGCGGGTGCGGGCGGACGCGTCCCGGGCCTCGTTCGCGCTCACCGCCGAGGTGCGGGCCGGGCTCGTACTGGTGGAGCCGTCCTCGGTCGACGTGCCGGGGCCGCCGCGGGACGTCCGGCTGCTCACCGACACCGAGGTGTCCGGTCTGGCCCGGATGGGCGGGCTGTTGAAGCCGGCGGACGTGGAGGCGCTCCACGCGATGGCCCGGGACCGGGGGGCGTGGGTGCGCGTGTAGCCGGGGCGCGCCGTGGACCGGGCCCTGCGGGGCGTGTGGCCGGGGCGCGCCGGATCGGGCCCTTCGGGCGGGCCTGCGCTCACCGGAAGCGGACCGGCTCGGCGGAGAAGGCGCCGTGGCGGGTGGTGCGCTGGCGGATCTCCAGGTTCAACTCGCCCTCTTGCGGCAGGAGTTGATACGGGACCTCGCCCACGCCCACCGCCGTGACCACGGCCTCCTCGCCGGTCGGCGGGGGCAGGAGGCGGCCCGCTTCCGTGCGCAGGGCCGACGGCAGGGGAGTCGTCAGGATCGGGGAGCCGTCGCCGGGCAGCGTGACGACCAGCGCGCGGGGCGCCGTCGGCGGGCCCGTGAAGCCGATCACCAGGGCGTCGCGGGTGTCGCTGTGGCGGAGTTTCAGCCAGGTGCGGCGGCCGCCGAGGTAGGTGCCGTCGAGACGCTTGGCCACCAGGCCCTCGATCCCGCTCGCGGGCAGCGTCTCGTACCAGGTCAGGGCCGTCGCCCGGTCGGTCGTCGACGGGACGGGCTGGAGCGGCGGGCCCAGCGGGGCGAGGAGGCGGACCAGACCGGCGCGGCGCTCCGTGTACGGGCGGCGGCGCAGGTCCGTGCCGCCCTCGGCCAGCAGGTCGAAGGCCGCGTACGAGGCGGGCAGCTCCCGGGCCAGCACCCGGGCCCGGGCCGTCGACGCCGCGGCCGCCCGGCGCTGCACCGCCGCGAAGTCCGTGCGCGCGTCGTGCCAGACGACGACCTCGCCGTCGAGCACGGTGCCGGCGGGCAGCGCCTCGGCCGCCGCGACGAGGTCGGGGAAGGCCCGGGCGACCAGGCGCCCCGAGCGGGCCTGCAGCACGACGCCGTCGGCCGTGCGCAGGACGACCATCCGGTGCCCGTCGAACTTGGGCTCGTACGCCCACGCCCCACCCGTGTCGTCCCGGGGCAGCGCGTCCACGGACTCGGCGAGGGCGACGTCGACCGGCGGTCTCAGGACGTCGCTCATGACGGCAGCCGCCCGGCCCGGTTGAGGTTGATCAGCGGGCCGAGCAGATCCCCGTACCGCAGCAGCCGCGGGGCGATGTCGTCCGCCAGGAACACCAGGTCGTCCGCGTGGGCGCAGGACTCGACCTCCTCCCAGGTCACCGGCGTCGACACGGTCGGTTCGGGGCGGGCCCGCAGGGTGTAGGGGGCGGCCGTCGTCTTCGCGGCGGAGTTCTGGCTGTGGTCCACGAACACCTTTCCCGGCCGCAGGCTGCGCGTCATGCGGTGCACGACGAGGCGGGGCAGTTCGGCCTCGGCCTCCTGGGCGAGGGCCTTCGCGTAGGCGCTGACCTGCGGGGACGGGGTCGGGGTGAGCGGGACGAGGAGGTGCAGGCCCTTCGAGCCCGAGGTCTTCGCGTAGCTGTGCAGACCGTCGGCGGCGAGCCGCTCGCGCAGCCACACGGCGACCTCGCAGCACTGCACGACGTCGGCCGGGGCCCCGGGGTCCAGGTCGAACACCAGCCGGTCCGCCTGCCCTGGGGCGTCGGCCTGCCACTGCGGGGTGTGGAACTCCGTGACCAGGTTCGCCGCCCACATCAGCGTCGCCAGGTCCTGGACGAGGATCTGCCGCGAGACGCCCGCCGAACGCGGAACCTCGGCCGTCTTCACCCATGCGGGGGTTCCGGGCGGCACGTTCTTGGCGAAGAAGCGCTGTCCGGCGGGCCCGTCGGGGAAGCGCAGGAAGGAGACCGGACGGTTGTAGAGGTGCGCGAGCAGGGAGCCGGCCGTGGTCGCGTAGTAGTGCAGCAGCTCGCCCTTGGTGAACCCGGTGGCCGGGTAGAGCACCTTCTCCAGATTGCTGAGCGGGAGCCGCCGCCCCTCCACTTCTGTGATGGGCGTCATACGGTAATAGTCTGGCAATACTGAGAAATTCCCAGCCAAGCAGGGCGAAACGGGAGGTACACCGTGCGCTCCATATGGAACGGCGCCATCTCCTTCGGTCTGGTCAGCATCCCGATCAAGCTGGTCAACGCCACTGAGAACCACTCGATCTCCTTCCGCCAGATCCACCTGGAGGACGGCGGACGGATCCGCTACCGCAAGGTGTGCGAGCTGGAGGAGAAAGAGGTCACGGCCGCGGAGATCGGCAAGGGGTACGAGGACGCCGACGGCTCGATCATCCCGATCACCGAGGACGACCTCGCGCAGCTGCCGATCCCCACGGCCAAGACGATCGAGATCGTCGCCTTCGTCCCGGCCGACCGGATCGACCCGCTCCAGATGGACGCGGCGTACTACCTCGCCGCGAACGGCGTGCCGGCGGCCAAGCCGTACACGCTGCTGCGGGAGGCGCTGAAGCGCAGCAAGAAGGTCGCCATCGCCAAGTTCGCGCTGCGCGGCAGGGAACGTCTTGGCATGCTGCGGGTCGTCGACGACGCCATCGCGATGCACGGGCTGCTGTGGCCGGACGAGATCCGGGCGCCCGAGGACGTCGCGCCCGACACCCACGTCACGGTGCGGGACGCCGAACTCGACCTGGCGGACGCCCTGATGGACACGTTGGGCGAGGTCGACATGGACTCGCTGCACGACGACTACCGGACCGCGGTGGAGGAGATGATCGCGGCGAAGACCTCCGGCGGCGAGCAGGCGCAGACTCCGGCGGCGCCGGCCGCCAAGGGCGGCAAGGTGATCGACCTCATGGCCGCGCTGGAGAGCAGCGTACGAGCGGCCAAGGAGGCGCGGGCCTCCGGCGGTTCGGCGGAGGACGTGGCCGAGGTGACCCATCTGTCGTCGCGGTCCCGGAAGAAGGCGGCCCCCAAGAAGAAGAGCGCGTCCGCCGCCAAGTCGACGGCGTCGAAGAAGAGTTCCTCCGGAACGGCGTCGAAGAAGAAGTCGACGTCGGCAAAGAAGTCGACGTCGACATCGACCACAGCCAAGAAGACCACTCCACGCAAGAGGGCATCGGCCTGAGAGGTGCACGAAGTGCGCCTCTCAGGGGCGCGGGGAACTGCGCGAGAAGTCCCACCGGCCGGCAGTCGGCGGAAACGCCTGCTGTCCACGGCGAGCAGCCGTGCTTTCAGGGGCGCGGGGAACTGCGCGGCCGGCCCCCACCGACCCGCACGCGACAACCGGCCGAAACCCCACGCCAGGTACTCTCGGGCGATGCGGATCGGAGAGCTGGCGCGGCGGACCGGGGTGCCGGTACCCACCATCAAGTACTACTCGCGCGAAGGCCTGCTCCCCGCCGGCGAACGCACCAGCCCGAACCAGGTCGCCTACGACGACACCCACGTACGCCGCCTCAAACTGATCCGCGCCATGCTGGAGGTCGGCGGCCTCTCCATCGCCGCGGCCCGCGAGGTCCTCGCCGAGGTCGACTCCCCGCACCGCACGGTCCACGGCGCACTCGGCGTAGCCCAGTCCGCGGTCACCAGATCGGCCCCGGAGCACGGCGACCGGGCCGACTGGGAGCGCGCGGAGGCGGAGGTCGCCGACCTGGTCGCCCGCCACGGCTGGTCGGCGAAGCCGGAGAACCCCGGCCGGCGGTCGCTGGTGCAGATCGTGGTGACGTACCGGGACCTGGACCGCGGCGACCTGCTGGTCCTGCTCGACAAGTACGCGACGGCGGCAGGGGAGTTGGCCGCCGCGGAACTGGCCACCCTCGCGGACGCACCGTCCACGGACGGCAAGGTGGAGGGCGTCGTCCTCGGCACCGTCCTGGGCGACGCGGCGATGTCGGCACTGCGCCGTATCGCCCAGGAGGACGTGTCCTCCCGCCACTCGGCCTGACCGCACGCACCACCTGAGGACGACCCACCCGGAACGGGCAGGCGCGTGGCACTCATCGCGACCACTAGTGATAGTTCCACTATCGATAGTGTAAGTTCCTGCCAAGAGCCCGACACCGGAACCGAGTTCAGGAGAATGATGTGTTTGCCGCACTCGGAGAATTAACCGCGCGGCGCCGCAAGTGGGTCGTCGTCGCGGCGGTCGCCTTCACCCTCTTCGCCGGCGTCTGGGGCACCCGCGTCTTCGCCTCGTTCACCGGCGGCGCCGGCTTCGACGACCCGGCCAGTGAGTCCGTCCGGGCGGACCGGGTCCTCGCGGGCCCGCTCGGCCGGGAGTCGAACGACCTGATCGTGGTCTACGAGGCGACGGCGGACGGCGCCACGATCGACGACGTCGCCCCCGCCGTGCGCGCCGCCCTCGACCGCGTCCCGCGCGCCGGCATCGAACGCCTCGACTCGTACTGGCACCCCGGCGCCCGGGACAAGAGCGCGTACGTCTCGAAGGACGGCACGAAGACCTACGCGACCGTGCAGTTCACCAGCGACGTCGACCAGGAACAGGTCGAGGCGCTCGGCAGGATCGAGAAGGACTTCGAGGCGCCGGGCACCGACGTCCGCCACGGCGGCGTCACCGCGATGACCGAGCAGGTCAACGCGCTGACCGGATCGGACATCGCGCGCGCCGAACTGCTCTCGGTGCCGGTCCTCCTGCTCCTCCTCGTACTGATCTTCCGCAGCGCGATCGCGGCACTGCTGCCGCTGGCGGTCGGCGCGTTCGTGGCACTGGGCTCGTTCGTGGTGCTGCGCGTCCTGACGATGTTCACGGAGATCTCCAGCACCGTCATCAACGTCATCACGATCCTCGGCCTCGGACTCGCCATCGACTACGCGCTGTTCATGGTGAACCGCTTCCGCGAGGAACTGCACGCGGGCGCCGACGTCGACACGGCGGTGCGGCGCGCCACCGCCACGGCGGGCCGCACGGTCGCCTTCTCCGGCGTCGCCGTCGCGATCTCCTTCGCCGGGCTGCTCCTCTTCCCGTCCCGCTTCCTGTCCTCCATGGGGTACGCGGCCGTGGCCGTCGTCGCCTTCGCGGTCCTCGGCGCCCTCACCCTGCTGCCCGCGCTGCTGCGCTACACCGGCCACGCCATCGACAAGTGGCGCATCCCGCTGCCCGGTTCGGGCCGGCGCGCCCCCAAGTCCGGTACGCAGGGCCGCTGGTACCGCACCGCGCACGCCGTGATGCGCAAGCCGCTGGTCTCCACGCTCGCGATCGTCGCCGTCCTGGCCGGCCTCGGCGCACCGCTGCTCGGCGTGAACTGGGCCCGCCCCGGCGAGTGGGTGCTGCCCTCGGACGCCGACGCGAAGGTCGTCAGCCGGCAGCTCGCCGCCGACTTCGAGACCGACCCCGGCCGGATCATGACCTCGGTCGTCCGCTTCGACGGTCCCGCGCAGCCCGCCCGGGTCGCCGCGTACGCCGACGAGCTGGCGAAGATCGACGGAGTGGCGTCGGCGTCCCCGACGAACGTCGCGGGCCACGACGCCCGCGTCACCCTCCACTACACGCCCGACCCGATGTCGGACGCCGCGCGCACCCTGGTCGGCGACGTACGCGCGGTCGATCCGCCGGCCGGGGCCGAGACCCTGGTCACCGGCATGCCGGCCTCCCGTGTCGACATCGTCGCCATGATCGGCGAACGCCTGCCGTGGATGGCGCTGTTCGTCGCCGTGGTGTCCTTCCTGGTCCTGTTCCTGGCGTTCGGCTCGCTGCTGCTGCCGCTCAAGTCCGTGGTCCTGAACCTGCTCTCGCTCCTCGCGGCGTTCGGCGCGATCAAGTGGATCTTCCAGGACGGCCATCTGTCCGGGCCGCTCGGCTTCGACCCGATCGGCGCGGTGGACGTGAACTTCCCCGTCCTGGTCGTCGCGATCGCCTTCGGGCTCGCCATGGACTACGAGGTGTTCCTGCTGTCCCGGGTGCGCGAGGAGTACGACGCCGGCGGCGACGTCGTCGAGTCCGTGGCGGTCGGCGTGCAGCGCACCGCGAAGATCATCACGAGTGCGGCGCTGCTCCTGGTCGTGGTCGTCGGCGGCTTCATGGCCTCCTCGATCGTCTTCATGAAGATGATCGGCGTCGGCCTCGTCATCGCGGTCCTTGTCGACGCGACGATCGTGCGCGGACTGCTGGTCCCGGCCACGATGGCGCTGCTGGGCACGTGGGCCTGGTGGGCACCCGCG
>NZ_JAMOLN010000410.1 GCF_024448165.1 Streptomyces longispororuber
TGCCGACCGCGCTCGCCTACGCCCTGTACTTCGCGGGCGCGGCCGTCGTGCGTTCCGCCACCGTCTCCGTGGTCATGCTGCTCGAACCGGTGGGCGCGGCCCTCATCGCCGTGACGGTGCTCGGCGAGCGGCTCACCGGGGCGACCGTGGCGGGCACCGCCCTGATGCTCGCCTCGGTCCTCGGGCTCGCCGTCGCGGAGGCCCGGTCCGGCGGCTGACCCATGGGTCACGCCTCCTGGCGCCGCCTGCGCTGCACCGCGAGCGCGGCGGCGTCGCGCGGTCCGCCCCGCTCCGCGAGGCCCGCGGCGATCCGGTCCTGCACCTCTTCCGGCTTGTGCCCGGCGTACTTGAACTTGGCCCGTACGTCGGTCACTTCGAGCCGTAGACCCCGGATTCCCGGGAGCATCCGGCCGTACGGGGCCTCGCCGACGGCCGCGGTCGCCGACAGGCCGGGCGGCTGGAAGTGGCCCACCTGCCGGTTGAGGATCTCGGCCTTCTCCTGCGGATCGTCCACCACGTGGGCGGTGCAGCGGAGCTGGACCGCGGCGTACACGCTGGTCGGCGTCCCGTGCTCGGCGGGGGCGCCGGGCAGCGCCTGCCAGGGGCCCGGCACGAACGCGTAGTCGTCGACGACGCTCAGCAGCACCTCGGGGTTCGCGTCCAGCGCCGGCCAGATCGGGTTCGGTCGGGCGAGATGGGCGAGGACCTCGTCGCGCTCGCCGTCGTACGCGAAGTGCATCGGCTGCACGAACGGCGGCTCGCCCGGCAGCCCGTTGGCCGCGAGCTGCCCGAAGTCGTGGGCGGCGAGCCACTCGCGCCACTCGGCGGCGTCGCGCGCGGCGTCCCAGGGGTGGATCAGCATCACAACTCCCGGAGGTAGGAGGGCAGGGCGATGCCGTCGGTGAGGTCGTCGGACGGGACCGGGGTGCCGTAGCCCTGGCGCAGCGGGACCACGCCCGCCCAGTGCGGGAGGCCGAGGTCCTCCGGCTCGTCGTTCACGCCGCCGGTGCGCAGCTTCGCCGAGACCTCCGCCAGATCCAGGCTGAGCACGGCCGTCGCGGCGAGCTCCTTGGCGTTGGCGGGGCGCGAGTCGGCGGAGCGGCCGGGCACCACGTGGTCGACGAGCGCGTCCAGGGCCGCGCGCTTCTCCTCGGGGTCCGTCACCTGGTGCGCGGTCCCGTGGATCACCACGGAGCGGTAGTTGATGGAGTGGTGGAAGGCGGACCGGGCGAGGACCAGGCCGTCGACGTGCGTGACGGTCAGACAGACCGGCAGCCCCGGGTCCTGCTGCCCGGCCATCCGCAACGGGCGCGAACCGGTGGACCCGTGCACGTAGAGGCGCTCGCCGACCCGGCCGTAGAGCGTTGGCAGGACGACGGGGGCGCCGTCGCGCACGAAACCGAGGTGGCAGACGTACGCCTCGTCGAGTATCGAGTGGACCAGGGCGCGGTCATATCCGGCGCGCTCCTTGGAGCGGGTCGGTACCGTGCGGTCCGTCGGTGTGTACGCGCCGGCGGCCGGGGTCTGTTCGGGGGCCACGCTCATGTTGCGAACTCCATTGCATTAGTGCAAACTGTGGTTTGTGCTAGGAGAGTATCCGATCAGTGGGCGGCGTGCGGCGGAGATTTCCGCGAGCGTCGAGCGTGCGGTGGCCGACGGTGGCCTGGAGCCGGGGCAACTGTTGCCTCCCATGCGGGAGTTGGCGCAGCGGCTCGGGGTGAATCCCAATACGGTCGCGGCCGCGTACCGGACCCTGCGGGAGCGCGGGGTGATCGAGACGGCCGGGCGGCGCGGCAGCCGGGTGCGGCCGAAGCCGGCCACGACCGCGCGCGAGCACATCCGGGTCGACGTGCCGGCGGGGGTGCGGGACGTGTCGGCCGGGAACCCGGACGTCGCGCTGCTGCCGTCGCTCGTCGGGGCGTTCACCGCCGCGGCGGCCGTCGCCGACGCGGAACCCGTGCTGTACGGGGCGGACTCCCTGGAGCCCGGGCTCGTCCGGCAGGCGCGCGCCGCGTTCGACGCCGACGGGGTGCCGGACGGGCCGGTCGTGGTGGCGTCCGGGTCGCTCGACGCGATCGAGCGGGTGCTCGCGGTGCACCTCAAGGCCGGGGACGCGGTCGCCGTCGAGGACCCGGGGTGGGGCAGCATGCTCGACCTCGTGCCCGCGCTCGGGCTGCGGATCGTGCCGGTCGGGGTCGACGACGACGGGCCGCTGCCGGACGACGTGGCGCGGGCGCTGGAGGCGGGGGCGCGGGCCCTCGTGGTGACGGACCGGGCGCAGAATCCGACCGGGGCGGCCGTGAGCGGTGCCCGCGCCAAGGCGTTGCGCACGGTGCTCGGCGCGCACCCGGAGGTGCTGCTCATCGAGGACGACCACGGTCACGGCATCGTCGATCTGCCGCTGCATCCGCTGGCCGGGGTCACGCACCACTGGGCGTTCGTCCGCTCGGTCGCCAAGGCGTACGGGCCCGATCTGCGGCTCGCCGTCCTCACCGGGGACGCCGCGACCGTCGACCGGGTGCGGGGCCGGCAGCGGCTCGGGCCCGGCTGGGTCAGCCGCATCACGCAGCGGGCCGTGGCGGGGCTGTGGGCGGGCGGAGCGGTGGATGCGCGGGTGGTGGCTGCGTCGTACGGGCGGCGGCGTGACGCGCTGGTCGCTGCCCTGGCCGAGCGGGGGGTCGTGGCGCACGGGCGCAGCGGGATGAACGTGTGGGTGCCCGTGCCGGACGAGACCGGGGCGGTGGCGCGGTTGCTGCACGCCGGG
>NZ_JAMOLN010000411.1 GCF_024448165.1 Streptomyces longispororuber
ACCGCCCGCCGTTTCGACCACGTCGCGGAGCAGCGAGCCCAGGCGGGTGGCCGCTCGCAGGGGCGGGCCGGTGAGGAGGGCGCCGGTGTCCGGGGTGCGGAACACCGCGACCGCGCCCGCCGGGATCGCCACCGGGTCGCCGTGCCGGATGGCGCGGGCCGCCGCGTCCAGGATCGAACCGGTGGCAGCGAGGAGCTCCCTGACCCGGTCGCGTTCGGGCCCCTCCGCCGGGACGCCGACCGCCGGATCGGCGAGGGAGGCGAGGACCGGGCGGATGCGTTCGGCGAGGCCGCGCGCGCCGTGCAGCTGGGCGGGGCGGGTGCGGGCCTGGCGCGGGGTGAGGGCGGCGGCGCTGCGGGCCAGCATCAGCGGTTCCGGGTCGAACGGGGCGACCGGGTCGTGGCGCAGCCGGCGCGCGTAGTCGGCCTCGGCCGCGAGGGCGTCGGCGAGCGCGTCGCGCTGCGCTCCCCATCTCCGTACGGGAAAGAGGATCACCAGGGCCGCCTGGACCAGGCCGCCGAAGATCATCATCGCGGCGTGCGCGGCGGCCTCGGAGATCGACGTCGGCAGGGTGATGGTCACCAGCATCATCGCGACGTTCGACGAGGCGATGATGCCGATGGTCGGGCCCGCCGCCCAGGACAGGCCCGCCAGGAACGTCCAGACGGCGAGGAGGGGCAGGAAGAGGGCCAGGTGGGAGCCGGTGAGGTAGCCGAGGAACGTGGAGATGCCGAGGCTCGCGCCGGAGGCCACGGCCAGCTCGGGGCGGGGCCGCCAGCTGCGCTGGAACGTCGCGATCGCCGCCTGGAACGCGCCGAACGCCGAACCGGCCGCCACCAGCGGCCCGAACAGCGCGAGGCTCACGGCGATGACGATGGCGAGACCCGCCGCGCCGCGCAGGGCGATCGAGGGTTCCAGCCGTTTCCGCTCGACCGTCAGTCCCGAGCGGGTGGTGTCCTTCAGCGCCCGGAACCAGCTCACCCCGCCAGAATACGGGCGCGGTGGACAAATGACCCAAAAATGGACCTAGCCATCCCGCAGGGCTCCGCACTCCTGAGCCGCGCCGCCTCAGCCCTCGTCGCGGAGCACCAGGGCCAGCAGCCCCGGGAAGCGCGCGTCGAACTCCTCGCGGCGCAGCCGGTTCAGCCGGCGCGGCCCCGCGTCCTTCTGCTCCAGCAGTCCCGCCTCGCGCAGCACCGCGAAGTGCCTGCTGAGCGTGGCCTTGGTGACCGGTACGTCGAAGGTCCCGCAGGTCCGCTCCCAGGGTCCCGACGCGGCCAGCTCCCGCACGAGGGTGCGGCGGACCGGGTCCGCGAGGGCGAGCAGCGCCGATTCGAGGGACACCTCCCGGGGGTCGATGTGGACCGGTGCCGCCCGGTGGCTCCCACCCGTGGCCGTCGATGTCATGCCCTGCACTCCCTTCCTCGCCTCCGGCCCGCCCTGCAGGCCGGCCGTCTCCCGGTGGCCCGAACGCCTTGCAGAGTGTTCGACGCCGTGCGTACACTCCGGAGCGAGTGTTCGTTCCCCGTCAAACAGTTTACCGTCCTGCACGGAGGAGTCCGCCATGCCCGCGTCCCCGCAGCCACCCTCCCCCATCGGCGTCGGCATCGTCGGGCTCTCCGCCCGGCGCGGCTGGGCCTCCAGTGCCCACCTGCCCGCCCTGCGCGGCCTCAAGGGCTTCGAGGTACGGGCCCTCTCCGCCAGCAGCGCCGAGTCCGCGCGGCAGTCCGCCGAGAAGCACGGCGTCGCCCACCACTTCGGGACCGCCGCCGAACTGGCCGCGTCCGACGCGGTCGACCTGGTGGTCGTCACCGTCAAGGTGCCGGACCACCGCGAGATCGTCAGGGCCGCTCTGGCCGCGGGCAAGGCGGTGCTCTCCGAGTGGCCGCTGGGCACCGGCCCCGCCGAGGCCGAGGAGCTGGCCTCCCTCGCCGCCGCGCACCGGCTGCGCACCTTCACCGGGCTGCAGGCGCGCTCCGCCCCGGTGGTGCGGCACCTGCGCGACCTGGTCGCCGACGGTTACGTGGGCGAGGTGCTGTCGACCACCCTGGTCGCGGACGGGCGGGGCTGGGGAGCCGCGTTCCCGGAAGGCGGCGCGTACCTGCTGGACCGCAGGTCGGGCGCGAACCTGCTGACCATTCCGTTCGGGCACACCCTGGACGCCCTGACCATGGTGCTCGGCGACCTCGACGAGGTCGGCGCGGTCACCGCCACCCGCCGCCGGGCGATCGAGGACCCGCAGACCGGCCTGGTCCACCGGCCCGACGTCCCCGACCAGGTGGTCGTCGGCGGCGTGCTCTCCTCCGGCGCGGTGGCCTCCGTGCACTACCGGGGCGGCCGGTCACGGGGCACCGGCTTCCGCTGGGAGATCAACGGGACCGACGGGGACCTCGTCGTCACCGGTGACCACGGGCACCTCCAGATGGGCGAGTACGCCGTCACGGGGGCCCGCGGCGCCGACACCGCGCTCGGCCCGCTCCCCGTGCCCGAGCACTACTTCGAGCCCGAACTCCGGGAGCTGCGCGGCACCACCGCCTACAACGTCGGCGCCGCCTACGCCCAGATCCGCCGCGACCTGACGGACGGCACCTCGCTGGTACCCGACTTCGCCCACGCCGCCCGGCACCACCGACTGCTCGACCGCATCGAGCGCGCGGCGCGACGCGACTGACCGCAGGGGCGGGCCGCTCGGCGCCCGGCCACGACCCCGCGGCACCTCCGCCGGGCCGGCCAGGCGCCCGATCACCGGCCCGCGGCACC
>NZ_JAMOLN010000412.1 GCF_024448165.1 Streptomyces longispororuber
GGTGCCGGTGCCGGTACCTGTGTCAGTACCTGTGTCGGGCGTGGCGTCCGTCGACGTGAGGGTTCGGGTGAACTCCGCTGCCACCTGCGGTAGTTGGGTTTCCCGGACGGCGTCCAGGATCATGCTCTCGCCGGTCGGGCTGTTCAGCGCGGTGGCCGCCAGATCGCCGATGTGGCGCAGGTCGACCGGCTGCCCGAGCCGCTCGGCGAGGAGGCTGGACAGCGCGATGCGGTGGGACGGGGCCGCCGTCACGGACAGGTGGCGCAGGGCCGAGGTGAGGCGGTGCAGCCGGTCCAGGCTCTGGGCCGTCACCATGCGGTACCAGTACGTCGGCGGGTCCCCGCCCATCGCGCGCAGGCCCAGCGCGCTGACCGTGTACGGGTCGACGAGGCCGGGGGCCACCGCCACGCAGGAGGCCGCCGCGTGCGTGGCGAGGTCGGCGCGCAGGCCGTCGCGGGCGGCGCGGTGCGCGGGGCCGGCCGGCCAGAAGGTCACCGTGACGTGCACGCCCGCCGGGAGGCCGCCCACCCGTACCCCGGCGGGCAGTTCGGACAGGGTGGCCGGGAGGCGGGTCACGGTCGTCTCCAGGAGCCGCTCGGCGGCCCGGTCCGTCTTGACCACGACCTCGTAGCCACCGGCCGGGAGGGGGTGCAGGGCGTGCTCGCGGGCCGTGAGACCGGCCGCCTCGATCAGGCCGACGACGACCGGCAGCAGGTCGATCCCGGCGTCGTCGGCGAGATCGAACGTGACGGAGGTGCGGGACGGGGCCGTCGCCGTGTCGCGGGCCGCCAGCAGATCGCGGTGCAGCTCCTCCAGGCCGGGCCCGACGCGCCCGCCCACCGCCTCGTAGTCCTCGTACGCCTCCAGCGCCTCGTCGATCCGGTCGAGCCGGTGCAGGGCGATCATCTGCAGGCGGCGGAAGTCCTCGCGGGAGGGGTGGGCGCGGGTCAGTCCGGCGAGGTCCGTCGCGGCCCGGCCGTACTCGCCCAGGTCCAGGTCGAGTTCGGCGGCGGTGCGGTGGAGGGTGAGACGCAACTGCGTCAGACGGGTCCTGGCCGTACGGGCCGCGGGGCCCGGCACCCCGTCGAGCGGTGTGCCGCGGAAGAGGGCGAGGGCGTCGGTGATGTGGTCGCGGGCGCCCGCCAGATCGCCGTCGGCGCGCTTCGCCTCGGCGGCGCCGACGAGGTTCTGGCAGCTGTCCACGTCGAAGGTGTCGGTGCCGGTGTGGATCGCGTAGCCGTCGGGCAGCGTCGCGATGGTGCCCGCGCCCGCGTGCCGCAGCCGGGTCGCGTACGAGCCGAGCAGACCCAGTACTCCCTTCGGCGGCCGGCCGCCCCAGATGCCCTCGGTGAGCTCGGCGTGCGTCACGGCCCGGCCCGAGCGGAGCAGCAGCATGCACAGCATCGCCTGCTCCTCGGCGAACTCCAGGGACACGTAGGTCTCCTGGGTCAGGTCGGTGAGGACGAACTCCGGCCGCCCGAGCAGCCGGTAGGAGTGGCGCTCCCGGTCGTACGTGGTGAAACCCTGGTCGGCGAGCCGGCGCAGCGCGGTCTGCCGGCGGTCGGCGTCGCTGGACAGCAGGTCCGTGGTGATCCGCTCCGGCGCGTTCAACCGGCGCAGCATCGTGCCCAGTTCGACGACGTCCCTGCGCCGGCCCTCGTCGTCCGCCCGGCGCCCGTCGGCGAACAGGGTGAGCTTGGCCGTGCCGTGGCGCAGCAGCACGATCCGGGCCATGCCGACGTTGCCGTGCACGGCGCCGATGCCGTGCACGGCGAGCAGCCCGGCGGCGACGTCCTGGGCGAGCCGCGACAGGACCAGGCCCGGCAGCCGGTAACCGGTGGGCGCGGCGAGCGCGTTGAGGGGGATGCCGTCCAGATGCTCCATGACGACGTACGTCGTCCCGTCGTGGACGCCGAAGTCGTGCACGGCGACCACGTTCGGATGGTCGAGCCGGGCCAGCCGGGTGAGCGTGCGGTGGAAGGCCGCCTGCCGTGGGACGTCCAGGGAGCCGTGCAGCTTCACCGCGACGGTGGTGCGCGTGTCCAGGTCGCGCGCCTCCCACACGCTGCCGCTCGCCCGCAGCGCACGGACCAGCCGGTACCGGTCGTCCAGCGTCCGCTGCCCGCCCGACAACCGCCGCACGCTCTCCTCGCTGACCGCCGCGAACGCCTCTCCCTCCGGACCCCGCGTCGTCGCCCGGAACTCCCCGGCCCCCACCCCGGCCCGCTCGTCGATGAGGCCGCCGACCCGGGCCAGGAACGCGGTGGTGCGGCCGCGGGAGGAGCGGGGGAGGGAGCGGAGCAGGAGGTCGCGGACGCCGTCGCGGAAGGCGTACGAGCCGGGCGGTCCCGGCGCCGTCGTCAGCAGGCCGCTCAGGACGACCTCGGCCAGGTGCTGCGGCCGCGGATCGCGTTCGAGGGCCGCGTGGACCAGGCGCATCACCGGCAGGTGCGGCACTCCGACCGCCAGGTGCCCGGCGAGCCGGAACGCCTCGGGGGAGGCCGTGGCGCGGAAGGCGCGCACCAGGTCCTCCGGGGTGCGGTCGGCCGGCGCCGCGGCGTGCGCGGCCGGCGGGTCCGGCGTCAGCCAGGCGGCGGCGCCCGTGACGTGGGCCCCGGCCGGCGCCCCGACGACCCGCGACCAGTTCGCCAGCCAGCGCGGCGCCGCCTCCAGGACCGGGAGCGGCAGGGACCGCACGGGGCGGGCGTCCGCGTCCTCGGCGGCGTACGGGGTGAAGCGGAGGGCGGGCAGCGGGG
>NZ_JAMOLN010000413.1 GCF_024448165.1 Streptomyces longispororuber
GCCGGGCGGTCGAACCAGAGGTGGACCTGACCGGTGCCGATGGAGTTCTCGTACGCGCCGTACTGACGCCCCTTGGCGGTGCAGGCCTGCTCGCCGAGGGCGCCCGCCATCATCAGGTAGTGGAAGAACTTCGCCTCGGGTTTGTACTTCCCGAACTCGTCCATGGTGTCGAGGACCTTGTCGTGACGGCCCTCCTTGAACCAGGCGATGCGTTCCAGGTCGGCCTCGCGGGCCTCGGCGGTGAAGATGTGCGCCGGGTCGCTGGATTCGTGGTCGCGCAGTTCGCGCAGCGGCCAGAAGGTGTGCGACAGCGCGCCGGAGGCGATGACGAGGACGCGGCGGCCGGGAGTGGCGGCGATCCCGTCGGCGAGGGCCCGGCCCAGGCGCAGGTGGTCCTCCATGTCGCCGGTCTGGCAGACGCCGATGGTCACCCACCGCTTGTCCGGCAGTCCTTCGCCGAGGTACTTCCACAGGTTGATGGTGGCGTAGTAGATCGGCAGGTAGGCGTCGTCGATCGCGGTGATCCAGGTGCCGTGCCGGTCGGCGGACTTCGCGATGTTCGCGGCGAGTTCGGGATCGCCGGGGAAGTCGTAGGGCATGCGGCACATGCCGCGCGGCAGCTCCTCGGAAGTGAACAGGCCCGCGCGGCGGTCCTGCCCGGTGACGACGAACTCGACGGTCGTGGCCCAGTGCGAGTCCAGGACGACGACGGTGTCGTAACTGTCCGGGCCCTCGCGTTCGAAGACCTCCTTGCGGAGTTCCCGGAGCCCCGTGACGAGGGTGATCTCCTTGCCCTCGTTCAGTTCGAGGCGGGTCTCCTCGGGCAGCACGATGGTGGGGACGTGGGCGAGCAGGCCCGCCCCGACGATCTCACCCATGGTGCTTCCATCCCTTCGGGGCGGTGACGGTGTTCTTGAGGTCGCAGTAGAAGTCGAAGCTCCAGGTCCCGCCCTCGCGGCCGACGCCGGACTCGCGCGAGCCGCCGAAGGGGGCCTGGAGGTCGCGGACGAAGAAGCAGTTGACCCAGACCGTGCCCGCGACGAGCTGCGCGGTGACGCGGTCGGCGCGCTCGTGGTCGCCGGTGGCGAGGGTGGCGGCCAGGCCGAAGCGGGTGTCGTTGGCCAGGCGGACGGCCTCGTCCTCGTCGCGGAAGGTCTGGAGGGTCAGGACGGGGCCGAAGACCTCTTCCTGCACGATCTCGGAGTCCTGGGCGACGTCGGTGAGGAGCGTCGGGGCGTAGTACTGGCCGTCGCCCGGGTGGCCGCCGATGACGGTACGGGCGCCGGCCGCGACGGCCCGCCGCACGAAGCCGTCGATCTTCTCCAGCTGGCGGGGGTGGATGTTGGGGCCGACGTCGGTGGCCTCGTCGCGCGGGTCGCCCTGGGTCAGCCCGGCGGCCTTCTCCGTGAACCGGCGGGTGAACTCCTCGGCGATCGGCTCCTCGACGAGGATGCGGGTCGCGGCGAGGCAGACCTGGCCCGCGTTGTCGTACTGCTCGACGGCGAGGTCGACGGCCAGGTCGAGATCGGCGTCGGCGAACACCAACAGCGGTGACTTGCCGCCGAGTTCGAAGCTGGTGGGAGTGAGGTTCGGGGCGGATGAGGCGGCGATGTGCCTGGCCGTGGGCACCGAGCCGGTGAAGCTGATGCGGCGGACGTCCGGGTGCGAGGTCAGCGCGTCACCGATCTCGGAGCCGTAGCCCTGCACGATGTTGAGGACGCCTGCGGGCAGTCCGGCCTCCGCGGTGATGTCGGCGAGCAGCGAGGCGGTCAGCGGGGTCCACTCGGCGGGCTTGAGGACCACGGTGTTGCCGGCGGCGAGCGCCGGGGCGACCTTCCACGACGCCATCATCAGCGGCGCGTTCCACGGCGTGATGAGCACGCAGGGGCCCGCCGGGTCCCAGCTGACGTGGTTGGTGTGGCCGCGCCCGGCGGCGGAGCCGCCTGATGGATAGGTGTCGAAGTCCTCGTGGTCGAGCGTGAGCAGCCAGTCGGCGAAGAACCGGAAGTTGTGCGCGACGCGCGGCATGACGCCGCGGCGGTGCGAGCGCAGCAGGGCGCCGTTGTCGGTGGTCTCGACGATCGCGAGTTCTTCGAGGCGCTTCTCGACGCCGTCGGCGACGGCGTGCAGGATGCGGGCGCGTTCGGCGCGCGGGGTGGCGGCCCAGCCGGGGAAGGCGGCCTTGGCGGCGGCGACGGCCTCGGCGGCCTCGGCCGGGGTGCCCCGCGAGATCGCGCCGATGGCCTTGCCGTCGATGGGCGACACGTCGGTGAACGTGCCGGCGGAGGCGACGCGTCGGCCGCCGATCCAGTGCCGGGTGTCGACGGCGACCCCGGCGACCGTGAGGGTGTGCTCGGTCATCTGTCAGGCTCCTGTTGGTCGGTGGGGCGGGGTCACTCGGCGCCGGACGTGTGCGATTCGAGCAGCCGGCCGCCGTCCCAGACGACGCCGACCTGGCGGTAGTAGGCGCCGATCGGCTCGCGGATCTCGAGCCGGGCCAGCTCCTCGGTGGGCGCCTCGAACAGCTCCAACTCGGCGTCGCCGACCCAGGGTTGACCGCCCTCGAAGGAGGCGGCGCCGGTCTCGATCAGCTCGTCGAGGGCGAGGCCCTTGCCCTTCTCGATGGAGGGCAGCCAGCGGTGGTGGGCCATCGGGTGGGCGTTGACGAACCCGTTGGTCTCGGACGGTTCGCGCAGGGTGACCACGGCCTGGGCCAGGCGC
>NZ_JAMOLN010000414.1 GCF_024448165.1 Streptomyces longispororuber
CGTCGAAATCCGACAAGGAGTTCACGCAAGGGGCGGATCACGGCCGATCGGGCACTGTCTGCACCATGCATGATGCTCCGTCAGCCGTCGCTCCGCGCAGAGCCGTCACTCCGCGTAGGGGCGCCGGCCGGCCCCGGGGCGGGGATCAGCTCGTCCACGGCGCGCCGCACCTCGGCGAGCGCGGCGGCCCCGAGCCGTGGCCAGCCGAGGCCGTGCACCAGGGACGCCGTGATCGCCGGGCGGCTGTCGCGGGCCCGGGCGTCGGCCGGCGCGGCGCGGCGCGGCAGCAGATGGGTGACCGCGTAGCCGAGGACGGCCGAGCGCAGGGCGTCGACGGCGACCTCGGCGGGGAGCTCCGGATGGCCGAACTCGCCTTCACGGACGGTCCGTTCGACCACGGCGACGACGATCCGGGTGGTCTGCTCGGCGACGAGACGGCGCCGGTCGAGGCGCTCCTGGCTGGCCGCGCCCAGGACGGCGTCGGTCAGCGCGGTCACGCTGGACTCGAAGAGCGCGGGCTGGGTCTCCGCGTGCCGCATCGCCGCGAACGCCAGACCGTACAGGGCGCGCACCCCGTCCCACGGCAGTTCGGCGACGGACTGGAAGGCGCGGGACTGGCGGCGCAGGCTCTCCGCGGACAGCTCGACCAGGAGGTCCTCGCGGCATGTGAAGTGGTGGTAGACGGTGCCCTTGGAGTACCCGGCCTCCTGGGCGAGCCGGCCGAGGGTGAGCTGGTGCAGGCCGTCGCGGGAGATCACGTCGAGGGCCGTGCGCAGCAGCCGCCGCTCACGCTCCGCGACGTCGTAGGCCTTCCGCTGTGCGGTACGCATGCCCTCAGTCTGCCTGACGGATGGTCAGAACCCGGTCGGATGTCGGGAGTCGGGTGGCCGGATCGGGCGCCGCAGAACGGCCGGGCGGCGCATCCGGTCCCGTCCGGCCCAGCCGCCGCGCGGCACGGACCGGTTTCGGCCTTTCTCCGGCGCGGGCCGCGCTCAGAGGTCCCGCCCCAGACCGCCGCCGGTCACCACGTAACTGCATTGCGTGTACGTGTATCCGGGCTGGATGCGGCCGCCCGCGGCGCGGCTGCGGGCCGTGGCTGCGGAGCCGCCGGGCTTGTGCAGGAAGTGGTACGTGCCCGGCGGCAGTCGCAGCGTCTTCTTCGGGTACGACGTGCCGCTCGCCTTGCACGCCCTGCTGCTTCCCGCGGCCTCGCTGGAGTACGTCTTGCAGGAGGCGCAGGCGCCGATGGTGAGGCGTCCGGTGACCGGGCCCGTGTAGAGGATCTCCACCGGGTCCGGGCCGTCGTTGCTGATCACCATCTCCATGCGGGAGCCGCCGGGGGCGCCGGACGGCGGCAAGTGGGCGCCCGCCGACGGGCGTTGCTCGGCGATCTCGGCGGCGATGGCGACCTGCTGGGCGCGGGACCGCCGCTTGTCGCTCTTGTACGTGCCGGCGAATCCGGTGAGCGTCTTGCGGGCGGCGGCGAACTCCTTCTCCTTGAACTGGTCGAGGCCGCAGGCGTACACCCCGTTCTCGACGGCGCCGTCGACGTCGCCCCGCAGGTGCCCGGGGGCCGGCGCGGGCAGTTCCTTCGCGGTCTCGCCGATCCGGCGCAGTTCGTCCGTGGCGCGGCACGGCTCGGCGCCCTTGATGTCGCCGGCGCGCCGGTCGACGGCGTCGCGGACGGCGGGCTCGACCTTGCCCGCCTGCGCCGACTTCGGGAACGTCCGCAGCAGCTGGCCGAGTTCGCCGCCCCTGCCGTCGCTCTCGGCGTCGCCGAGCTTGCCGGTGCCGCACTCCAGGAGCGAGACCGCGAGCGGCTTGTCGGGCCAGCTCGCGAGGTCGCCGAGGACGTCGCGGTCGATCCGCTCGGGCACGTCCCGGAGGTATTCGAGCGGGGCGACGGCGCCGCAGTGGTCGGCGTCGGCGTACGGCGCGGCGACCGCTTTGTAGTAGGCGTCGAGGCTGTCGTGGACGCGGTGCGCCGCCCGGGAGTCCGGGTGGTCCTCGGTGAGGGAGCGGTACTGGGTGAGGGCGGCGCCGTAGTCGGCGCGGGCGGCGGCGAACTCCTGGCCGGAGGCCTTCTTCACCTGGGCGTCGGTCCGCTCCAGTCGGTCGAGCAGCATCTCCTCGATCGCGTCGTCGCGCAGCCCGCCGTACGCGACGGCTCCCGCGGCCGGCACGGCGAGCAGGGCGATCGCGGCGACGATCGCCACAACCGGCTTGAACTGCACGGCTGTTGCGGGTGCGCGCAGTCCGCGGCGGGCGCCGTCCGCCGCCGCGAGGAGCAGCAGCGCAAGGTATCCGGCGACCGCCCAGCCGGGCACGCCGTCCGGGTCGGCGGGCAGGGCGACGACGAGGAGTCCGGCGGTCGCGGCGACGCACAGCACGGCGAGCGGCCGGCGGCGCAGGAGGACGTAACCGAGGCCCAGGCCGGAGAGGTTGAGCAGTCCGGTGGCGGAGCGGGCGGCCCGAACGCCGGGCTCTGCGGCGCGCTGTAGCCGTAGGGGCCGGGCGAACCGGGCGGGCCCGGCGGCGGGCCGTATCCCGGCGGACCGGGCGGCACCGGCGGCGGACCGGGCGGCATCGGCGGCGCAGCCCCAGGCATCGGGGGCGGTGGCGTACCGCCGGATGCGGGAGGCGTGTCGTCCGGCGTCTG
>NZ_JAMOLN010000415.1 GCF_024448165.1 Streptomyces longispororuber
CCGTCGGAGTGGGCGGCCGGGGCCGTGACACGGACGGTGCGGGCGTCGAGGCGGGCGAGGGTGTGCGGCTGCGGCAGTTCGGGGTCGCGGGCGGGGCCGACCGCCTCGACGACGACGTGCGGGCCGTCGGGTGCCGACACGTCGACTTCCGTCGCCGGTCGCAGAGTCGGCCCGTCGATGAGGTACGTCGCGTCGGCGGATCCCGCCAGGCGGCGCGGGTCGTGGTCGACGAAGACGACGGCGCCGCCGTCCGTGGTGCGCTCGGCGACCACCCGGTCCAGTTCGTCGCGGGCGGCGGCGTCCAGTCCGGTCCATGCCTCGTCGAGGACGAGCAGCTCCGGGGCGGCCAGCAGCGCCCCCGCCACGGCGACCTTCTGGCTGCTGCCCTTGGAGAGCTCGGCGAGGGCGGTCCCCGCGTACCCGCCGGCGCCGAACCGCTCCAGCCACTCCCCGGCCCGCCGCGCGGCCCGCTCCCGTACGAGGCCCTGCACGCGCCCCATGTGCGTGAGGTAGCCGAGCGCGGTGAACGGCAGGGCGGCCGGGAAGCGTTCGGGCACGTAGGCGGTGCGCGGCCGGCCGACGACCCGCCCCTCCCCCGGGGCGTCGATCCCGGCGACCAGGCGCAGCAGCGTCGACTTGCCGGTGCCGTTGGCCCCCTGCACCCGGACCAGCGTGCCCGCGGCGACGTCGAGGTCGACGCCGCGCAGCACCCAGGGGCCGCCGAGTCGGTAGCGGCGGCCGACGTTGCGGAGGGCGACGAGTCCTGGCGGCGGCTGGCAGACTGGGGGGTGTGACCAGTGACGACACCTCCACGCCCGCTTCCCAGGACAGCCCGTTCCGCGCCGAGCCCACGGCCCGCGACGAAGCACCGCAGTTCGTGCTGCCGCTCGTGGTGCGCATCGAGCGCGCCGCGCCGCCGGCCCGCACGGACGCCCTGGAGACGGCGGCGCGTGCCGTCCTGGTGATGCTCTCCGACGAGCGCTCGCTCGGCGACGGGGAGTGGGCGCAGGCGATGCGCGACTGGCAGGACGCCCGGATCCGCAAGGTGGTGCGGCGGGCCAGGGGCGCGGAGTGGTGCCGGGCCGAGGCGCTGGACGGGATCACGGTCACCGGCGCGTCGGCCGAGGTGCGGGTCTTCCCGCCGGTCCCGCTCGACGGCTGGCCCAAGGACCTGGCCCGCCTCCAGGTGTCGGGGACGGAGCTGACCGACCCCGAGCCGCCCGCCGCGCCCGACCCGCAGGCGCCGGTCCTGTGGTTCAACCCCGAGCTCGACATGACCGCGGGCAAGTCCATGGCGCAGGCCGGACACGGCGCCCAACTGGCTTGGTGGGAGCTGTCCGACGCCGAACGCAAGGACTGGCGCGAGGCGGGCTTCCCGCTGTCGGTGCGGGTCGCCGGGCGCGACCGGTGGGAGGCGCTGACGCGCAGCGGTCTCCCGGTGGTGCGGGACGCCGGGTTCACGGAGATCGCCCCCGGGATGACCGTCGTGACCGAAGGCGGCAGCCGCTACTGCCCGTTGCCGCGCTGACCGAAGCGAGGGCGTCCGGGGGTGCGGCAACGGGGGTGACCGGGACGGACGTCGCCTCACGGTCCGTCCTCCGCCCCAGCGCACCGGCGGGCCTCCCGGCTCCTCGGGAGCCTGCCGAAAGAGACCGGAACCGCCCCTGGCGGTACGGAGTCCGGCGTTCTAGCATCGAATCGTCCGAGCCCTTTCACACTCGGATGAGCCGACTCCGCGGAGCCGGCCCCATCCCGCCCCCGAGACCCCGGGTCCGCACCGTCCGCACACCCAGAGCGGCCGGGGGCGTCGTTGCCGACACGCGACCCCGGCCTCGCGTCCTCATGGTCAGCGGGGCGACCTCCCGCACGCCCCCCGACCGGTGGGGACGGTGAGCACCAGAACCGCGCTGGGGGAGACGCGCGTTCCGGTGCCCGCGGGCCGCCGCCGATGCCGGCTCTGCCGCCGGCGGCGGCCGCTCCCCCGTGCCGCATCATGGACCCATGGCGGAATCAGACGGTGCGGTGGACGGCAGGGTCGCCCGGGGGAACGAGACCCGGCGGCTCGTGCTGCGCCGGACGGTCGACATCGCCTCGGTGGAGGGGCTCGAGGCGCTGTCGATCGGACGCATCGCCACGGAGCTGAAACTCAGCAAGAGCGGGGTGTTCGCGCTGTTCGGCTCCAAGGAGGAGCTGCAGCTCGCGACCGTGCGGGCGGCGTCCCTCGTCTACGAGGAGAAGGTCGTGCGCCCGGCCCTGGCGACGCCGCCCGGGGTGGCGCGCCTGTGGGACCTGTGCGAGACGTGGCTGGAGTACTCGCGCGCGCGGGTGTTCCCCGGCGGCTGCTTCTTCTACGGGGTGCTCGCGGAGTACGACGCCCGTGAGGGCGCGGTGCACGACGCGCTGGCGCGGGCCCAGCGGTCCTGGGTCGCGCTGGTCGAGCGGTGCGCGCAGGAGGCGCGGGATGCGGGCGATCTGCACCGGGACACCGATGTGGCGCAGCTGGCCTTCGAGTTGATCGCCCTGATGGAGATGGCGAACGCGCACTCGGTGATGCACGACGAGTCCGGCGGGTACCGGCGGGCCCGGGTGGGCATCGCGGCCCGCCTCGCGTCAGCGGTGAC
>NZ_JAMOLN010000416.1 GCF_024448165.1 Streptomyces longispororuber
GGGTCGTCGACCTGCGCAACCGGATCGCGTTCGCCGAAGGCCATGTCACCGGCACCTACAACTTCGAGGCAGACGGTCAACTGGCCACCTACCTGGCCTGGTTGATCCCCTGGGGTAAACCGGTGACCCTGCTCGCCGAGTCCGCCGGGCAACTCGCCGACGCGCAGCGCGAACTGGTGCGCGTCGGCATCGACCGCCCGGCCGCCGCCGCCACCGGCGACCCGGCCGCCTGGACCGTCGAGGGCGCCACCCCGGCTTCCTTCCCCCGCGCCACCTTCGCCGACCTGGCCGAGCGCCGTCGGACGCACGACCGGACGGACGATGTCGTCGTGCTGGACGTCCGACGCGCCTCCGAGCGGGCCGCGGGCTTCGTCGAGGGCTCGGTCCACATCCCGCTGCACGCCCTGCACCGGCGCCTCGACGACGTGCCGCCCGGCGTGGTCTGGGTGCACTGCGCGGGCGGCATGCGAGCGGCCGTCGCCGCCTCCCTCCTCGACGCGGCGGGCCGCGACGTCGTCGCCGTCGACGACTCCTTCACCGCCGCCGAACCGGCCGGACTCCCGCTCCGCGCCGCCTGACCCGCACCCGACCGACCCACCATCCCGTACGAGGCGAGGACCGCCCATGAGCACATCTCCCTCCGGCCCCGGCCGGATCACCGTAGAAGAAGCGGCCCGGCGCACCGGACACACCGAGGACGGCACGTCCGGCGACGGCGGCGGGCACGTCCTGCTGGACGTCCGTGAACACGACGAGTGGAGAGCGGGACACATACCCGGCGCCCTGCTCCTCCCGCTGTCGCGGCTCGCCGCGGGCGAGTCGCTGCCGGGCGAGGCGGAAGGGCGCCCCCTGGTCGTCATCTGCCGCTCGGGCAGGCGCTCCCAGCAGGCGGTCGACCTGCTGACGCGCGGCGGCGCGGAAGCGGTCGACGTCGTCGGCGGCATGCAGGAGTGGGCGCTGTCCGGACTGCCCGTGGTGGACGCGCAGGGCCTGCCCGGTACGGTCGCGTGACCACACTGATCCTGGCTCTCGTGGCGGGCGCGGTCGTCGGACTGTCGCTCGGCGCGCTCGGCGGCGGGGGCAGCGTCCTGGCCGTCCCCGCACTGATCTACCTGCTCGGTTTCACCCCCGTGGCGGCCACCACCGCGGCCCTCGTGATCGTCACGCTCACCTCGGTCACGGCGCTGACCGGTCACGCACGCGACGGGCACGTCAGATGGCGTGCCGGACTGCTCTTCGCCGCGGCCGGCATCGGCCCGGCGATGCTGGGCTCCGCGCTCGCCGCGAGCATTCCCGGCGCCGTCCTGCAAGGGGCCTTCTCGGTCGTCGCCGCGGGCGCGGCCGTGCGCATGCTGCGAGCCGGGGAGGAGCGGGAGGGCGAACACGTCGCCGGGCCCGTCCGCGCGGCAGGGGCCGGCGCGGGCCTCGGCGCGGTCACCGGTGTCCTCGGCGTCGGAGGCGGATTCCTCGCCGTGCCCGCGCTCGTCGGCCTGCTCGGCCTGCGGATGCGCGCGGCCGTCGGCACGAGCCTGCTGGTCATCACCGTCAACTCGCTCGGCGCGCTCGCCCTGCGCGGCGGCACCCTGCACGAACTGGACTGGGCGGCCGTCGCGCCCTTCGTCGGCGCCGCGGTCCTGGGCGCGTGGGACGGCAGGCGCCTCTCGGCGAAGGTGAAGGGAACCACCCTGCGCCGGGTCTTCGCGGTGGCGCTGCTGCTGGTGGCCGTCTTCATGCTCGTCGACGCCGTGCTCTGACGCCCGTGGTGCGTCGGCACGGGATCTCCCGGCCCGGTGTTCGGTCCACGGCATGGGCCGTGGACCGGACACCGGGCGACCGGGTCAGTCGCTCTCGGTCGGCTCCTCGGCATTGCGCCACACCGTCACGTCGAGCGTGACGTAGTCCGCCGAGTCGGTGGAACCGGACTTGCCGCGGTAGGTCACCACCGCGACGTGGCCGGAGTCGCTGAGGACGCAGATCTGCGACCCCGTCGTGAGCTGGTCGAGATCGATCGTCTCGGTGAAGCGGGTCTCTGTCCGGCAGACCTGCAAGGACCCCTTCTGCGCGTTGTTGAGGAGGACCAGCTTGCCGTTGTCGGAGCCGATCTTCTTCTCTCCGGTGACCGTGCTGTCCGAGTAGTAGTAGACGTCACCGCCCATGTACGAGGCCCCGGTGCCGCCGCCGTCGAGCGGCTTGGGCGGGTTGTCGCCCATCTTGAGGTAGTAGTTCTCGGTCAGGTCGATGCCCTTGTAGCTCGCCGGCTTGGGGTCGGGCTGCTTCGCGCCGCCCTTGGCCGCGCCGCCCGAACTCCCGGAGCTGGACGAACTGGAGGACCCGGACCCGCCGTCGCTCTTCTCCCCGTCGGGGAGGAGCGCGCCGATGATCCCCAGCACGACGAACGCGCCCACCACGACCGCGGCGATGATCGGGCCCGTCTTCTTCTTCGGCGGGAGCGGCGCCGCGGCCCACGGCCTGCCGACCATGCCAGGACCCTGCGGCGGCGGCGCGTAGCCGCGGTTCCACTGCGGCGCGGGCGTCGGGTGGCCCTGCGCCGGCATGGGCGTCTGGTACGGGGGCTGGCCTGGGACGGCCTGGTGGGGTGCGGTGTGCGCGTACGGGGAC
>NZ_JAMOLN010000417.1 GCF_024448165.1 Streptomyces longispororuber
CGTCGTCGCCTACATGTCGTGCGGGTACGCCGTCGGCTACGTCGTCGGGCCGATGCTCTGGTCGTACGCGCGCCGGCACGGGCTCGTCTCCATCACCGACATGGTCGCCCACCGGTACCGCAGGCCGTGGCTCGGCGCCGCCGTCGCCGTGCTCGTCACCGTGTTCCTGCTGCCGTACATCCAGCTGCAGATCACCGGCATGGGCGTCGTCGTGTCGACCATCTCGTACGGCGCGATCAGCCTGAACTGGGCCTACTTCATCGGCTTCGCCGTCACCACCGGGTTCGTCGTGGTGAGCGGGCTGCGGGGGAGCGCCTGGGTGTCGGTGCTCAAGGACCTGCTCGTCATCGTGACGCTCGCGTTCCTCGCCCTCTACGTCCCCGTGCACTACTTCGACGGGTACGGGGACTTCCTGCACCGGATTGTCGAGGAGAAGAGCGACTGGCTGACGCTGCCCGGCAGCGGCGGAAGCCCGTACGGCGAGGCGTGGTTCGCGACCACGACCTTCCTCAACGCCCTCACCGTCGTCATTTTCCCGACCACCGTCGCCGGGTACCTGGGCGCGCGCAGCGCGGACGGGCTGCGGCGCAACGCCATCTGGCTGCCCGCCTACAACGTGCTGCTGTTCGTGCCCATGTTCCTCGGGATGGCGGCGCTGTTCGTGGTGCCGGGACTGACCGGGGCCGACTCGAACCTGGCCCTGTTCAAGCTCGTCGTCGACTCGCTGCCCGCCTGGGCGGTGGGGATCATCGGGGTCGCCGCCGCGCTGTCGTCGATCGTGCCGATGGCCGTGTTCATGCTGGTCATCGGCACGATGTGGGGGAGCAGCGTGTTCTCGCTCGTGCCGCGCTGGCGGGGCTCGTCGCAGGCGCTGAAGGGCTGGTCGCAGCTCGTGGTCGTGGTCGCGGGAACCGTCGCCCTCGTCCTGACGTATGCCGCGCCCAACACCCTCGTACGGCTCTCCCTCATCTCGTACGAGGGGATGGCGCAGCTCGTACCGATGCTGCTGGTGGGGTTGTTGTGGCGGCGGCTGAGTTTCGTGGGGGCGGTGAGCGGGCTCGTCGTCGGGGTCGGGGTCGTGTGCGGGCTGGTGTTCAGCGAGCACGATCCGGTGTTCGGGGTGAACGCCGGGATCGTGGCGCTCGCCGCCAATCTCGCCGTCACGCTCGTGGTGACGTACGCCTGCCCGGCCGACCGTGACGCGCGGCCGGACAGCGAGGTGCTGGCCCAGGACCCGGTCAGCGAGCCGGACGCCGTTCCCGCAGGGTGAGCAGGAGGGCCGCCGCGGCGAGGGCGAGGGCGCCGGAGACGATCAGCGCCGTGTTCGTGCCGGTGTCGAGGGCGTGCCGGGTGGTGCCCGTCGACGTGGAGACCGCGATCATCAGGGCGACGCCGGCGGCCGAACCGATGTAGCGGGCCGTGTTGTTGGCGCCCGAGCCCATCGCGGCCCGCGCGACCGGCACCGACTCGACGGCGAGCAGCGGGAGCGCCGCGTTGAGCAGACCGCTGCCGATGCCGGAGATCAGCAGGCCCGGCAGCAGCCGCGTCCAGTGGCCCGAGCCCGCCGCGCCGAGCATCGTCGCGACCGCCAGCGCGTGCAGCACGAACCCCACGGCCAGCTGGTGGCGCGGCGACACCCGGCCCGCGAGCCGCCTGGCCTGGAGGGCGACGGCGAACGACGTGCCGGACCAGATCACGAACAGGCCCGCCGTGCCCATCGGCGTGACGCCCATCGTGTGCTGGACGAGCGTCGGTACGTAGCTGAAGAGCGCGATGACCGACAGGCCGGTGAAGAGCGCGCCCGCCGTGGAGGCCAGGAAGAGGGGGCGGCGCAGGAGCGTGAGGTCGAGCATCGGCGTCGCGCTGCGGTGCTCGACCGCCACGAATGCCGCCAGGAGCACGACGGTCGCCAGGAGCAGTACGCCGATGGGGGCGCGGAGCCAGCCGTCGCGGCCCAGGGTGAGCGCGGCGAGGAGGGCCACCAGGGCGAGGCCGAGGGTGAGGGCGCCCGGCAGGTCGGGGCGGCCCGCGCGCGGCGAGCGGGACTCGGTGAGGGCCCGCGGGGCCAGGGCCGCCACCAGGAGGGTCGCCGCGGCCAGCACCCCGTACGCGTAGCGCCAGTCGGCGACGTCGGAGACGGCGCCCGCCACGACCGGGCCGAGCGCGATGCCGCCGCTGACGAACGCGCCCCACACCCCGGTGGCCTTCACGCGCCCGGCCGGGGTCGGGAACGCGTGCACCAGCAGGCCCAGGCTCGCGGCCAGGATCGCCGCGGACGCCGCGCCCTGCGCGATCCGGGCGAGCGTGAACAGCAGCGTGTTCGGGGCGAGGGCGCCGAGCGCCGTCGTGAGGCCGAGCGCGAAGGTGCCGAGGACGAAGGCCCGGCGCCGCCCGTAGTCGTCGGCGAGGCTGCCCGCGACGAGGAGCAGGGCGGCGAGGCCCAGCGGAGTGCCGTTCAGGAGCCAGGCCTGGGAGGAGAGGGCCGTGTGCAGCGACGCGGCCGTGTCGCCGAGCGTGATCATCGGCGCCGTGTACGTCATGAGGGCCACGGCCGTCGCCG
>NZ_JAMOLN010000418.1 GCF_024448165.1 Streptomyces longispororuber
AACGTGATCGAGACGGCGCCAAGTGTCAACAGTCCGTCATGGACTGCCTGTTGGGACGTGGCGAGTCGCCGGAAGTGAAGCGGGATTCACAGGGGCCGAGGGCGTGCACGGTGCCTCACCCGAGGAACGACAACCGCACCTGTCGCCGAGGATTGTCCCGGTTCGTGTCCACGAGGCACACCGACTGCCACGTCCCCAGTTCGAGGCCGCCCGCCACCACCGGCAGCGTCGCATGCGGGGGCACGATCGCCGGGAGGACGTGGTCGCGGCCGTGGCCGGGGCTGCCGTGGCGGTGCTGCCAGCGGTCGTCGGCAGGGAGCAGGGTGTGCAGGGCGGCGAGGAGGTCGTCGTCGCTGCCGGCCCCCGTCTCGATGATCGCGATGCCCGCCGTGGCGTGCGGGACGAAGATGTTGAGGAGGCCGTCGCGGCCCCGGGCGACCTCGCGGAGGAAGTCCTCGCAGTCGCGGGTGAGGTCGGCGATCCGTTCGTCGGAGCCGGTCGTGACGTTCAGGACTCGGGTCGTGAAGGCATCGGGCATGGAGCCATTGTCGCCCCGGCGGCCGGGCGAGCGAGCGCACCGACCGCCCGGACCTTGACACGACCGGTCCACTCGTTGAGACGGCATTGACCGTGTGTCGACAAACTGGCTACGTTCTGCGGCATGTTGCGTTCAGCCATGCTCACCACGCGCGGTCACATCGACCTGCTGCGGGTGGCCTCTGCCGCGTGTCGCCGCGGCTGCTGACGCCCTTCCCCACCTGCGTTCCAGCGCTTCTCTCCGTTCTTTCCCCTCTTTCTCCGTCTTGCCCTTCATCGCCCCGCCCTGCGCGCGTGCCGGCGTGCCGCTGACGCACGTCCGCTGACCCCGGGGCGCACCCTCCCCTGCCGTGGAGTGCCATGAGCATCAGCCATGCCCCGCCCGAGGCCGCCCCGGCCGACCTGTCCACCGGTTCGGACGTGTCGCCGAACGGGCCCGAACTCGAAGCCCTCGTCCCGTCCTCCACCCGCCGCACCCGTGTCCCGCGCTGGCTGCGGCGCACCTCCGGCCCGGTCCTTCTGCTGATCCTGTGGCAACTCCTCAGCTCCACAGGGGTGTTGACGAAGGACGTCCTGGCTCCGCCCGGCACGATCGCACGCGTGGCAGGGGATCTCGTCAGCGACGGATCGCTGCCCACGGCGATGGGCGTGTCCCTGCAACGCGTCGCCGCAGGGCTGCTGTTCGGCGTCGTCGTCGGTGTCGGGCTCGCCCTGCTGTCCGGGCTGTTCCGGGTCGGCGAGGATCTCGTCGACGCCAGCGTGCAGATGCTGCGGACGGTGCCGTTCGTCGGCCTGATCCCGCTGTTCATCATCTGGTTCGGGATCGGTGAGGCGCCGAAGATCGCCGTCATCACGCTCGGCGTCTCCTTCCCGCTCTATCTGAACGTGTACGCCGGAATCCGCGGCGTCGACTCCCAACTCATCGAGGCGGGCGAGTCGTTGGGGCTCAGCCGGTGGGGCCTCGTCCGGCACGTCGTGCTGCCGGGCGCGCTGCCCGGCGCCATGACCGGCCTGCGCTACTCGCTCGGCATCGCCTGGCTCGCCCTCGTGTTCGCCGAGCAGATCAACGCGGACGCCGGGATCGGCTTCCTGATGGTGCAGGCCCGGGACTTCCTGCGCACCGACGTCATCGTCGTCTGCCTGGTCGTCTACGCCTTCCTCGGCCTCCTCGCCGACTTCGTCGTCCGTTCCCTCGAAAGGCTGCTGCTGCAATGGCGACCGACGTTCACCGGCCGGTGACCCCCAGGACCGAGGGGCTCGCCGTCAGCGTGGCCGGCCTCACCCGTTCGTTCGACGGCCGTGCCGTCATCGACGATCTCCGGCTGGAGGTGCGGCCCGGCGAGTTCGTCGCGCTGCTCGGCCGCAGCGGCTGCGGGAAGTCGACGCTGCTGCGGATCCTGGCCGGGCTCGACCGGGACATCGAGGGCACCGTCCTCGTACCGCGTCGCAAGGCGGTGGCGTTCCAGGCGCCGCGTCTGATGCCGTGGAAGCGGGTCTGGCGCAACGTCCTGCTCGGGCTGCCCGGGAAGCCCGAACGAGCCGTTGCCGAGAGGGCGTTGGACGAGGTCGGGCTCGGCCACCGGGTGACCGCCTGGCCCAAGACGCTGTCCGGCGGCGAGGCCCAGCGCGCCTCGCTCGCCCGCGCCCTGGTGCGCGAACCCGATCTGCTGCTGCTCGACGAGCCGTTCGGCGCCCTCGACGCGCTGACCCGGATCAAGGCCCAGCGCCTCGTCGACGAACTGTGGCAACAGCGCGGCTGCGCGGTGCTGTTGGTGACGCACGACGTCGAGGAGGCCGTGCTGCTGGCCGACCGGGTGCTCGTGATGGACGACGGCGTCATCGCGTACGAGACCCGGGTCGACCTGGAGCGTCCGCGCGACGTCACCGATCCGCGCTTCGCCGAGGTGCGCGCCGAACTGCTGCGCCGCCTCGGGGTCGACGCCGACCACGCCGACCCGGCGACGGCCGACCGGTCTGCCGCTGCCTCTCCGGCCCAGGTGCAGAAG
>NZ_JAMOLN010000419.1 GCF_024448165.1 Streptomyces longispororuber
GCCTCCACGAGACCGACCTCGCCGTGGGCGACGAAGCGGCTGTAGGCGTCGATGCGCCAGTCGACCGGGCCGTAGGCACCCGGCGCAGCGGCTCCGGTGTCGCCCTGGTCTGAGGGGGCGGCGGGGAGCATCTCCGGTTGGCGTTCGAGGAGGGTGCGGACCGAGGCGATGAAGTGGTCGACCAGGAGGCGGTGCAGCACGGGGCTGCGTCGGCCGACGAGCCCGACGGTGTAGAGGGCGTCGTGCCGCCCCAGGTGGCCGATCAGTGCCGTGGAGGCGCGCTCCCAGACCTCGTGCGCGGGCAGGCCGGAGGTCAGTGTGTCGTCGATCCACTTGGAGCGGACCTGGTCGAGGTCCTCGTACAGCACCTGTGCGAGCACGGCCGCAGGGCTGTCGGCGTGCTTGTAGAAGGTGGTGCGGTTGACGCGCGCGGCGCGTACGAGATCGGCGACCGAGATGTCCTCGACCGGCTGTTCGGTGGCCAGCCGGAGCACGGCTTCGCGCAGTCGCGCCCGGGTGCGCTGAACGCGGACGTCGACGGTCGGCCCGCCCTCGGCCCCGCTGCCAGGTCCGCCTCCGGGGGTGTCCGCGGTGGAGGGCCGACTCGCGGAGGCGCCTGCTGCATGTCCTGACATACGCCAAGCCTAGTGCACGCCTTCCACCAGTGCTGATCGACAGGTGTCTCTTTTCTTTTCGGGCAAATGGTGTGACACTCCATTCGTGTGGCAGAGCGGCCCGGGACCTTCTGACGGGCCGCCCCGTGACCGCGTCCGTCCCGGCACCCGAACCGAGTGCCCCGGCCCACGCGGCCCCCACTCGGCACTCCGCACCGGCGGGCGCCGACGGTACGTACAGGAAAGAAGCAGCGTCATGAAGGCATCCGTCACCAAGGGGCTCGGTCAGGGATTCGTCGTCGAGGAGGTCGACCTCGCGGAGCCGATCGGGCACGAGGTCCGCGTCCAGGTCCAAGCCTCCGGCCTGTGCCACTCCGACCTCAGCGTCGCCACGTTCATCGGCGACGAGTTCCCCGTGGTCCTCGGTCACGAGGTGGCCGGCGTGGTCACCGAGATCGGCCCCCAGGTCACCCAGGTCAAGGTCGGCGACCACGTCGTCGGCAGCCTCATCCAGTACTGCGGCGCCTGCGTGAACTGCCTCAGCGGCCGCACCCACATCTGCCTCCGCCCCGAGGCCACGCTCCGTGAGTCGGGACAGCCCGCGCGGATCACCTGGAACGGCAAGCCGGTGGCGCAGGGCATGGGCCTGGGCGGCTTCGCCCAGGAGACCCTCGTCCACGAGAACCAGCTCGCCGTCGTCCCCGACGAGATGCCGTGGGCCCCGGCCGCCCTCATCGGCTGCGGCGTCCTGACCGGCGCCGGCGCCGTGCTGAACAGCGCCGAGGTCCGCCAGGGCGACACCGTGGTGGTCATCGGTGCGGGCGGCGTCGGCATGAACGCGGTCAGCGGTGCCCGGATCGCCGGCGCCGAGAAGATCATCGTGACCGACATCGAGGACGCCAAGCTGGAGCGCGCCAAGGCGTTCGGCGCCACTCACGTCCTGAACTCCCGCACCACCGACCCGGTCGAGGCCGTCCGTGACATCACCGGCCACGGCGCCGACCACGTCTTCGACTTCGTCGGCGCGCGTCCGGTCACCACTCAGGGCTTCCAGATGCTCGGCAAGGGCGGCGGTCTGTACCTGATCGGCGTGAGCGCCAACGACGCGGGCATCGACGTCAACTCGATCGCCACGCTGAGCGCCTCGCAGAAGGTCCAGGGCGTCTACATGGGCTCGTCGAACCTGAAGCGCGACATTCCCTTCTACGCCTCGCTCTACCTGCAGGGCAGGATGAACCTCGACGCCCTGGTCTCGAAGAAGATCGCGCTGTCCGAGATCGACGCCGGCTACGAGGCACTCAAGGACGGCGCCACCGCCCGCGTCGTCATCACCGACTTCTCCTGAGCGACGACCACCTCGCCGCTCGTGACACCCCGCCGTCTCCGAGGCGGCGCGGTGTCACAAGCGGGGGGCGGTGATGCGCCCGCTCACCATGGTTCTGGCGGACCACACGTAGGCATCCCGCGCGATCCGCGGCCACCTGCGCCACCGAGGCGGAAAGAAGAGCTGCTCGCCCGGCGGCATCCTGAAGCGGTTCAGAGGTCCGTTCAGCCGATGGTGAAGCGCTGGTTCTGGGCGCCTCGGTCGCAGCGGGCAGTGCGGTAGTAGCCGTCATCCTGCTGGTAGAGGCAGCGGCCCGTGCCGACGCTTTGGAGCATGATGGCGCTGCGGGCGGCGGGCTGGACGGTGCGCCACTTCTGGTATGAGCTGCCGTTGCAGCGCAGGGGGTAGACGTCGCCTCGGTCATTGCTGTCGAGGCAGCGGCCCCAGAAGTTGTTCTTCAGAGTGGTGCTGGTGTTGAGCCGGCCGTTCCACTGCCACAGGAGGCTGCCGCGTCCGGTGGTGCAGCGGTCGCCCTTGAGGCCGGTTTCGGAGTTCTCGCGCAGGCACTCACC
>NZ_JAMOLN010000042.1 GCF_024448165.1 Streptomyces longispororuber
GCCGAGCGCCTCGATCTCCTGCGGGCTCAGCTCGAAGTCGAAGACGTCGAGGTTCTCCCGGATGCGGGTCTCGGTGACGGACTTGGGGATGACGACGTTGCCGGTCTGCAGGTGCCAGCGCAGGACGACCTGCGCCGGGCTCTTGCCGTGGGCGGCGGCGATCGTGGTGACCGCTTCGTCGCCGAGGACGGCGCCCTGGGCGAGCGGGCTCCAGGCCTCGGTGGCGATGCCGTGCCGGGCGTGGAACGCGCGCAACTCGGCCTGCTGCAGGCCCGGGTGGAGCTCGATCTGGTTCACGGCCGGTACGACGGAGGCGGCGCCGAGCAGCCGCTCCAGGTGCGCGGGCTGGAAGTTGGAGACGCCGATGGCGCGGGTGCGGCCGTCGGCGTACAGCTTCTCCAGGGCGCGCCAGGTGTCGAGGTAGAGGTCACGGGCCGGGGTCGGCCAGTGGATGAGGTACAGGTCGACGTGGTCCAGGCCGAGCTTGTCGAGGGAGGCGTCGAAGGCGGCGAGCGTGGCGTCGTAGCCCTGGTCGGCGTTCCACAGCTTCGTGGTGACGAACAGCTCGTCGCGGGCGATGCCGGAGTCGGCGAGCGCCTGGCCGACGCCGCGCTCGTTGCCGTAGATCGCGGCGGTGTCGATGCTGCGGTATCCGGCCCGCAGGGCGGTGGCGACGGCGGCGGTGGTCTCCTCGTCGGGGACCTGGAAGACGCCGAAGCCGAGCTGCGGCATGGTGACGCCGTTGTTGAGGGTGACGGTGGGGGTGGAGGTCACGGTGTGGTCCCTGATCGTTGACGTCGATGCGGTAGCGCCTTACGAGCGACCACAATAGTTGCACGCGCGGGTTAAATGCAAACGCTGCATAGCGTCGCACGTCATCGCGGTCCGCCACCGGGCCACTGGGCCCGACCCCGGGTCCTTCCGTCGCAAGGGCGGGTGTCGGTCGAGGCGGTGCCGGCCCCGGCGCCGACGCCCACCTGGTAGGCGGGCACGACGATCTTCAGCGGCAGTTCGACGAGGGGGTGCGGCCGGACTCCGAGGCGACCTGAAGCGTGCCGGTGAGCACCGAGCCCGGGGTCGCGCCCTTGGTGTCGAGGGTGAGCGCCACCTTCTGGGTGCCGTCCGACGCCAGGTCGCCCGAGGCGGGAGCGATCTTCAGCCAGGACGCGTCGCCCTTCTCCTTCACCGTGTACGGCGTCGCCGAGCCGTCGTTCGTGAGCGTGATCGCCCGTGCGCGGCTCTGGTCCGCCGGGACGATCTCGGTCAGCGACGAACGGTCCGCCGTGACGCGGCCGGTCTTCAGCGTCGCGTCGGCCGTGGTGATCCCGGTGGCCTTGGCGTCGCGCCGCGCCGGCCAGGACCGTCACAGCGCTTCGCGGGATCGGCCGCCGTGGTCGACCGGATCGCGCCCTTGCCGCGGCCCGTGGTCGCGACACAGGGCCTCGACCGGAGCGCCGATAGGGTGGCCCCATGCCGTACCCGCCGATGGCGTTCCAACTCGACACGGCACGACTGACGTTGCGGCCCTGGACCGAGTCCGATGCGGATGCCCATCGAACGCTCGTCGCCGAGCGGGGTGGTGACGTGCCGTCCATCGAGGACAACCGGCGGATGATCGAGGACCAGCGCACCGCATCGGCACGGACGGGAATCGCTCTGCTGGCCGTCGTCCGCCGGGACGTGGGCGACTTCATCGGGTACTGCGGGCTGACGGTCGGCCGGGCCTCTGTCGACGAGCCCGAGATCGCCTACGAGTTGTTCCGGCGCGTGCACGGACAGGGCTATGCGACCGAGGCGGCCTCCGCCGTGCTGAACGCCGCGATCGCGACGGGTCGGACGCGGCTCTGGTCGACCGTCCGTCCCTGGAACGCGCCCTCCTTACGGGTCCTGGAGAAGCTCGGGTTCGAGCACGACCACGCTGCGGCGGACGACCGTGGCGAACTCCTGTGGCTCACCCGCTCCTTGCCGTAAGAGGCACGCGTCCCTCGTTCGCGTGTGCGCGGGCGCATCGGGGCGGCGTGAGGAATCAACTCGGAATCGGATGACGAGAGACGTGGACGGCATATCGAGAGCGACGGGACCCGGCGTCTACGACCACGCTGCGGCCACGGGCAAGCCGTCGCCGCGCGTGGGCATCGTGGTGTCGTTGGTGATGGCTCTGCTTCTGGGGGCGCTGTCGCTGCTGGTGATGTTCCCGGCGGTGGAGCACCTGCGGTCCCTGCGGGACGGGGAGCGGGCGCAGGCGACGCTCATCCACTCAGGCTCCTGCATGATCGGCCACTGCCAGGTCGAGTTCACGGCTGGCGGGCGGACGGTGGTGGCCACGCTGCCGGTCGGCAGCAGCGGCGGAAAGAGCTCCGACGGCGCTCGATGGGTCGTCCGATACCGGGCAGAGGACCCCGAGACCGCCGTCCGTGAAGCGGACCTCGGAGGCGGCGGCGCGATCGCGCTGGCCTGGACGGCGGGCGGACTCGCCTTGATGTTCGCGGTGACATCGGTCTACGTGGGGTTCTACCTGGCCCGCCGGCGCCTCAGGTCACCCGCTCCCCACTGACCCTGGGGGCGGTCAGAAATCCGTATGGTGGGCAACCTCGAACTTGCCCAGACGTGCGCGCGGGAACGGCCGCGCGATGGGCAGCACCATCCGCGCCTCGCTTTCGGAGACTCCTGCGTCGAGCATCTTCCGGTACTCCGCGAGACCTGCTCCGTATGCGCGCACGAGGGAAGCCTGAACGGATGGCTCGGCCTGCGGCAAGCTGTAGCAGCGGTCTGCGCTGAACTCTACGAAGGACAGCCCCTCACGATCCTGGTAGTCGTCACCCATCAACGCGGCGAACTGCAGCTCGAAGCCCGTCGGTGGTCCGGGGGTCATCCAGGAGGCGCGGATGGATTGGATCTGGTTGTCATCGATCATGATGCCGACGGGCCCGGTGACCGCGTCGAGGATCGGCTTGAGGACGTTGTCGAGATCGGCCACCAGGTGGGTCTGGTAGCGGCGGGACTCCTCGAGGAACCACACCAGCGTCACCTCGACGTCGTGGGTGAAGATCCCTCGGGTGGCTTTCTGGACGGCTGACCCGAGTGCGGCCTTGAATTCGGCCTTTCGGACCGGACTGGCCTGAAGCGAGATCGGGTCTACCGTGCTGCGAATGTCGACCCGGCCGTGACTGCGGAACTCCTGCACGTCAAAGTCGCCTTGGGTCACCACTGAACTGGACATGATCGGCATGTTCTCAACGCCGGGGGATCGCCACAAGCGCGGAGGGCTGTGACCACCGGGCCGTGACTACCGGGCCGTGACCACCAGGTCGTGGCCCGCCGGGTCGTGATGATCGGGCTTCGGCGATCGGACCTTGACCTCAAGCGCACTTGAGTTTTTAGCGTGCTCTCGCTGGTTCGTCGGAGAGAGAAGGAACGCATGGGCGTGATCATGAAGGACTACTCCCAGGAGGAGCTTGCCTCCCAGCCCATCGGCTACTGGAGCGGGGTGGCGAGCCGCACCGTGGTGGGTCGTATTCGTGCGGAGTTGGCGGTGGAAGACCTCACGCAGCCGCATTGGTGGACGCTCAACCATGTCGCTGGGTCTCCCGGCGCCTGGAACCGCGGGGCGCTCAGCGAGCGGCTGGTCCCCTTCGACGATCTCGGGATCGATTTCGGCGGTGTCTTTGACGACCTGATCGCCCGTGGCTGGATGGAAGAGAAGGGCGGGACGCTGACGCTCACCGAGGCCGGGGAGGCCGGGCGGCTCCGTGCGAAGGAGCGCAACGCACGCGCTCACGCCCAGATGCATGACGGAATCCCGACGGCCGAGTATGTGGCGGCGCTCAACGTCCTGCGGCGAATGATCGCGAACCTGGGCGGAAGCAGCGACCTTCCCTGAGGGGGCGTTCTCCTACAGCGGGTGGAGGGCCGCCGGCAGATCTTCGTGGCGAAAGACCGGCAGATCTTCGTGGCGGAGGACCGGCAGATCTTCGTGGCCGAAGGCCTGCCGGCCGCTCTGGCCCCGCTGGGCCGGCCCACCGACTGGCGGGTGCCGGACCGAGCCATGCCTCCTGGCTACTCCATCAGCAGATCCAGCAGGGTGACCACGGCGACTGCGATCCCCATGGCCATGCCCAGCTGGGGATTTCGCTCGGCCACCAGGACGGTGACCGCGCCTGCCAGGAGGAGGACGATCGTGCGCAGGCTGACCCGCCGGTCGCTATTCACCTCGCCCACCCGGCTCCGGGCGGTCCGACCGGCGTTCCGAGCCCTGTCGAAGTGCTGCGGCGGCCCGTGCTTTGTGGCGGGCCTTGATGCGGTTGACCTTGCGGCGCACCCGCCTGCCCATGGCGCCGGGGTCGGCGGCGCCCGCGACGAGGGCGGCCTCTTCCCAGGAGGCCACCCCCGGGCAGGCGCGGGCCAGCACCACCGCGCGTTCCTCGGGCCGCAGGGCGCGGAGCAGGACGCCGAGGCGGGCGTCATCGGCCGCGTCGAAGGGTGCTGTGTCCTCCCTGACCGCGCCGCTGACCACCAGGTCGTAGAGGGTCGAGCCGTTCCCCGCGGGGGCGTCGAGGAGCAATACGCGCGCGCCACTTGTCTCACGCCGCCACAGGGGGACGAGCTGGGTGTGAATGGTCCGGGCCTCGGCCTCGAGCCGTTCCATGGCCGACCGGCTGTTGCCCGTGTCGCTCAGCAGCGGCTGTGCCCAGCTTCCCAGCAGCGCGGTGGACAGCGCTTCGTTCCATCGCTCCGAACGGTGCAGTCCCAGGACGAGCGAGGCGAGGCCGGCTACGGGTTCGGTCTGGCCCTGAAGGGCAGCCTCACGCGCCTGCAGTGCCGCGATGGCGTCGAAGTGCACGGCGGCCACTTCGAGATTCCCATGGGCCCGGCCGTCCGATGCCAGCCGCATCTGAGCGACGAACTCGACGTTCAAGGCGATGCCCTTGAGCTGTGTCGCCACGGTCGACCGAAGGTGCGGCCAGTCCTCGAAGGGGCGGACCGTCACGGCACTGTGGACGCGCACGGAGTAGACCCCGCACCGCACGCGCTCGAAGGTGAGGCTGTTCGTCGCCTTCGACGCGTCCGCGCCCGGCAACGCGGTCGCCAGCAGGTCTACCAATGCGCCCTCGGCGAGCTCGACGACCTGCTCATCCGTGAGGTCGACGAGTGCGGTGTCGGCCGCGTTCCGACCGGCAACGAGGTCCTCGAGCCCCGCCAGGAGGGCCTTGAGCAAATCCCTGTCCACGGAGGCGTCTTGGGGACGGGATGCCTGCGAAGCAGGCTCGGCCGTTGGCCCGGTGGGGGCTGGGACGTCGATCAGTGGATCGGTGCGCCTTCGAGCGGGAAAGGCCGTGCTGTGCGGAGTGGTGTTGCCGGACATGGTGTGCTTCCTCCCGATGCTGAAAGAACGCTTTCACCTATCGGCGGTGGCACACCCTGGGGAGGGACAATATTTCTGAGCGGAGTGCATGTGATGCCCGTCACGTCAATGTGTCGTGCTGCTCCCCAAGTGACCTTGGCTAGCTACCCAGTTGGCGTGAATTCATGATCGCTATGCTCGAAGTTCCGCAAGATCGGCACGAGACTTGGATCATCTTCACGGAAGTCTCACCTCCGGTTGTGCAACCGTGTTGACGATCACACGGAACCTTCAATTCCGCACACAGTTACCGCACAGTTCGGCTTTACCGTCCCTTGGTGATCTTGCCGCCCGGCAGGATCGGAAGGGATGACACATCCGTGTCGAGACACACCCATGAGCAAGTCCGCCTGAGACGTCACAAAGCCCGTATCGCCTTAGCCTCCGTGCTGCTCCTGGCGGCCGAGGCCGCGCTGATATCCGGTCAGCCGGCATCCGCGGCACCGGACGAACCGGCCACGCCCTCGGCGAAGACCTCCGCCAACTCGCCCTCCAAGAAGGAGATCTGGGAGTCGGACCTCGCCTGGGCCGCCCAGCACACCAAGGGGTCGAAGGCCTGGGCGATCGTCCAGGCGAGGAAGACCGGGAAGAAGGTCGTCGCCACCGACGAGACGACCCCCGCCACGTACACGGTCGCCAACCCGGACGGCACGCTCACCACCGAGCTGACCGCCGGCCCTGAGCGCGTCTGGAAGAACGGGAAGTGGCGGAAGACCGACGCCACCCTCACCCAGAACGCCGACGGCAGCATCGCCCCCAAGGCTCACCCGAACGGCCTGCGCCTGGGCGGCAAGGGCGGCTCCCTGCCGAAGTCGCTGCGCGCCGCGCAGGACGACACGGCCCGTGACCTGGTCACCCTCGGCACCGGCAAGGACCAGCTGACGCTGCAGTGGAAGGGCGGCCTGCCGCAGCCCGAACTCGACGGCACCCGCGCCCGCTACGCGAACGCCGTGCCCGGCGCCGACGTCATCGTGGAAGCCACCCGCACCGGCTTCGAGCAGTTCGTCGAGCTCGCCGAGAAGCCCGCCGGCGCCTACTCCTACACCCTCCCGGTGCAGGCCAAGGGGCTGAAGGCCAAGGCGAACAAGGACGGTTCGGTCACCTTCACCGACGCCAAGAGCGGCACCGAGCGCGCCACCATGCCCGCGCCGGTGATGTGGGACGCCGCCGTGGACAAGACGTCGGGCGAGCACACCAACCGCTCCCGCGTCGACATGAAGGTCGTCGACAAGGGCCCCGGCGAGGTCGATCTCGTCGTCACCCCGGACGCCGGCTTCCTCGCCGACCCGGACACGAAGTACCCGGTCACCGTCGACCCGTCGACCTCCGCGCTGGCGAACACCTTCGACACGTACGTACAGCAGGGCGAGACCGTCGACTGGTCCACCGACGTCGAACTCGACCTCGGCAACCCGGGCACGAAGAACGCCGACGGCACCCCGCGCACCGCGCGCTCCTTCATCACGTGGAACACCACGCCGATCCAGGACGCGCTGATCGTCGACACCAACCTGGCGCTGTGGAACTTCCACTCCGGCAACACCGACTGCGTCGCCCAGGAGTGGACCGTCTGGGACACCGGCGCCCCCTCCACATCCTCACGGTGGACGGCACAGCCCGCCTGGAACCAGCAGTACCACTCGTCCACGCAGACCAAGGGCAACCCGGACTGCGCCGCCGGCCAGCCCGACGGCTGGATCAACGCCGATGTCGACACCCTCGTCCAGACCTGGGCGTCGGCCAAGGCCACCCGCGGCCACATGGGCCTGCGCGCGGCCACCGACGACGTGAAGGCGTGGAAGCGGGTCAACTCCGCGAACAACGCGGCCAACCAGCCCAAGCTGAGCGTCACCTACAACTACCGGCCGTCCGACGGCACGAACCGGCAGGCAGGTGCCCCGTTCAAGTCGTACGCCGGAGTGTGGGCGGTCAACACCACCACCCCGACCCTGCGGGACACCTTCACCGACCCGGACGGCGACAAGGTCAACGGCACCTTCCAGGTGTACGACGCCGCCACGAACACCCCGATCACCACGCCCTCCGGCGAGGGCCTGATCGTGTCCGACTTCGTGGACTCCGGGAAGCCCGCGTCCGTCAGCGTGCCCGCGGGCCAGCTGAAGGACGGCAAGACGTACAAGTTCCGCACCAACGCCTACGACGGCACCCACTACAACCTCAGCTGGTCCCCGTGGACCCAGTTCGTCGTGGACACCACCGCACCGGGCGAGCCCTCTCCCGTGACGTCGGCCCAGTACCCGGAGGGAACCCGATCGGGCGGCGCCGGCCAGGCCGGCACCTGGAACGCCACGGCGGCCTCCGACGCACGCGCCGTCGAGTACCGCGTGGACGGTGAGGACGCCGACGCGGACTCCGGCGCCACCGGGCGCGGAACCTGGGCCTCCACCGCCACGTCGTCGGGTTCCACCGGCACGCAGGCGTCCTTCGACGTGACCCCCGCCGTCGACGGCGCCCACCACGTCGAGACCCGGGCCGTCGACCGCGCCGACAACGTCGGCACGAGCAACGACTACGGGTTCGTGGCAGGCGCCCCGGTCCCGTCCCGTGCCCACAAGGTGGACATGACGCTCAATGCGCCCGACCCGAACGCCGCCGATCCGGCCGACTGGAACAACCCCTACCCGGCGTTCGGCTGGGGCGGCTGGGAGTCCCGGACGACCGACGGGCGTGCCGTGAACGCCCCCGCCCTGCTGCCGACCAAGAAGAAGGTCGTCGACGCGGGAGACGCCACCATCACCATCACGCCGCTCAAGCAGCGCACGCCCGAGGCCGCCGCTTCCATCAAGAAGGCGGTCGAGAAGCAGGGTGCGCTGCCCGGCACCCGCGCCTACACCGGCCCCATCCTCGACAAGTCCTGGTGCGACACCACGCTGACCGCCCAGAAGTCGTACATCCGGCGCAGCGAGGCCTGCCTGATCTTCAACTGGGGCGTCAAGGGCAACGACGGGAAGAGCACCTACACGCAGGACTTCGAGCTCCTGTGGCAGCTGAAGCTCGACCCCAAGGGGAACAGCGTCAAGCAGTGGATCCAGATGATCCCGGTGGCCGGCTCGTACAAGCCGGGCCTGCCCTGGCCCAGCTCCCCGGGCGCGCTCGGCTTCAACTTCACGGCCAGTTGCGGCAACGGGGCCTGCGCCGACTCGGGCGCCGGCTTCGACTGGGAGTCCGACCGCTCGCCGACCTGGTCGTCGGGTCTCGACGACCACATGGCCCAGGGCAACGCCGAGACCACCTGGAACGGCAGCGTCAACAACGCCTCGGGCGCGAAGGACAAGGACCTGTCCAAGGAGATGCCGCTCCAGGTCGAGGCGATTCTCTCGACCACCACCCCGAACATGGTCGTCACCGACAACCACGGGGCCGCGCCCTCCGCGGTGCTGGGCCGCTGCGACAAGGTCCACAAGGACCCCGGTTGCGTGTTCCCCGAGTACAGCCCGGGCTACGCGATGAACTCGAAGAAGTACCCGGCCGCGGCCGCCCACGCCTGGCTGATCCAGAGCAAGCTCGCGCCGGAGTACTTCGGGCGCACTCCGGTGACACCGCTCACCTATCTCCCGGGCAAGACGCGCAACATCGCGGGCGCCAACAAGACCGGACGCAGCGAGACCGCCAACCGCTACCGCGTCTGTGCCGGAGCGCAGGCGAACAAGATGGTGCACCCGTCCGACACCGGCCTCGTCCCCGAGCTCGCGACGTCCGGCAACGACGTGCGCTCGTGCGACGAGTACCCCTTCAACGCCACCTATGACTCCGCCGGGATGCCGGCCGTCGAGGGCGGCCTGAACCCGAAGCCGGTGTCCGACGCGACACAGGGCCGCGAGTGCGTGCAGACGTACGCGCCGAAGCTGCCCGACGGCACGTGGAAGCTGTACGACAACCTCAACGACCCGGCGCCCACGTGGGACGAGACGTGTGGCCGCTCCTCGATGTCGAGGAACGTCAACTCCGGCTCCATGAACCGGTTCGGTCTGAGCTTCGCTCCGACCTTCCGGCTCCTGGACAAGGACACCTACTGGGTGGACGTGCCGGGGTTCGAGGACTGCGACCCGCTGGCGGACACCGTGGTCTGCACGCAGCGGCCGTAGCCGTCTGACGCTCTGATGTTCTGACGCGCGGACGCTGAGCGTCGGGCCCGAAGGATTCCTGCATTCCTCCCTTCGGGCCCGACGTGCGTGATGCGGTCGCCTTCAGGTCAGCTGGTCGGGGCGAACGGGGGCCGTGGGGCGTCGAAGTGGTCGAGGATGACCTCGATGGTCACCTCGCCCTCCATGTTGAACTCCTCGTCGGCCTCGTACCGCGAACGATCGTCACCGATGATTCCCGCGACCCTGAGCGAAGCGGCGAGCACGTCCGCGTCCCCGGACCGTTCGTCCTCCTCGCCTCCGCATCCCAGGCCGAAACTGGTGACGCAGCGTCCGCCGCGCGCATACGTGAACTGCGCGGGCGGGTCCCAGGAACGCGTCTCGAAGAACAAGAGCTCCGCGCCGTCCGCCGAAGCCGTGATCGCCGGCCCGGACACGTCGTCACCTCGGGCCGTGCCGGCCGCCGCCTCCTCGACCGCGTAGGCCCACCCGCCCTGCTCGCCGAGCGCGACCGGTATCGCCCCCTGCGGCAGGCGAGCGAGCAGTTGACTCGGCGTGAGCCCACGGGCGTAGGTCACCCACGCATCACCACGCAGGTCCGGACTCCATCGGATGGCTTCACTCATGGACGGCATCGTAGGCCGATGAGTTCGCCGGTCGCCCGCGGTCTTCCCTTGCAGCACACCGTCATCCCGGGGAGAGAAGGAGGCCAGGATGCGCAATCCGATTCGGCTGTACATGTCGATGTCGCTCGACGGCTACATCGCGGGCCCGGACGACAAACCGGGCCAGGAGCTCGGGCGCGACGGCGGACGCCTCTTCAACTGGCTCGACGACCGGGAGTCCGACGGCCCCAACGGACAGGTCTACCGCGAAGCACTGGCGACCCGCGCGGTGATCTCCGGCCGCCGGACCTTCGAACTCGCCGGGCGCTGGCAGGGCGACCACCACGACGGCGTACCGATCTTCGTCCTCACCCATCACGTGTCCGACGGCGACGTACCGCCCGGCCACGCCCAGTTCGTCACTGACGTCGAGGACTGCGCCCATCGGGCCCGCGCGGCCGCCGGAGACCTTCCCGTCATGGTGCACGGCGCCGGCGCGGCACAAGCACTGCTGCGAGCGGGTCAGCTCGACGAGATGGAGATCCACCTGGTTCCGGTGCTCCTCGGCGCCGGCCGACGCCTCTTCGACCACCTCGGCAGTGACCACATCGAGCTCGACCCCGTCCGCCGGCTGGAGGGACGGGACGTCACGCACCTGCGCTACCGGGTGCGCCACGCCAAGCCGTGAGCTCGGTGTCCATCAGATGACCGGTCTCCTCCCGGGCCACCACCCACCCCGGTGAAAGCCAGGGCTCGACCTCGTCCGGCTCGGCAGGCATCTTCATCCAGGTCCGCGGCACCGTCACCGAAGCGGCGGCGCTGCGGACCATTGCCGCGGGAGGCGGTGTTCGACCGGCGGGGGTGTGCGCCGTGACATCGCCCAGCCCGCCACCCATGTCCTCAGGGTGTCCGCAAGCATCGCGCCTCCCGCAGCAAGGCCGCATCCGTCGTCATGTAATGCCCGCTATGCCGATGGGGGGCTTACCGGTGTCACGCCGTCCCTCTGTCGGAAGCCCGGTCGCATCGACCGTGGCCCCGCCCCACCGCCCTTGCTGCTGTACGCATCTCGCCTCTTCCGCCCGGATCCGTCAGCTGGTGTGGACCCGCTCCCCGGCCTCACGGATCACGACCGGGCAGCGCACCGGAATGTGAGGCGGACGCGGAGGCGCCTGGGCGTGACCTCACGAAACCTCACGAAAGAGGGTGCTGCACGGTCATGTCCGGTGGCCGCCCCTCAGCGGCGGGGCGCCGGCTCACCGCACGTGCCGCGGCGATCGAAGGAGCAACGTCCATGACCGTCTTCATCCGCGTCGGACTCGCGGTCCTCCTCCTCGACGAACTCGTCGTCGGCGGATGGAACGCGATCGCGCCGGGGAGCTTCTACCGGAACTTCCCGACCGTGGACCTGACTCCGCCGTTCAGTGAGCACTACGCCCGCGACTTCGGCGGCGCGACCCTCGGCATCGCGCTGTTCCTGGTCATCGCGTTCGTCCTTCCCGGGGCGCACTTCGTCGTTCCGGCCGCGCTCGCCTTCTCGATCTTCTCCGTGCCGCACTTCCTCTTCCACGTGACCCACCTGGGGGGCGCCGCGGTCGGCGAGGCGATCGCCCTCACCGCCGCCAACGCCACCGTGGCGCTGCTGGGCATCGCCGTCGTCCTCGCCACCATCGCCCGCGACCGCCGGGAGCAGCAGCAGCGGGCCGTTCCCGGTTCGGCGGCCGACCCGTCCGCGTGAGGCTCGGTATTCCGCAGGTCGGTCCGGGTGGCCAGGTGTTCTCCGGTGAATCAATCCTGGCGCAGTGCTTGACTTTTGAGCAGGCTCGGCCGGAATCTTGGCAACGTTGTCATTCAGGTTCGGGTTCCGGCGACTTCGCCGCCGGGGCACCCCCATGTCTCGACGGCTCCGTCCGGGCATGCGCAGACAACGTTGTCACCTCGGTGGGTGCGGTGGTCAGGGCCGCACCCACCTCACCTTTCCGCATCCCGATGGGACTTCAGCCATGGCACCAAGACCGGATCAGCCCTCCCGTCCTTCCCGCCGATCGGTCGTCACCGCCGGTTCGACCCTGCTCGCCGGGTTCGGGTTGGCCGCCGCGCTGCCCGGCCGGAGCGTTGCCGCAGCGCCGAGCGTGGCGGGCTCGCCCGCGGGGCACGGGTCCTCGGGCGCCGAGGGCGAGTTGGCCGCGTACCGGCCGGTCCGTGTCTCCTCCACCGCCTACGCGCCCACGCCCGCGGAGTTCGTGGTGGACAAGGTGAGCTCGGCCGGCGTCAAGGGCACCGGCTGGCGGGCCGCGGACGGTGATCCGCAGTGGGTGTCGGTGGATCTGCAGGCGCCCTGCGAGGTGGCGTCGGTGCGGCTGACGTTCGAAGCCGCCGAGGGCGACCCGGTGTTCGTGCCGAAGCCGACCGGCAACTGGTCGGACGGCACCACCGGCAAGGAGATCCTGTCCAGTTACGCCACCGCGTTCACGGTGGAGACGTCCTTGGACGGGAAGTCCTGGACGAGCATCCACCGCACGACCTCGGGGACCGGCGGCACGGTGGACATCACCCCGGCCAAGCCGGTGCGGGCGCGCTGGGTGCGGATGACGTCCACCAAGCGGTCCTCCGCCAACCCGCTGGGCCTGAACGGGTTCGAGGTGCACGGCACCGGCCCCGCCGGCCGCCCCGCGGCCACCGGGTGGACCGACTGGGGCCGCCACGACCACCGGCCGCCGCGCCTGGAACTCGCCGCCGACGGCACGGTGCCGCTGGAGTCCGGCTGGGTGCTGACCATGGACGACTGGGCGGACGGCGCGGGCAGCGACCTGTCGCGCCAGGGCGTGGACACCAGCGGCTGGCTGCCCGCGGTGGTGCCCGGGACGGTGCACGGAGCGCTCGTCGAGCAGGGCAAGCTGCCCGACCCGGTGGCCGGATTCGGCAACATGCACGCTCCCGAGGCCCTGTCGCGCCACTCCTGGTGGTACAAGCGGGACTTCGAGCTGCCGCACGGCCTGGACACGGGCCGGGGACGGCACGTGTGGCTGGAGTTCGACGGCGTCAACCACGAGGCGGAGGTGTGGCTGAACGGCCACAAGGCCGGCACGCTCACCTTCCCCTTCGCCCGTGCCGCGTACGACGTGACCGGCTTGCTGACGAGCGGCACGCAGGCCCTGGCGGTGCGGATCACTCCCATGCCGGTGCCCGGCAGCCCCGGCGACAAGGGCCCGGCCGGTGAGGCGTGGGTGGACGCCGGTGCGGGCCAGATGAACCTCAACTCGCCGACCTACCTCGCCTCCTCGGGCTGGGACTGGATGCCCGCGGTGCGCGACCGGGCGGCCGGCATCTGGAACCACGTGCGGCTGCGCTCGACCGGGCACGCCGTGATCGGCGATCCCCGCGTGGACACCGTTCTGCCGAAGCTGCCGGACACCTCGACCGCCGAGGTGACGATCGTGGTGCCGGTGCGCAACGCCGACACGACGGACCACGACGTCACCGTCACCGCCGCGTTCGGCGGGGTGCGGGTCAGCACGAAGGTCACCGTCGCGGCCGGGAAGAGCACCGAGGTCACCTTCGCCCCCACCGACTTCCCGGCGCTGAAGCTGCGCAACCCGAAGCTGTGGTGGCCCAACGGCTACGGCGACCCGGTCCTGCACGACCTCACCCTGACCGCGGCGGTCTCCGGACGCACGAGTGACCGCCGCACCACCCGGTTCGGCATCCGGCAGTTCGGCTACGAGTACGCGGTGCCGCTGCCCTTCACCGCCTCCTCCGACGCGTACACGCAGCAGGTCGCCCTCGACTCCGCGGTCCGGGCCCGCCACGTGCGCATCAAGTGCGGGAAGCGCGCGACCGACTGGGGCTTCTCCCTGTGGGGGCTCTCGGTCGTGGACCGGGCGAACGCCGGCACCGACCTGGCACTGCACGGCAAGGCCACGGCCTCCAGCAGTGCGGACGGCACCGACCCCGCGGCCGTCAGCGACGGTGATGCGACGACGCGATGGGTGTCCGACTATGCGGACGACCAGTGGGTCCAGGTCGACCTGGGCGCAGTCCAGTCCTTCGACCAGGTGGACGTGACCTGGGAGAGGGCGTACGCGAAGACGTACGTGGTGCAGACGTCCACGGACGGCGACACCTGGACGGACGCCAAGGCCGTCGACAACAGCGCCGTCCCCCTGCCCTTCAACGGCGGCGACGCGAGCCTGCGGCGCGAGACCGTGCCGGAGACCACGGCCCGGTACGTCCGGCTGAAGTGCGGTGAGCGGAACACCAGTTGGGGCAACTCGCTGTGGACGTTCTCGGTGATCCACAGCGGCACTCCGGGAACCGATCTGGCGCTGCACGCCAAGGTCGGCGCCTCCAGCGAGGAGTCGTCGCATCCGGCCGCGAACGCCACCGACGGCGATGCCGGCTCCCGCTGGTCCTCCGCCTACGAGGACAACCAGTGGATCACGGTGGACCTCGGCTCCGCGCAGCGGTTCGACGAGGTCGCGGTCCTGTGGGAGGCGGCGTATCCCAAGACGTACGTGATCCAGTCCTCCGACGACAACGAGAACTGGACCGACCTCAAGACGGTCGACAACACCCCCGAGCCGCTGAAGATCAGCGTCAACGGCACCCGGGTGCTGGTCCGGGGCGGCAACTGGGGCTGGGACGAACTGCTCCGCCGGATGCCGCTGTCCCGGATGGACACCGCCGTGCGCATGCACCGGGACATGAACTTCACGATGATCCGCAACTGGGTCGGCTCCAGCAACCGCGAGGAGTTCTTCGCGAAGTGCGACGAGTACGGGCTGCTGGTGTGGAACGACTTCCCGAACGCCTGGGGCATGGACCCGCCGGACCACGAGGCGTACAACTCCATCGCCTCCGACACGGTGCTGCGGTACCGCATCCACCCGAGCGTGGTCGTCTGGTGCGGTGCCAACGAGGGCAACCCGCCCAAGGCCATCGACGACGGCATGCGGCAGGCGGTGCAGTCGCAGGCGCCCGGCATCCTGTACCAGAACAACTCCGCCGGCGGGATCATCAACGGCGGCGGCCCCTACAACTGGGTGGAACCGGAACGCTACTACGACCCGTCGCTCTACGGCAGCCACAGCTTCGGCTTCCACACCGAGATCGGGATGCCGGTCGTCTCGACCGGGGCGAGCATGCGGAACCTGATCGGCGACGAGCAGCCGGACTGGCCGATCGGCGGTTCGTGGTACTACCACGACTGGAGCGAGCACGGTAACCAGGCGCCGCAGCAGTACCTGGCCGGGATCGAGGCGCGGCTGGGCAAGGCGACCGGCCTGGACGACCTGGTGCGTAAGGCGCAGTTCGTCAACTTCGAGAACAGCCGCGCGATGTTCGAGGCGTGGAACGCCCGTATGTGGGACGACGCCAGCGGTCTGATGCTGTGGATGTCCCATCCGGCCTGGCACAGCACCGTCTGGCAGACGTACGACTACGACTTCGACGTCAACGGCTTCTACTACGGCTCTCGTTCCGCCTGCGAGCGCCATCACGTGCAGGCCGACCCGACCACCGGCCAGGTGACGGCGCTCAACCACACCCCGGACGCGCTGAAGGGCGCCGTGGTCACCGCCGAGGCGTACGACCTGAACGGCAGGCGGGTGGCCGGCACCGAGCGGATCCGTCTCGACGTCGCTCCATCGGCGACCGCGAAGGCCTTCACGGTGCCCTTCGACAAGAAGCTGCCCGACCTCCACCTGCTGCGCCTGACCCTGACCTCGTCCCGCGGCACCGTCCTGTCACGCAACACGTACTGGCGCTACCGCGAACCGTCCGCCATGAAGGCGCTCAACTCCGCGAAGAAGACGAAACTCTCCCTGTCCCTGCGGCGATCCGATCCGTCCGCTTCCCGGCAGCAGGCGACCGCGGTGCTCCGCAACACCGGCTCGTCCGTTGCGGCGATGGTGCGCCTCTCGCTCCTGGACGAGCACGGCGAGCGGGTGCTCCCGACCGAGTACGGCGACAACTACCTCTGGTTGCTGCCCGGTGAGTCCCGCACGGTCACCGTCTCCTGGCCTTCCTCCGCGCTCGGTGAGGACCACCGTCCGGTCCTGCGGGCGGAGGGCTACAACACGGCGGCGGTGAGCGCGAAGGGCTGACCGACTCGCTGACCGACCGCCTGGATCACCGCTCCCCGCTCCCCGCCCGACGTACGGGGGCGGGGAGCGGTGCGTCACGAAGCGTGAACACCCCGGGTGAGCTCGCTGAGGGGGATCGGTGTGCCGAGGATCCGCTCGGCCGCTCGGTGCCCGGAGAGCAGGGCGCCGTGCACGGTGGCCGGTTCGTGGCCGTACGTCGCCTCTCCGGCGAAGTGCAGGACACCGTCGACGGGACCTGCCATCGCGTCGTGGTCGTCGTGCGAGGAACCGACGGCGACGTAGGAGTACGAGCCGCCGGCCAGAGGATCGCTGCCCCAGCGGGTGAGCCAGTGGCCCACGGGGTCGGGGACGGTGGCGCCGTAGATCTTCCGGAGCGAACCGAGCACCGAGGCGACCACCTCCGCGTCGGTCATCCCCTCGATCTCCCGGCCCCAGTTCCCGCCGGCGAAGGTCAGCAGCATCGGCTCGCCGCTCACCACGGAGACGTCGTACCAGGTGTGCCAGGGGAAGCCGGCCTGCCCGTGCTGCCGGATCGCGTAGACGCCGTCCTGCCAGAACTGCCGGGGGAACTGGAGGAAGATCTTGTTGAACACGCCCATGCCGAGCCGGGCGATCGGTCCCGCCACGGCGTCCGGCAGCGCGGGCGTGAACGCGATCGCCCCGGTCTTCAGCACCCCCAACGGCACGGTGACGATCACCTGCGCGGCGTCGAACGACTCGTCCGCCGTGTCGACCCGCACCCGGTCGGCCGACCGGGAGACCGAGGTCACGGTCTTGCCCGTACGGACGTCGAGGCCCTCCGCGAGAGCGTGGGGGAGCACGTCGAAGCCGCCGGGGAAGATCACTTCGTCGCCCTCGATGGCGTCCTCGTCGAGGGCGTGCGCGGCGACCTGCTCGACCTCAGCGCCGCACTGCTCCTCCGTGCGGTGCCGGTAGAACGTGCGCAGCCGCTCGGCGCGTTCGGGCTTCCACCCGGCGGCGGCGAGGGTCCGCTCGGCCGCGGTGGCGTAGCTCTCGTCGTGGCCGGAGTCCGCGATGGTCCGCTGGAAGAGCGCGTCCGCCGTGTCGACGTCGCTGATCCACCGCCGGGTGGCGTCGTCGTCGAGGAGCCGGTGGGACTCGTCGTAGTCGGCGATCGGCCGCCCGCCCGCCTGGAAGCTCCCGACGGTGAACTCGCGGGTCTCCATCCCGAACGCCGGGACGAGGTCCGTGAGCGGGTTGCCGGTGAGGCCGTGGATCCACGAGGCGCCGCGGTCGACGCAGAACCCTGCCGTGCGGTCCGTCCACATCCGGCCGCCGACGCGATCCCGCGCTTCCAGCACGACCACTCGTTGTCCCGCGGACCGCAGCAGCCGCGCGGCGGTGAGGCCGGCGATTCCCGCGCCGACGACGATCGTGTCCATCATCTTGACTGTGCTCCAGGGGAGTTCGAGGTCAGCCTGCGTGGCCGAGCTGGGTCAGGGCCAGGTCGAGCGTGTCGGCGAAGAAGTCCGCGGCGGCGGTGTCGATGCACAGCGGGGGCTTGATCTTGAGGATGTTGAGGTGGTCGCCGGTGGGCTGGACGATCACGCCGAGGTCGAGCATGCGCTCGCACAGTTCGGCGGTCTCCTCGGTGGCCGGTTCGAGAGTGCCGCGGTCGCGGACGAGTTCGAGGCCGAGGTAGAGGCCGGAGCCGTGGACGGTGCCGACGACCGGGTGGCGGTCCGCCAGGGCGCTGAGCCGGCGCTTGAGGTGCCCGCCGACGCGGACCGCGTTGCCCTGGAGGTCCTCGTCGCGCAGCGTGTCCAGGACGGTGAGGCCGACGACGCTGGAGACCGGGCTGCCTCCGGTGGAGGAGAAGAAGTAGCCCTGCTCGCGGTACCGGTCCGCGACCGCCCGCGACGTGATGACGGCGCCCAGCGGATGCCCGTTGCCCATGGCCTTCGCGACGCAGACGACGTCGGGGACGACTCCCTGCTGCTCGAAGCCCCAGAACCAGTGGCCGAGCCGGCCGTAGCCCGCCTGGACCTCGTCGGCGACGGCCAGGCCCCCGTGCCGCCGCACGGCCGCGTACACCTCGGCCAGGTAGCCGTCGGGCAGGGCGACCCCGCCGGCGTTGCCGTAGAAGGTCTCGCTGACGAACGCCCCGGCCGGGCGCCCTGCCGCGGCCAGTTCGTCGATCACGGCGGCCGCCTGCGGTGCGTAGCGGGCCGCGTCCGGTCCGCGGTGGCGACCCCGGTAGGAGTTGGGCGAGTCCACGGTGTGGACCCAGTCGGGGCGGGTGGAAAGGGCGTTGGGGTTGTCCTGAAGGGAGGTGGAGACGGCGTCCGAGGCGTACGTCCAGCCGTGGTACGCCTCGCGGACGGCGACCACGTCGGGCCGGCCGGAGGCGCCGGTGGCCAGCCGCAGGGCCAGGTCGACCGCCTCGGAGCCGGAGTTCACCAGGAACACGGTGTCCAGCGGGTCGGGCAGCAGGGCGGCGAGGCGTTCGGTGAACTCCACCACCGAGGCGTAGTGGAACCGCGAGTTGGTGTTCAGCCGCCGCAACTGTCCGGCCACCGCCCGTTCGACGCGGGGGTGGGCGTGGCCGAGCGGGGTGACGTTGTTGACGATGTCGAGGTAGGAGCGGCCTTCGGTGGACAGCAGGTGGTGGCGCCAGCCCCGTTCGATGCGGGGTGGGGTGGCGTAGTAGTGCTCCTGCACCGTCGCGAACACGGCGCCGCGCCGCTCCAGCAGGTCGGCGTCGTGCGTCCGGTCGACGGGGGGCAGGCCCAGGAGCGGGGCGGGGTCGGCGGTGAGCGGCAGCCAGCCGGCGGCGTGTTCGGGACGTACGAGGGGTGGGACGGCGGGGCCGTCGGGTGTGCGCAGGGAGAGGTGGGCACGGGTGCCGGCGGGGAGGTGGACGAGGTCGTCGCCCGGCCGGACCGTCCCGCCGTCGGCGACGACGGGTGCCACGGTGGTGGGGAAGGACGCCGTCAGCACGAGCGAGCCGTGGGTGATCTCCACGGTTCCCGCCCGTGCGGTGCGGACCCGCCCCGCACCAGGGGCCTGGACTACCGCCGCCCTGCCGAGCCGCAGGTCGATCCCGGTGGGAACCGTCGCGCCGGAACGCGTCGACAGCGCGGCGCCCTGGCTCGGCCGGGCCTGTGCGTACCGGGTGGCCGTCACGGCTGCGCCGTTCGCGAGCGCGGCGGCCGAGCACGCCTCCTCGGCATCGCCGTCGAGCCAGGCGCCCGCGTCCATGGCGTCGGAGTCGACGGACAGGTCGAGGACGGCGATGCGGTCCGCGGAGATGCCGCGCAGCAGAGGGAGTTCGGGACCACCGGGTGCGGCCGGGGTGTCCGTGACACCGATCGCGTGCCGGACGAGGTGGGTCATCACGGGGATCGGCAGGCGGACGGCCTGCTCGAAGATGCGCCACTCGCGGTCGAGTGCGCCGGTGGCGTAGGCGTTGTCCGCGTCGACGGCGGCCTGCTGGCGGCCGCTCACGACGAGGCCGGCGGCGCGCAGCACCACGAGCGGCCACAGCGCCTCGGCCTCTGCGGCGGACAGCGGGCGCAGGGCGTGGAAGGCGCGGACGGCCGGCAGCACGTGGTGCGGTTCGATGCCGTCGTGGTGGAGCAGCGAGGAGAGCGACACGGCGAGCTCGCTCACCGCCCAACTCGTCGTCAGATCACCGAAGTCGATGACGCCGTCGGGCATCGGCACACGGCTGCCGGTCCGGCGGATCAGGTTGTCGTCCGTGAGGTCCAGGTGCACGGCCTGCTGAGGCAGCACGTCGGCGATCCCCTGGACGAGCTTCCACGCTTCGGCGGTGGCGTCCTGGACGGCGGCCCGTCGCTCGGTCTCGGTGACGTGTCCGGCGAGTGCGGCGACGACGCGGTCGGTGTGCCGCAGGTCCCACTGCAGGACGCGATCGAGGCCCGGGTGACGGAACTCCCGCAGGGCGGTGCTCACCTTCGCGGTGACCGTGCCCATCGCCGCGACCGTGCCCGGGGACAGGTGCCGCGGCCCGGACAGCGCGCCACCAGGGAGGTACCGCAGGAGCCGGGCGACGGCCGGTCCGCCGTCGGTGTCCACCACCGTGCGACGAGGACTGCCGTCCGGGTGGCGCAGCACCGTGGCGACGCGCAGGTCGGGGTGGGCGGCGGCGATCAGGTCGGCGGCGGTGTCCTGCGCCTCGATCTCCACGGGACCGAAGGCCGGGTTGGCGATCTTCAGGACGGCCAGGACCGCCCCGTCCTCGTTCTGCAAGCGGAAGTTGGCGTCCTGCTGGCTCCCCAGCGGTTCCGCCCGGGCGTTCATGCCGAGGTGCTGAGCGGCTATGACTTCGGCCTCGGCGGCGCTGGTCCGCGGCGCGGGAAGCGCGTCCTCGGCGAAGAAGTCGATCGTGCGGGGCTCCGGGTGCGGCATGGCGAGGTCCTCGACGGGGTGCGCGGTGCGTGGCGGTGGCGGTGGTGGATCGGGGCGGGCGGTCGCCTCAGTCGACGTGCCACAGGAAGCGGTGGGTGTGGATCCCGAAGTAGGGGAAGTTCTCCACGCCCGTGACGCCCTCGACCGTGCGTACGACGTCGTTGACGAAGTCCAGCAGGTCGTGGGGCCGCGCACAGACGACCTCGACGAACAGATCGAACGTGCCGGCGGTCAGCACCGCGTACACGACTTCGTCGTGCCGGGAGAGCTCGTCGGCCACCGCCCGGGGGTCGCCGTCGATGTGCAGCCCGAGCAGGGCCATCGTCTGACGGCCCATGGTCATCGGGTCGGTGACGCCCACGACCTGAACCGCCTTGGCGTCGATCAGGCGCTGGAGCCGGAGCCGCGCGGCCGACGGCGACAGGCCCACCTTCGGACCCAGATCGGCGTACGGGATCCGGCCGTCCACCTGCAACTCCCGCAGGATGGCCCGGTCGATCTCGTCCATGAGGTGCCTCTCGCCGCCCGAACAGTGCCCCTGAATGCTGTTGCGAGCACGATGCCTGCTTCGGACGCTCGAATCAAGAGTCTCCATGCTCGAATCGCGAAACGGGATCGCTAGGACCCGATCGCGAGACGGGGTCGCGACGAGGGATTGCAACGAGGGATCGCGAAGGGACGGACGGCTCTGGCCGTGGCCGATGGCGCCACGACGCAGTGCGGCCCCGGAGGAAGCGTCCTCCGGGGCCGCGCACGGAAGGTCAGGCCGTGCAGCCGGAGTCCGCGAGGACGTAGTAGTCGGGGGCCGTCTGCTTGAGGGTGTGCGTGGTGAAGGTGTTCCACAGGCCCATGGCCTCGTCGGAACCGTTGGCGTAGGTGTTGCCGCCGCTCTGGTGGGCGCGTCCGGCCACGGTGTGCTGGTAGTTGCTCGCCGTGTAGCACGTGGGCGTGAATCCGGTGGTGGTGGCGGTCACCGACGCGGACACCGTGCCGGTGGCTCCCGCGGTGTCCACAGCGGCCACCGTGTAGGTGTAGGCCGTGCCGGTGTTCAGGCCCGTGTCGGTGTAGGAGCCGGAGGCCGCTGTGCCCACCTTCGATCCGCCCCGGTAGACGGTGTAGGAGGCAGCGCCGTCCACCGCGTTCCACTTCAGGGAGGCGGTCGTGTCGGTGGTGCCGGAGACCGTCAGCCCCGTGGGCGCGGGCAGTGTGCCGGGAGTCTCCCCGCCGCCCCCGTCGAGGCCCCAGAAGCGGGCGGTGTGGTAGCTGGAGCAGATGGTGTCCAGGTAGTAGGTGCCCGCGGTGCCGCACTGCTCGGCGCCGCTGCCCGGGTCGACGGCCAGCCCGTGCTGCATGCCGGCGATGGAGTAGACCTCGACGGCGGGCTTGCCGGCGGTGTCGTCGTAGACGCTCAGCGTGGTGCCCGCGCCGAGGCTCTCGGTGCGCGACGGGGTCTGGCCTATGCCCCAGGCGTTCGTCCACTGGTCGCGCAGTTCGGTGGCGTTGGCGGGGGCGACGGTGGTGTCCGCGGTGCCCTGCCAGATCGCCACCCGCGGCCAGGAGGTGGTACCGGCGGGCGCGGCAGAGCGCACGAGGTCACCCCACTGGGCGGGCGTCTTGTCCGCCGGGCTGTACATGCAGGTGTACGCGGCGGACACGCTCGTCGCGCACCCCGCGGGCAGGCCCGAGTCGATGGAGCCGCCCGCGAACACGTCGGGGTAGGCGGCGAGCATGTTCGCGGTCATGCCGGCACCGGCGGACAGCCCGGTGATGTAGACCCGCCGGGTGTCGCTGCCGTACTGCGCGACGGCCTTGTCGACCATCTGCTTGATGGACAGCGCCTCGCCCTGACCGCGCGCACTGTCGCCCGTCTGGAACCAGTTGAAGCAGGAGTTGGCGTTGTTCGCGCTGCTGGTCTGGGGGAAGACCAGCGCGAAGCCGTAGCTGTCGGCGAACTTCGGCCAGCCCGAGTTGCTGTAGTAGTCGGTCGCGCTCTGCGTGCAGCCGTGCAGGGCGATCACGAGCGGAGCGTCCGACGGCAGGGTGTCGGGCGCGTACGTGTACATGGACAGGTTCCCGGGGTTGGATCCGAACCCGGTCACCTGGGTCAGGCCCGCGGCCGACGCCTGGGGTGCGGCGGCCAGCAGGCCCGCGGTGAGCGCGAGGGTTCCCACGGCGGCAGTGGCCCAGCGGCGCAGGCCTCCGGTGATGCGGCGGCCTGTGGTGGGGTTGCGGCTTCCGGTGGGGCGGAACGGGGAGTGCGGCTCTGTCATGACGACTGACTCCAGATGAGACGGACACGCCCGAGAGTGGGGAAGGGCGGGCCGGAACGTCGGTGTGCCGTGCATCATCTGGGCGGTCGGGGTGGCTGCGACATGTGTGGGCGAGCCAGGTGTGGCGGAGGTGCAGTGTGATGGCCACCCATGGCCGACACGTTGGGCCCTGGATACGGCGTTGGCGTGCGTGCCGGCTCATTGCTGTCAGTCGCCGTGGCGAGACGGGTGTTTCAGACAGGTGTTTCAGACGGGCGCTCCATGCGGACGCGGTGCTTCATGCGCATGCGGAGCTTCATGCGCCGTAGGCCCGCGACGCGTAGGCCCTGACGTCCGCGTCCGTGTCCGTCCTCGCCGTGGCCAGCGCCGCGCGGGCTTCGGCCGAGGCGGGGGCGTGGCGGCGCAGTGCCAGTACTGAGGCTTTGCGGACGTCCGCGTTGTCGTCCGCGAGCGCCTTGGCGAGGGCGTCGACGCCGTCGTCGGGGGCCGCGCCGCCCAGCGCCGTGGCCGCGCCCGCGCGGACCTGCCAGGCCGGGTCCGTGAGGGCGTCGACGGCCAGTTCCGCAAGGCGTGCGGGGCAGTTCGTGGTGCCCAGCGTGGTGTAGGCGGCCGCGCGGACCAGGGCGTCCGCGTCGTCGAGCAGCGGCCTCAGCGCGGCCGGGGAGCCGAGCCCGCGGGCGACGGTGACGCGCACCTCGCGGGCCGGGTCGGCGGCGGCCGACGCGAGGGCGTCCTGGGCGTCGACCGAGACCAGCGCGCGGACGGCGGCGATGCGGACCTCGATGTCCGGGTCGGTCAGGACGTGCGTGTAGGCGGCGGTGTCGCCCAGGCGCAGGGCCCGCAGGACGTCCAGTGCGGTGGCCCGCACCAGGGGGTCGCCGTGGTCGAGCGCGCCGCGGAGGGCCGAGCCCAACGCGCCCTCCGGGGGCAGGACTTCGACCAGTTCCCGCAGGGACGTACAGGCGGCGGCACGTACCTGGGGGGAGTCGTCGGCGAGGGCCGCGGCGAGGGCGGGGCCCGTGCCGGGCGGTGCGGTCTCGGTGAGGGTCGCGACGGCCGCCCGGCGCACGGTGGCGTCGGGATCGTTCAAGTACGGGACGAGGGTGGTCAGTTCGGGGTCGTGCTCGGCGAGGGCGTTGAGTTCGAGGATGCGGGGCGACGGGGAGACGGGCACGGTCCGCTCGCCCGGACCGTCGGCGGTGCGGACGGTGGACGAGCCGACCGGCGCCGTCTCGCGTGCGCCCGCCGTGGCGACCTGCACCAGGTCGACCTCGCCGAGCGGTCGCGGCGGGCCGCCCACCGGGGCGAAGCCGTCCACGGGGACGACGTACGGGGCGACCGGGCGAGCCGTGAACTCCATGGCGCCAGAAGGGGACTTGCGCACATCCAGGTGGTGGAACCAGTCGGTGTCGTCGCGCTGCGGATGATCGGTGCGTTCGTGGTAGAGGCCCCAGCGGGACTCGGTGCGCGTCAGGGAGGAGCGCGCGGCCAGCTCCGCGCAGTCGCGGATGAAGGAGACCTCGGCGCAGCGCATCAACTCGTGGGGGGTGCGGGCGCCCATCGCGGCGATGTCGGCGCGCATCCGCTCGAAGTGCTCCACGGCGAGGGAGAGCCGCGCACCGGACTTGGGCGGCGCCACGTAGTCGTTCACGAAGCGCCGCAGCTTGTACTCGACCTGGGGCTGCGGAGGCCCGTCGGGGTGGCGCAGCGGACGGTAGATCAGTTCGTGCGCCTCGCGCAGCTGGTCCAGCGGCAACTCGCCCTCGTAGTAGGTGAATTGGGAGGCATCCGCGCCTGCGAGGTCGCCGAAGACGAACGCGCCGATCATGTAGTTGTGGGGGACGCAGGCCAGGTCGCCGGCGGCGTAGAGGCGGGGCACGGTGGTGCGGGCGTGGTCGTCGACGCGCACCCCGGAGGCCGAGTGGCCGCCGCACAGGCCGATCTCCGAGATGTGCATCTCCACGTCGTGCGTGCGGTAGTCGTGGCCGCGGCCCGCGTGGAAGGTGCCACGGGTGGGGCGTTCGGTGGTGTGGAGGATCCCTTCGAGGGCGGCGACGGACTCCTCGGGCAGATGGCTCAGCTTGAGGTAGACCGGCCCGCGGTCGCTCGCCACCTCCGCCGCGAACTCGGCCATCATCTGTCCCGACCAGTAGTCGGAGTCGACGAAGCGTTCGCCGTGCCGGTTGACCTGATAGCCGCCGAAGGGGTTGGCGACGTAGGCGCAGGCCGGTCCGTTGTAGTCCTTGATCAGCGGGTTGATCTGGAAACACTCGATGCCGGTGAGGTCGGCGCCCGCGTGGTAGGCCATGGCGTAGCCGTCACCCGCGTTGGTGGGGTTCTCGTACGTGCCGTACAGGTAGCCGGAGGCGGGCAGGCCGAGTCGGCCGCAGGCGCCCGTCGCGAGGATCACGGCGCCCGCCCGCACCGATACGAACCGTCCCGTACGGGTGTTGAAGCCCGCCGCTCCCACCGCACGCCCCCCGGCCGTGAGGACCCGCACCGGCATCACCCGGTTCTCGATCCGGATCCGCTCCCGCATCTCGCGCCGCCGCAGCCGGCGGTAGAGGACCTTCTTGACGTCCTTGCCCTCGGGCATCGGCAGCACGTAGGAACCGGACCGGTGCACCTGGCGGACCGCGTACTCGCCGTGCTCGTCCTTCTCGAACTTCACGCCGTACGACTCCAGGCGGCGGACCATGGCGTAGCCGCGGGTGGCGGTCTGGCGGACCGTGCTCTGGTCGACGATGCCGTCGTTGGCGCGGGTGATCTCCGCGACGTAGTCGTCGGGTTCGGCGCGGCCGGGGATGACGGCGTTGTTCACGCCGTCCATGCCCATGGCGAGGGCGCCGGAGTGGCGGACGTGCGCCTTCTCCAGTAGCAGCACGTCGGCGCCGTGCTCGGCGGCGGTCAGCGCGGCCATGGTTCCGGCGGTGCCGCCGCCGATCACGAGGACGTCGCAGGTCAGTTCCTCGGCATCGGCGAGTGCGGGAATGTCCATGGCAGGCCTTTCACGAGAACGGTCGGAGCGGGGCTTCTTCGGGGGTGTGCGCGCCGAGCGCGGCGAGGACCGTGCGGCGCAGCTCGGCCGTGGCGGGGGTCTCGCGGGCGGCGCGGTCGCGCGGGTGCGGGACGTCGTGGACCGCCGTGAGCCGGCCGTCGGCGAGGACGGCGACCCGGTCGCCGAGGAAGAGGGCCTCGTCGACGTCGTGGGTGACGAAGACGACGGTGACGCCGGTGTCCCGCCACACGTCGACGAGGAGGTCCTGCATCCCGGCCCGGGTCCGTGCGTCGAGCGCGCCGAACGGTTCGTCCATCAGGACGGCACGGGGCGCACCTGCCAGCGCGCGGGCCAGCTGGACCCGCTGGCGCTGACCGCCGGACACGTGGTGCGGCAGCCGTCGCTCCAGGCCGTCGAGGCCGACGCGGCTCAGCCAGTGGGCGGCCCGCGCCCGCCGGTCGGGGCGGGGCACCCCGGCGATGGCCAGGGGGAGCTCGACGTTGGCGCGCAGCGAACGCCAGGGCAGCAGCGCGTCCTCCTGGAAGACCAGGGCACGATCGGCGCCGGGCCCGCGCACCGCGGCGCGATCCACCGCGACGTCCCCGGCCAGCGGTGCGAGGAGGCCCGCGAGGGTGCGCAGCAACGTCGACTTGCCGCAGCCCGAGCGGCCGACGACGGTCAGCACCTGCCCCGCCGGGACGTCCACCCGTACCCCCGAGAGGACCGGCGTCCCGGGGTGGCCGAGCGAGACGTCGCGCAGCGCGATGCGGGCTCCCGGCCGGTCAGACGAGGTCGGTCGCACGGACGGTCGCCCCCTTCCCGCGTCCGCCGCCGGTGCCTGCGGCACGGCGCGGCAGCCAGCGGGTGACCCGCCGTCCGGCCAGTTCCACGGCGGTCGACGTCGCCCAGCCGAGCACCCCGATCGTCACCATGCCGACGAACACCCCGGGATAGTCGACGACGGTGTAGTCCTGCCAGGTGCGGTAGCCGACGCCGTACTCGCCGGAGATCATCTCGGCGGAGATGACACAGATCCAGGAGACGCCGATCCCGACGGACAGGCCGCCCAGGATGCCGGGCAGCGCGCCCGGCAGCACGACCGAGCGCAGCACGCGCCACCGCCCGCCGCCCATGGTGCGCACGGCCTCCTCCCACACGGGGGTCAGGGCGCGCACGGCGTGCCGGGTGGCGACCAGCACGGGGAAGAACGCGGCGACGCAGGTGATGAAGACGATGCCCTGCTCGTTGCTGGGGAACAGCAGGATCGCGACCGGCACGAGGGCGATCGCCGGGATCGGGCGGACCACTTCGAGCAGGGTCCCGAGCACGTCCTCGGCGAGCCGCGAGCGGGCCACGGCCGTGCCGGCGACGACGCCCGCGAGCGCGGCGACCACGAACCCGGTCACGATGCGGCGCAGGCTGTCGGCCACGTCCTGCCAGTAGGTGCCGGTGCCGATCCGGTCGGCGAAGGAGTGCGCCACATCGGTGACCGTGGGGAACTGGGAGAAGCGCAGCCACAGTTCGACGTCCCGGGAGGTCAGCACCTGCCAGACGGCGAGGGCGGCGACGAGGGAGACGACGCGCAGCAGGTACCGGCTCATGAGGCGGCCCGCCGCAGGGCGTCGGCGTACGAGTCGAGCAGCGTGGCGTCGGCGTGTCCGTCCAGGTAGGCACGGGCGGAGGCCGCCGTGACGAAGGGCACGAGGTCCGGTCCGTCCGCGACCCACACGGCCCGGTCCGCGAACCAGAGGGTGCCCGTGCGGGCGTCGGGAACGTAGGCGGCCCGGACGGCGGAGCGGTGCGCGGCGACGTGACGCAGCAGGTCCTTGGGGGAGGTGAAGGAGCGGGTGCGGGAGGAGCCCTTCGCCCACACCTCCGAACGGCCTTCGGGCGGCTCGGCGGCGACCTGCTCGGCGTACGCGGCCGAGCCGAGTGCCCGGCGGACGTAGCGGTCGTCCACGAACGCGTCCACGTCGACGCCGTCCACCAGCTTCGCCGACTTCAGGATCGGCACGTCCTTCTTCAGCGCGGCGACGAGCCGCGGCTTGAGGGACGGATCGAAGGTGGCGATGCCGTGGGCGCCGTTGTAGAGGTAGACGGCCTCGGCCGGGAGCCCGGTGGCCCGTGCGACCTTCTCGGCCGCGGTCGCCGGATGCTCGTTCAGATACCGCGTCGCGGTGGCCTGCGCCTTCAGGAAGGCTTCGAGGACGGTCGGTCGTTCCTTGGCGAAGTCCTCGCGTGCGGTCACCCCGTGGAAGGTCGGCAGGTTCAGTTCGGCACCGTCGTAGAGCGCCTTCGCCTTCCCTTGGTGGGCGAGCAGTCCCGGCCAGGCGACGAACTGCGACAGGGCGTCGACACTGCCCGCCGCCAGCGCCGAAGCGCCCACCGCGGGCTGCTGGTTGAGCTTGCGGATGCCATGGGCGGGATGGATCCCGGCGCGTTGCAGGGCCCGGACGAGCGTGCCGTCGGCGGCGGAACCGACGCTGGTGGACACTTTCTTTCCGCGCAGGTCACGGAGGTCGTCGATCGTCGAGTCCGGGCTGGTCACCACGGTGTTGAGACCACCGCGCAGGTTGTACCCGGTGACCGACACGAGCTTGGTGGGCCGGCCGAGCTGCTTGCCGCGCGCGGCGTTCAGCAGCAGCGGGAAGTCGCCCATCGACCCGATGTCGATCTTCCCGGCGGTCATCTGTGCGGTGATCGGGGCGCCGGTCGCGTAGTCCTCCCACTTCACCTTGTACGTCTTTCCGTCCTCGGCGCCGAGCGTGTGCAGCTCCCGCTCGAACGCGCCGAGGGAGCGCAGCAGCGTGCCCGCGGTGACGGTGTTGATGGTCTTGGACTGGTAGCCGACGGTCACGGTGACCGTCGAGCCGTCGCCCGCCGACGCCGCGCCGCCGCACCCGGCCAACGGGGCGAGCACGGCGAGGGTGACAGCGGTGATTGCCGTACGTTTCATGGGAGTCGGGGCCTCTCAGCGGAGCAGGTAGGGCATGTTGACCGTGACGGCTCCGGTGGGACAGCGCGCCGCGCACGGGCCGCAGTACCAGCACTCGTCGACGTGCATGTACGCCTTGCCGCTGTCGTGGTGGATGGCGAGGGAGTCCAGAGGACACATGTCGACACAGAGGGTGCAGCCGTCGATGCACTTCGACTCGTCGATGGTCACGGGCACGTCGGCCCGCTGGGGCGCCAGAGGCATGGCTGTCTCCAGAGGAGTGCGGATTCGAGGCAGGGGAGCGGAACGAAGGAAGGCGCGGTGGATCAGTGCGTGCGGCGCAGCTGGCCGCTCATGGTGATGCGGTCGCCGCGGAAGCGGATGAACTCCAGGTCGACCGGGCGCCCGTCGGCCAGATGCGTGAGCCGCTCCAGCATCAGGACGGCCGAGCCGCGCGGGGCCTGGAGGACGGCGGCCGAGTGCGCGTCGGCGGTGACGGCCTCCAGGGTGATCTCGGCGTGACCGAGCCGTTGTCCGGTGTGGAGCTCCAGGAGCCGGAACACGTCGGTGTGCTCCAGGTCCGAGCCCAGCAGCCGCTCGCCGATGTCGAGCGGGACGTAGGTGAGGTCGAGGCTGAGCGGCAGGCCGCCGAGCCGGCGCAGCCGCTCGATGTAGAGGACGTCGGTGTCCGGCGGCAGCCCGAGGCGTTCGGCGACCGGGGCGGGTGCGGTGACGGGGCCCATGGTGCGGACCTCGTTGCTGACCTGCCCGTGTTCGTGCAGGGTCTCCGCGAGCCCCATCAGACGGTCGAGGGCGTGCGGGTACTTGCGGGCGCACACGGTGGTGCCGACGCCCGCCTTGCGCTGCACGAGTCCTTCGGCGCGGAGCAGGTCCAGCGCCTGGCGGACGGTGTTGCGCGAGGCGCGGAAGTCCGCGCCGATGGACTCCTCGTGCGGCAGTACGCCGTCGGGGAAGCGGCCCGTGAGGATCTGGTGCCGCAGCAGGTCGGCCAGTTGCCGGGCCTGGTCGGCGCGCAGCCGCCGGCGCCGGGCGGCGACGGTGGTCGCCCCGGCTCCGGTGGTTTCTCGTACGCGGTCTGCGGCGGGCATGCGACGGACGATATCCGTGGGTGGACGGCAGTGGTGTTGCTGTTGTGTTGCGCCACCAAAGGGGTGGGCCGCCGGGGCGGTGACCTGCGGTTGTGCCGGCGGGGCGGTCAGATGCGCCAGGAGCGGAGCAGGCCGGTGCCCGGTGGGCCGGCGGCGTCCCCCGTCAGCCCTTCAGGGAGCGCAGGTATGTGCCGAACTTCTCCAGGCCGTCGATGTTCCGGGGACCGCTGATGCCCTCGTTGTAGTCGAGGACGAAGAAGTGGTTCTTCTTGACCGCGGGCAGGTTCTTCGTGTGGGGCGAGGTCCTGAGGAACTCGATCTTCTTCTCGGCGGGCCGGTCGCCGTAGTCCAGGATCACGACGACCTCGGGCGCGCTGGTGGCGACGGCCTCCCAGCTGACCTGCGTCCAGCGCTGGTCGAGGTCTTCGAAGACGTTCCGGCCGCCCGCGCTCCTGATGATGTCGGTGGGCGGCACCTGACCGCCCGCGGTGAACGGCTGGTCGGTGCCCGAGTCGTACAGGAAGACCGGTACGCGCTCGCCCTTGGGGGCCTTGGCTTCGACGGCCCGCACGCGCTGCTTCAGCTCGCCGACGACCTTCTCGGCCCGCCCTTGCACGCCGAAGATCCTGCCGAGCCGGTCGAGGTCGGAGTAGAGGGCGTCGAACGGCGTCAGTCTCTGCGGGTACTTCGGGTAGTTGAAGCAGCTCTCGGTGTGCATGAAGCTCTGCACGCCCAGCTTGTCGAGGATCTCGGGCGTGATGCCCCGCTGGTCGCTGAAGCCGGAGTTCCAGCCGGCGACCACGAGGTCCGCCTTGGCGTCGACCACGACCTCCTTGTTGAGGAGGTCGTCGCTGAGCTTCTTGACCTTGGCGTACTCCGCTGCCCAGGGCGACTGTTCCACCGGCGGGTTCGCGGGCGGCATCACATAGCCGAGCACCCGGTCGGTGAGGCCCAGGCTGAACAGCTTGTCGGCACTGCCGCCCTCGTAGGCGACGGCACGCTTCGGTTCGGTGTACGTGACGCGCTCGCCGCAGCGTTCGACGGTGGCCTTCTTGGCGGCGCCCGCCTTGGGATCGGGATCCACGGCGGCGCCGCAGCCGCTGACCAGGAGTGCGGTGGCGACGGCCGAGCCGAGCGCGGTGCGCCGGCGGAAGGCGGGGGAGGTGAGGAATCGGGACATGGGTGGTGCACCTTTCGGCGGATGACGGAGGCCGACGGCCGGGGATGGCAGGGACGGCGGGGCGGATCAGTGGGCGGGATCGAGCGAGTAGAGGAGCTGCGGATCTCCGGTCAGGGGGTGGGGGACGACGCTGGCCCCGACGCCGAACACGTCCAGGACGAGCTCGGGAGTGAGGACGTCCTCGGGGGTGCCGGCCGCCACCAGGCGCCCTTGCGACAGCACGCCGATCCGGTCGCAGGCGGCCGCGGCGAGGTTGAGGTCGTGCAGCACGACCAGGACGGTGAGTCCCGACTGCCGCAGGAGCGACAGGAGTTGGACCTGGTGGCGTACGTCGAGGTGGTTGGTCGGCTCGTCCAGGACCAGGATCTCGGGGTCCTGGACGAGCGCCCGGGCGAGCAGGACGCGCTGGCGTTCCCCACCGGACAGCGTCAGGATGCCGCGGTCGGCGAGGTGACGGATGCCCAGCCGGTCCATGGCCGCGGCGCACGCGTCGCGCTCGTCCCGGCCGAGGCGCTGAGCACCCCGGAGATGGGGCGCCCGGCCCAGGGCCACGACCTCCTCCACGGTGAAGTCGAGGTCGACGGCGCCGTCCTGGGTCATGGCGGCGATCAGCTGCGCGCTGCGCCGCAGGGTCAGGCGTGCGAGGTCGTCGCCGTTCACCCGGACGGCACCGGAAGTGGGGCGCAGGGCCCGGTACACGCAGCGCAGAGCGGTGGACTTTCCGCTGCCGTTCGGGCCGACGAGGCCCACGACGGTGCCGTCGGGCACGTCGAGGGACAAGTCGCGCACCAGGCTCTTGCCGTCCGTGACGACCGAGAGGCCGTCCAGTCGCAGTTCCATCTCAACGGCCCCCGAACGCATAGCCGTTGCGGCGCATCAAGGTGATGAAGACCGGCACGCCGACGAGGGCCGTGACGACGCCGAGGGGCAGTTCGCGCGGCGCGGCCAGGGTGCGGGAGACGAGGTCGACCCAGACCATGAACACGGCGCCGGCCAGGGGCGCGACGGCCAGGACGCGCGCGTGGGTGGCGCCGACGACCATGCGGACCACATGGGGCAGGACCAGGCCGACGAAGGCGATGGCGCCACTGACCGACACCAGCACGCCGGTGACGAGGGAGACCAGGACGAGCAGCGCCTTGCGGTGCCGGTCGGGATCGATGCCCAGGCTGGTGGCGGTCTCGTCGCCGAGCGCGAGGAGGTCGAGGGCGCGCGCGTGCCGCTGCAGGACGAACAGACCGGCCGCCACCACTGCCGTCACGAGCGGCAGCGCGCCCCAGGTGGCGGCGCCGAAGCCGCCGAGCGTCCAGTGCAGGACGGTGCTGGTGGCCTCGCTGTCGGGGGCGAGGTAGACGATGACGCTCATGAGGGCCTGGAACCCGAACGACAGGGCCACGCCGGTCAGTACGAGACGCAGCGGGGAGAGCGCGCCGCGGCGCGTCGAGGCGGCGTACACCAGGACCGACGCGGCCAGCGCGCCGAGGAACGCCCCGGCCGACACGGCGTACAGGCCCAGCGCCGCCAGTCCTCCGGTGACCGTGACGGTGACGGCTCCGACCGACGCCCCGGACGAGACGCCCAGGACGAACGGGTCGGCGAGCGCGTTGCGCACCATGGCCTGGACGGCGACGCCGACGGCGCTCAGTCCGGCGCCGACGAGCGCGGCCAGCAGGACCCGTGGGGTGCGGATCTGCCAGACGATCTGGTACGTCGTGGCCTCGTCGGCCCGGATCGTCCCGCCGGTGAGGGCGGCCCACAAGTAGCGGGCGGTCTCTCCCGGGGGGATCACGGCCGCGCCGGTGCCGATGGCGACCACGACCGAGACGACGAGCAGCGCACCGAGAACCGTGCAGGTCAGGAGCAACCCCGGGCCGGTGGCAAGGAGCCGCTTCCTGCCCGGTGTTGCCGTCGGGAGGTCAACCGGCGCCGGTGTCGGAGGGGTGTCACCGGCGCGTGCGGTCGGTGCGGTCGGCTCGGAGGTGACGGGCGGGGGCATGCGGCCACCCTTTCCATGGAGGTGAGCGGGTCGTGACACGGGGCGAGCGGACGCGGCTACGCCCTTGCGGCGGTGGGGGCGTCCGCCCCGTCCCAGCTCATCCGGCACCAGGGCAGGCCGAGTTCGTCCCGGGAAGTGATCGCGCGCGGAGCGAGGTCCTCGATCGGGGCCGCACCGTGGTGCCGGGCGAAGACGCTGTCCACGTAGCGGTGGCCGGTGTCGGCGGCGATGAACACCACGGTGCGCCGCGGGTCCTGGGCGTGTTCCCAGCGGGCCGCGAGGTGTCCGGCTCCCGTGGACAGGCCCGCGAAGACGGCGTGGCGGCGCAGCAGGTCGACGCTGCCGCTGAGCGCGGCGTCGAACGAGACCCAGTGGACGACGTCGTACTGCGTGTGGCGGACGTTGCCGAACGGGATGGAGCTGCCGATCCCGGCGATGATGATCTCCGGGTCGGCGACGTGCTCGCTGCCGAAGGTGATGCTCCCGAAGGGCTGCACGCCGACGAGGCGGACGTCGCCGCCCGACTCGCGCAGATGGCGGGCGAGCGCCCCGGTCGAGACACCGGATCCGACGCCGCCGACGACCGTGAGCGGCTCACTCGTGCCGAGTTCCTCCCGCAGCCGGTCGGCGACCGCCCGGTAGCCGAGGTAGTGGATGTCGTCGTGGTACTGGCGCATCCAGTGGTAGTCGGGGTGCTCGGCGAGGATCTCCTGGATGCGGGCGACGCGCCGCTTCTGGTCGAGCTTGAGGTCGGCGCACGGTTCCATCTGTTCCAACGTCGCTCCGAGCAGGGCGAGTTGGATGCGCAAGGTGTGGTCGACGGTGGTGGATCCGACGATGTGGCAGCGCATGCCGTGGCGATGGCAGGCCAGTGCCAGGGCGTAGGCGTAGATGCCGCTGGAGCTGTCGAGGAGGGTGTCGCCGCGGCGCACCGTGCCGGTGGCCAGCAGATGCTCCACGGCCGCGAGGGCGGAGACCACCTTCATGGTCTCAAAGCGCAGGCAGACGAGCCGGTCGTCGAGACGTATCAGGTCGGGGCGGCCGATCGCCTCGGCGATGTGCTGGTCCATGGGGGGACTCCTCGGGGGTGGGGAAGGTCGTGAACGTGCGGGTGACGGGCAGGCCCTCGCGTTCCAGGTCCTGTGCGCAGCGGCGGACGCGGCGGCGGGCGCCGGGGGTGGTGGGGTCGAAGAGGACTCCGGCGACGGAGCCGCTGTGCGCGATCTGTACGCCGACGGCGCCCGCGCGGTCGGCGAGGGCGGTGAGCGTGTCGAACCCGGCCTGCCGCAGGCGCAGTTGGCCGAGCCGGGCGCTGGCCGTGGCGACGTGCCCGAGCAGGCGGGGATCGCGGTCGCGGACCGCACGGCGCATGTGGGTGCGCAGCGCTTCGTAGGTGTCGACGTCGTCGTCGGTGCAGGAGGGGGCGGGCAGGGCGAGGGTGTCCACCGGGGTGCCGCCGGCCAGGGCGCAGCCCACGACGACGACCGGAGGCAGCGCCTCGCCGAGGACTTCGAGGACCCGGCCGTGGCGCTGGGCGAAGAGGCGTGGGCGGTCGTCCAGCATCAGTGGGTCGCAGGCGAGCTCGGCACGCAGGGCGATCCGGGTGACCGTGCCGGGTGCGAGGCGCAGCGCGAATGCGTCGGCCACGGCCCGCACGGCGGCGAGCACGTCGCTGGTGGAGCTGCCCATGCCCAGGCCGACGGGAATGCTCCCGGTGAGCCGCAACTCACCTCCGCACGCGTCCTGCTGGCGCAGGGCCGCGCACTCCTCGAGGGTGAGGGCGGCCGCGCGCAGCGCCTTCGTGCGGTCGGCCGGGGTGACGGTGAGCGTGCCGGGGCGCGGCACGAACCGGGCGTGGGTGCCCGGCTCGTTCATGGGAAGCGTGACCAGTCCCGGGCAGTGACCTCCCTGGTCGTCGCGGAAGACGCCTTGCAGGATCTCGCCGTGATGACAGGGCGCGTACCCGGTGCCGGTCCGGACGGCGTCGCGGGCGGGGCGGCGGGTTCCTGCCGTCACGAGCCGCTCGCGGCGCGGTAGCGGTACAGGGTGCTCGGCTCGGCGCTGAACTGGGAGAACGGGAAGGGTTCCGCGGACAGTGCGGTCACTCCGGCGCCGAGGAAGGCGCGGGCGACGGCGCTGCCGGACTGGGCGTAGACGATGAGGGGGACGGCGCGGCTGCGGCAGCGCTCCAGGATGGTGTCGAAGCTGCCGTTGCCGAGGGTCATGCCGGTGGCGACCACCGCGTCGGCCGTGTCGAGGACCTGGTGCATGTCGTCGGTGACCTCGTCGCCCCACTGCGTGGTGCGCAGGTTGAAGTCGCAGGGCAGCGGTGTCCCGCCGCGCTCCCGGATGGCCGCGACCAGCGGGTTGACGACGCCGATGAGACCGACCCGGGCGCCCGGCGGGAGGTCGAGGAGTCCGGCGATGGCGGTGTCCCGGGCGACGGCACGTACTTCGGGCGGGCCCGCGGGAAGCGTCACGGGTTCGGCGTCGGCGGCGTCGCGGTGCGGCCGCAGCTCGGCGAGGTAGGCGTCGAGAGCAGCGATCCGCAGCGGCCGGGGCCCGTCCCGCAGCAGTGCGTCGAGAGGGCTGCCGGAGGCGGCACGGCACACCTCGGGACCGATCTCGCCCGCTTCGAAGGCGCAGCCGCCGAAGGAACCGCCGAGCCGGACGAGGACGTACTGGTTGAGATACGTCACGTCGCCGCCCGCGAGCCGGGTGCCGTGGTGGATCCAGAACACGCTGGTCGCCGTCGACTGCGCCGGATCGGGGCCGAGTTCGCCGCCCAATGCGGCGGCGAAGAGGTCGTCGGTGTGCTTCATGCGGAGGCTCCTTCGGGGTCGGGGCAGCGGCGGCGGCAGCTGACTCGGTAGTGCGGCTCCGGTGGAAGTTCGGCGTTCCAAGGGGCTTGCTCCTCAAGGGTGTTGGCGGCGACAGGGGTCAACGACATCGGCGCGGCTTCGGTGGCGCGCATGACGGCAGGGGGAAGCAGGGGAACCCCGGCACCCCCGATGCGGGAGGCCTGGATCCGAGAGGTACTGTAACGACAATCGTTTTCAGTAAGCTAGTCCGTGCCCAAGATCCGATCTGTGGCCTGGCTCTCGTCCCCGCTCCAATGCGCAGGTGAATTTGTGTCGTTGGCGAGGCGCTGCCTTGCTCGACTCCCGATCGCGACACATCACGGGCCGCCCGCCGACCGCCGCCCCGACCCCGAAGGAGCCCCACTCGTGACCACCTCGCCGGCCCAGGCACCCACCACCACCGACCCGTCGCCCCCGCGCCCCGTCCTGCTCGATTCCGCGTTCCTGCGCCTGTGGACCGGGACCACGGCATCCGGCCTCGCCACGTGGGCCCTGCCGTTCGTCCTCGGGCTCGCCGTACTGGAGCGCGACCTCACCGCGGGCGGCCTGGGCCTCGTCCTGGCGGCGCGGACCGCCGGCTTCCTCGGTGCGGTCGCCGTCGGGGGAGTCCTGGCCGACCGTCACTCGCGGCGAGCCGTGGTGCTGTGGTCCGCCACGGCCGCGGCCGTGGCCGCACCACTGCTGGCCGCCGGCCTGGGCCGCTCACTGCTCCTGATGTCCGGTGCCGCCCTGCTCGCCGGCGCGGGACAGGGCGCGTGCCGACCCGCTTTCCAGGCCCTCACCGCGGAGATCGTCGAAGCCGGGCAGCGCCAACAGGCCAACGCCGCAACGACGTTGGCGGTCCGCGTGAGCACCCTGACGGGACCGTCGCTGGCCGCGCTGCTCGCCACGGTCCTCGACGTCCGGGCGCTGCTCCTGGGCATCGGAGCCCTCTGGCTGATCGCGGCACTCGTGCCGGGCCGCGGCGGCCGGAAGCCCTCCGCCGGGACCACCGCCGACACGCGGACGCCCGCACGGGCCTCGTTCCGGCAGGAGTTCCTGGACGGTGTGCGCGAGGCCCGCCGCCACCCGTGGTTCGTCGCCGGACTGGGCGCCCTCACCGCGGTGATCGCCACGGGCTACTCCGCCACCGCCGTGGCCCTGCCGCTGATCAGCCGTGACCGCTACGGCACCGAGGTGGTCCTCGCCGCCGCCACCACCGCGTACACCGTGGGCGCCCTGGGCGGCGCACTGGTCATCGCCCGCTGGCGGCCGCGCGCCCGGGGCTGGGCGGCCCTCGCGGGCCTGGCGGTCTACGGCCTCGCTCCGCTCAGCCTAATGCTGCCGGTGCATCCCGCGGTGGTCGTCGCCGCCTACGCGGTGGCCGGCATGGGCATCGAACTGTTCAACGTGCCCTGGTTCACGGCCACGCAGCGCGAGGTCGCCCCCGAGAAGCTGGCCCGGGTCTCGTCCCTCGACTTCCTGCTCTCCTACGGCCTGGCCCCGCTCGGCCTCGCCCTCATCGCCCCCGCCGTCGACGCGTTCGGCGCCGGACCTGTCCTGCTGGTCTGCGCGCTGACGTGCTTCCTGGCCCCGGCCGCGGCCGCCCTGGTCCCCACGGCGCGACGGTTCTCGCCCCCGGAGGACGTCAGCCGTGGGTGAGCGCGCCGATGAGGTACCCGAACACGTACCCCCAGGAGTTGGTCGCCCAGTGGAGACCCATGGGCGCCAGCAGACTGTTGCTGCGCCGGCGAAGGAGGCAGAAGAGGCATCCGGCTGCCGCGGTGAAGAGGACCGTGCCGAGTTCCACCAGGACGGTCCCGATCACGGAACCGCCGAACGTGGAGTTCAGCGCCGGTTTGTCGCTGGCGAGGTCGAGCGACGGCAGGATGTGCCACAGGCCGAAGAGCAGCGACGACCACACAATGGCCGGGACCGGACCGCGCATCCGCAGGATGAGCCCGTACAGGACTCCGCGGAACGCCACCTCCTCCAGGAGCACCGTCCCGACGGGCACCATGACGAACGACTTGAGGAGCACCTCGGCGCCGGTCAGGCCCTCGTTGCGGGTGTCCTCGAAGAGGTGGCGCGTGGCAGGGAGGGCGGCGGCGCACAGATAGCCGGCGGCGACGATGCCGATCAGGGCGAGGGCCCAGCGCGCACCGGTACCCAGGGAACCCCGGGCCAGGCCGAGGTCGGCCCGGTCCCCGCCGGCCCGGAACAGGAGCAGGACCAGCAGTCCGGTGCAGACCGGCGCGGTGACCAGGATCCAGGACGGGAACCAGAGGTTGTTGGCGAGGTTGGCGAACACCAGGATGCCCACCGCGCCCGCGAGGGCCGAGGCGTGGGAGAGGCGTCCGGTGGAAGGGGCCTGCATGAGTGGGTCACCTCGTCGGCCGGGGACCGGATAGGCGTATTCCAGTAGTGCGAAGCGTTGAACAATGCGACATTACTGGCAAATCGTCCGAGCGGGTGGCCGTGAACACCTCGGTGAAGGTGTGACGCGCGGTCTGAGGGGTGCCTGTGGTGGAGCACAGCTCGTATCAGGTGCGCAGCAGGCCGCGGGCCTGGTTCCGTCGGCACGCCGGGCCCGGACGGGTCGTGTTCAGAGGACTCTGCTGGAGCGGCTGCCTGATGGCAGCGGCCTTCTACTGCCTGTCGCTGACCCCGTCCCTGCTGCCCCGTGCCTGGTGGCTGCAGGGGATCGCGGCGGGTGTCACAGCGGTGCTCGGCTATGCCGTCGGCGCGATCCTGCAGGCGACCACGCAGGGCATGGTGCGCCGTGCGGGACTGCTTCCCTCCTCGGGCCGCCGCCGATGGACGCAGCGGGTGCTGGCCGCGCTCGCCGTCGGGGCCGTCGTGGTGATGACGGCGTGGAGCGTGCGCTGGCAGGGCGACGTGCGCCGCGCGGTGTCGATGACGCCCGAGGTGGTGTGGTGGCAGTGGGCCCTGGTGCCGCTCGTCGCCGCCCTGCTGGCGTTGCTCCTGCTGGGAGCGGCCCGGACGGTGCGCCTGGCGACCCGGGTCGTGGCGAACGCCGCCGGAGTCCATGTGCCCCGGCCCGCCGCGTACGCCATCGGCATCACGCTCGTCGCCCTCGTCGGCATCGGTTTCGCCCAGGGCTTCCTGCTGAACCGGGTGCTGGGGATCGTCGAGAGCGCCGCCTCCCTGACGGACCAGGGCACCACCGAAGGCATCGTGCAGCCGGATCTGTCCACGCTGTCCGGCAGCCCGCACTCCGCGGCGGCGTGGGACACCTTGGGCGCCAAGGGGCGGGACTTCATCGGAGAGGCCGCCCGGCGCGCGGACATCGAAGCGTTCACGGGGAGATCGGCCAAAGATCCGGTACGGGTCTACGTGGGTCTGCGCTCGGCCGACACGCTCCAGGAGCGGGCCGACCTGGCGGTGCGCGAACTGGAACGCACCGGCGGGTTCGCCCGCAAGGTGCTGGCCGTGATGGGCACCACCGGCACCGGCTGGATCAACGAGCAGGGCAGCAAGCCCCTCGAATACATGTGGGGCGGGGACAGCGCCTTGGTGGCCATGCAGTACTCGTACCTGCCCAGCTGGGTGTCGGCGCTCACGGAGGACGAGGCCGCGGACGCCGGCGCCGCGCTGTTCGACGCGGTGCACGACAAGTGGCTCACCCTGCCCGAGGAAAGCCGACCTCAACTCCTCGTCTACGGCGAGAGCCTGGGCTCGTACGCCATGGAGAACGCGCTCGGCGGATCACCGGCCGCCCTCACGTCGAAGGTGGACGGAGCGCTCTTCGTCGGCCCCACCTACAGCAACCCTTTGTGGAACCGGGTGACCGACGACCGCCAACCCGGCAGTCCGCAGTGGCGGCCGGTGTTCGACGACGGGGTGAGCGTGCGGTTCGCCCAGGTCCCCGCGGACTACGCGGTGCCGGACACCCGGTGGGGGCGGCCGCGGGCGGTCTATCTCCAGAATGGCTCGGATCCGGTGGTGTGGTGGTCGCCCGGTCTGGGCTTCCACGAGCCGGACTGGCTCCATACGCCGCGGGCCAGGGACGTTTCCCCGGCCATGCGGTGGTATCCGCTGGTCACGTTCTGGCAGGTGGCCTGCGACCTGGCCGGTGCGGCTGAGGTCCCCGAAGGCTACGGACACCGGTACGGCGCCATGCCGACCAGCGCATGGGCCGAGATCACCGGACCACCGGACTGGACGGAGGCGGACTCCGATCGCCTGGCACGCCGCCTGACGTCCTGAGGGCCTGAGGACCTGAGGGCCGGCTGCACCAGGCTGTTCAGCGTGATGCGAACGTGCCGGACCTGGTGAGCGCCCAGACCGCCAGCAGGTCGAGCACCATGACGCTGATCGACCACAGGGGGTAGTACGGAACGAAGAGGAACTGGGTGATCAGGCTGACGGCGCCGAGCACCAGGCCGGCCCCTCGGCTCCAGCTCTTGCCCAGGAGCACGGCCAGACCCGTGACGATCAGGGCGAGGCCGATCACCAGATGGGCCCAGCCCCACGTGGTCAGGTTGAATCGATACGCGTACTGCGACGCGTGGAAGAGGTTGTCCCCGGCGATGCCGGCGATCCCCATGAGAACGCTCAGTGAGCCGCTCAGTTCCAACGCCAACCCGGCGAACATGGGCACCCCGGTCACCGGTGCGTCCTTGTGGTCGCCCGTCGAACCCTGTAGTCGCCCGGCGCTTGATTCCGACATCGTCACCGACCTCCTGGGCTCCGGTCACCGTCGCCCGGTTCCTGGGCTCAGACCGCGGAGCTGACACTCACAGTCTCGTTGAAGTCGCGTGACAGTGCGACTGCAAGGGGTCGGAATCAGCGGGGCCCCGGGCGTGGCGGAGGGAGGTTTCAGACGGTGGCGGACGTGGCGGATTCGTAGCCGGGAAGCTCGACGCGCTTGATCTCTCGGACGATGAAGAGGTAGCTGGCCACTGCCAAGGCGGCGCAGACGCTGACGAAGGCCAGGGCGAGGTCGAAGGAGCCGGTGGCGTCGAGGATGTAGCCGATGGCGAGGGGGGTGACGATGCCGGCGACCGCGCCGAAGGTGTTGAACAGGCCGCCCGCGAGTCCGGCGATCTGTTTCGGGGCGACATCGGACATGACGGCCCAGCCGAGCGCGCCCATGCCCTTGCCGAAGAAGGCGAGGGACATGATCAGGACGACGAGCCACGAGGCGCTGACGTAGTTGCAGATGATGATGCTCGTGGACAGCAGCAGCCCGGTGACGATGGGGATCTTGCGGGCGGCCGTGAGGCTCGTGCCGCGCTGGGCGATCCGGTCGGAGATCCAGCCGCCTGAGACGCCGCCGATGAAGCCGCACAGCGCCGGAAGCGACGCGACGAAGCCGGCCTCGAGGATGCTCATGTCGCGTTCCTGGACCAGGTAGACCGGAAACCAGGTCAGGAAGAACCAGGTGATGGTGTTGATGAAGTACTGACCGACGAAGACGCCGAGGGTGGTGCGGTTCTTCAGCAGCGTGCCGATGTGCCGCAGGTTCTCCTTGCCGGACGAGGCCTGCTTGGTGGCCATGTCCTGCTCGGCGGTGGGAGCGTCCATGTCCACCAGGGCGCCGCCGGCGGATATGTAGTCCAGTTCACCCTTGCTGACGCGCGGGTGGCTGCGGGGCGCGTAGATGACCTTGGTCCAGACGAGGGCGAGCACGACGCCGACGCCGCCGATGACCGTGAAGACGTGCTCCCAGCCCATGGCGGTGACGAGCCAGCCCATCAGCGGGGCGAAGGCCACCGTGGCGAAGTACTGGGCGGAGTTGAACAGCGCCGAGGCGAAGCCGCGTTCCTTCGTCGGGAACCAGGCGGCGACGATGCGGGAGTTGCCGGGGAAGGAGGGCGCTTCGGCGAAGCCGACGGCGAAGCGGAGGACGAACAGCAGGACGACCGCGGCCCCGGCGAAGAAGCCGATGGCGCCCTGCAGCATCGTGAACACGGACCACAGGAAGATCGCGATGCCGTAGACCTTCTTGGAGCCGAAGCGGTCGAGCAGCCAGCCGCCGGGGAGTTGGGCCACGAGGTAGGACCAGGAGAAGGCCGAGAAGAGCACGCCGAGCTCGCCCGAGCTGATGTGCAGGTCGTTCTGCATGGAGTCGCCGGCGATCGACAGGGTGGAGCGGTCCGCGTAGTTGATCGTCGTGACGATGAAGAGCATGGCCAGAATCAGATACCTGATGCGGCCGGCTTTGGCGGTGCCGACGGGGACGGCGGTCGCCGGCATGTCCTGCCGGTCGAGAGCGGGCATGGTCGGTCTCCTAGACCTAGAGGGTACGGCTGCACTGCCGTATGTGGTCCGAGCCACAGAAGTGGTGGCTGAGTTGACCGTAGAGACCCTTTCGATACACGTCCATGTCGAATTTTGTTGCGTGCGATACCGCTTCTGTATGACCAACTCGTGTCGTGCGTATGCCGTGCGCGTGTCGGAGGGAGGGGTGGTCGTGGCTCACAGGTGGTGCAGGAGAGCCAGCAGCGCCGGATTGTCGTTCGTTTTCCGCCACACGTAGTCCAGCTCCACAGGGCGCGACTGTCCGGGCAGGTGCAGGGGGCGGTAGACGACGCCGGAGTGCTGCATCTTCGCGGCGGCCTCCGGGACGAGCGCCACCCCCCAACCCGTGTTCACCAGGGCGAGGATGCTGTGCACCTGGCTGAGGTACTGGGTGAACACCGGCCGCACGTCGGCGGAGCGGAAGGTGGTCAGCAGCAACTCGTGGAAGTACCGGGCCTCGACGGGGGAGTACATGAGGAAGTCCTGGCCGTCCAGGTCCGGCAGCTCCATGGGGCCGGTGTCCGCCGCCAGCGGATGGCCGGTCGGCAGGGCGGCCACCAGCCCCTCGCGCACCGCGGTGCGCGCCATCAGATCGGCGCCGACCGCCGAGGGGCGAATGAGTCCGAGATCCAGCGAACCCTCGCTCAGCGCCTCCAGCTGATCCCGGGTGACGAGTTCCTGCAGGACGATCTCCACCTCGGGCAGCGCCGCGCGGGCGCTCTGGAGGAGCTCGCCGAGCGCGGAGTAGGCGCTGGCGGCGGTGAAGCCGACGGCGATGGCACCGGCCTCACCCGTGGAGACCTGGCGTACCGCGAGGGCGGCGTGCTCCGCCTGGCGGAGGATCCGGCGGGCTTCCGCGAGGAAGGCGCGGCCGGCGGGCGTCATCCGCACCGTCCGGTTGGTGCGGTCCAGCAGCGTCACCCCCAGTTCCCCCTCCAGGATCTGGATCTGCCGGCTCAGCGGCGGCTGGGTCATGTTCAGACGCTCCGCGGCCCGGGTGAAGTGCAGTTCCTCCGCCACGGCCACGAAACAGGTGAGCTGGGTCAGCGTGAACAATGATGCTCTCCTTGTATGGGTACATCCAAAACTTATGTTGGACGTAAATCAATCACACACGTAGCGTCGACCGTATTCGGCAAGGCGCTCCTCGAGTCGCACACCGCGCCACGGCGGTGGCGGGGAGAGCCGCAGCCGGTCTCGCGGGTCCTCCCTCGCCGGCCCGAACGCCCCCCACCCGCACCGACCCAAGGGACACGAAGTGGTGACCACGACACACACGACCGCTCACACCGCTCACACCGCAGGTGAGGCCACCCTGGACCGCATCGCCTGGCTGCGACTCTCCTCGGTCACGCTGCCGCTCGCCACGCCCATCAGCGACGCCAAGGTGCTCACCGGTCGTCAGAAGCCGATGACGGAGGTGGCCTTCCTCTTCGTGGAGATCGTCACCGAGCAGGGGCACGAGGGCGTCGGCTTCAGCTACTCGAAGCGCGCCGGCGGTCCCGGCCAGTTCGCCCACGCCAAGGAGATAGCCGACACGCTGATCGGCGAGGACCCCAGCGACATCGGCAAGATCTGGACCAAGCTCGTGTGGGCGGGCGCCTCCGTCGGCCGCAGCGGCCTGGCCACCCAGGCCGTCGCCGCCTTCGACGTGGCGCTGTGGGACCTCAAGGCCAAGCGCGCCGGACTGCCCCTGGCCAAGCTCCTCGGCGCCCATCGCGACTCGGTGCGGTGCTACAACACCTCGGGTGGATTCCTGCACACCCCCACCGAGCAGGTCCTGGACAACGCGAGCGCCTCGCTGAGCAGCGGCATCGGCGGCATCAAGATCAAGGTCGGGCACCCCGACGGCAAGTTCGACCTGGCGCGCCTGACCGCCGTGCGCGAGCACATCGGCGACGACGTCCCGCTCATGGTCGACGCCAACCAGCAGTGGGACCGGCCCACCGCCCAGCGCATGGGCCGCGCGCTGGAGGGCTTCGACCTCGTCTGGATCGAGGAGCCCCTCGACGCCTACGACGCGCAGGGGCACGCGGCGCTCGCCGCGTCGCTCGACACCCCTGTCGCCACCGGCGAGATGCTGGCCAGCGTCGCCGAACACGTCGAGCTGATCCGGCACAACGCGGCCGACGTCATCCAGCCCGACGCTCCCCGCATCGGTGGCATCACTCAGTTCCTCAAGCTCGCCGCGCTCGCCGAGCACCACCACCTCCAGCTCGCTCCGCACTTCGCCATGGAGATCCACCTCCACCTCGCGGCGGCCTACCCGATCGAGCCGTGGGTCGAGCACTTCGACTGGCTGGAGCCGCTGTTCAACGAGCGCCTCGAGATCCACGACGGGCGCATGCACGTCTCGTCCCGGCCCGGACTCGGCTTCACCCTCAGCGACCAGGCCAGGGCCTGGACCGTCGCCGAGCACGAGGTGGGTTCGCGCCCCTGACGGGCCCACCCACCGCCCACGGCGGGCTCCGGCGCCCCATGGCCCCGGTGCGGGCAGCGCAGTCATGGACAGCCGCGCTGCCCGCGCCGGAAACACCGCCCGACCGGCGCCCGCCCTGACGCGCCGTCAGTCCTCCCATCCGACCTGATCCTCAGGAGCAGTAACCCATGACCACGTCCTACACCCCGGCCGACCTGCGCACGCGCCTCGGCTCCGGACTGCTGTCCTTTCCCGTGACGCACTTCAAGAGCGACCTGTCCTTCGACGAGGACGCCTACCGGGAGAACATCGTCAGGCTGGCCAAGTACGACGTGGGAGGGCTCTTCGCGGCCGGCGGCACCGGCGAGTTCTTCTCGCTCACGGCAGCGGAGGTCGAGCGGGTCGTCGCCGCCGCCGCGGACAGCGCCCCCGACGACACGCCCATCCTGGCCCCGGCCGGATACGGCACGGCCGCCGCGATCGAGCACGCCGCCGCGGCGGAGCGGGCCGGCGCCGACGGCATCCTGCTCTTCCCGCCCTACCTCACCGAGGCCAACCAGGAAGGGCTCGCCCGCCACGTGGAGGCGGTCTGCCGCTCCACGTCCCTGGGCGTCGTCATCTACAGCCGGGCCAACGCCGTCTACTCCGCCGACACCGTGGCCCGCCTCGCCGAGAGCTGCCCCAACCTCATCGGTTACAAGGACGGCGTCGGCGACATCGACACCATGACGCGCATCTACGCCCGACTGCGCGAGCGGCTCACCTTCATCGGCGGCCTGCCCACCGCCGAGACGTTCGCCCTGCCCTACCTCGAACTGGGCGTCACCACCTACTCGTCGGCCATCTTCAACTTCCTGCCCGAGTTCGCCCTCGACTTCTACACCGCGGTCCGCGCGCGCAACCACGACGCCGTCACCCGCATGCTCACCGACTTCGTCCTCCCCTACACGGAGATCCGCAACCGGCAGGCCGGGTACGCGGTCAGCATCGTCAAGGCCGGCATGACCGCCACGGGCCACCCTGCGGGCCCGGTCCGCCCGCCGCTCACCGACCTCACGGAGGCGGAGCTCGCGGAACTCACCACCCTGATCCACAAGCTCCCCACGGCCTGATCCAGCCGCGGACCGCAACCTCACCCCGCCAGACCGCGCGCGACTGCCACGGACCTGGCGGGTGCGGTGTTCATCGACGGCAGACGCAGCAACTCCCGGCACCTAACGCCTAGTTGACCCGCGTCCCAGGGGTTCTCAGGCACCGTTCCGCTGTGCTTCCATCACTGGCATGCCACAGGCATGCCGGAGATGAGGAGCAGCTTCCATGAGATCGATGTTCCGACAGCTCGTGTCCCCGATCCGCCCCCTGCTGCGCGCGGGCCCCCTCCTGGCCGCCCTGCTGATTCCCCTGGCCACCGCCCCTCCCGTCACGGCCGCCACAGCCGCCCCGGCCGTCGCCACGGACGCGCGGGTCGGGCTCGCTCCCAGCGGAGTCGCGCGGCCGGTCTGTGCCGACACCCCGCTGCGGCTCACCTTCGGGTCGGCGGTGCAGCTCGGGACGGAGGGGCGGCTGAGCGTGCACCGGGCCGCAGACGGCAGCGTCGCGGATGTCGTCGACCTCGCCGATCCCGCGACGTACCAGCGGCTGATCGGCGACGCCCGGTCCGACTACGGCGAGCCGCACCGCTGGACCTACCAGCCCGTGGTCGTGGAAGGCCGTACGGCCACGGTCCTGCCGCACCACCCCCTCGACCCGGGCCAGGAGTACTACGTCACCGTCGACCCGGGCTTCTTCCGCGGTCACCGGGGCATCGAATCGCCCCGCATCTGGCGGTTCCGGACGGCCGGCGGGCCGCGGCCCGGCAGCACCGAGCTGAGCGTGGACGCGGCCGGCGGTGGCGACTTCTGCACCGTGCAGGGCGCCGTCGACTTTGTCCCGCACGGCAACACCCGCAAGGTCACCATCGACGTCGCGCCCGGCACGTACCGGGAGATCGTGTACGTCGGCCAGGACCGGCCCCACCTGCGGCTGCGCGGCGCGGGCGCGGGCCGGACCGTCATCGGATACCCCAACAACAGCGTCCTCAACGGCGACTCGGCGATGGCCGACGTACCGCCCGAGCAGAGCTACTGCCCGCGCCGGGTACTGCCCCAGCCGGACCGGTTCAACTGCTGGCGCGCCGTGTTCGGCGTCGACGCCGACGACTTCCGCATCCAGGACGTCACCGTCCACAACCTCACCCCGGAGGGCGGCTCGCAGGCCGAGGCGTTCCGCGGCAACGGCGACCGGATCGTCCTTGACCACGTCCGTGTGCTGAGCTTCCAGGACAGCCTGCGGCTGCAGGGCAGGGCGTTCGTCACCGACAGCTACATCGAGGGCGACGTCGACTTCGTCTGGGGGACCGGCGGCGTCTTCATGCAGGACTCCGAGCTGAAGGCCCTCGACCTCGGCTACCTCAGCCAGGTCCGCAACGCACCCGAAGGACCCGGCAACGTCTTCGTCAACACGCGCCTCACCCGGGGGAGTTCGGTGGCCGACGGCAGCGTGCTGCTCAGCCGCATCGACAGCCGTTTCCCGGCCAGCCAGGCCGTGTTCATCGACACCGCCATGGACGCCCACATCGCACCCGTCGGCTGGGGGCTCACCGGGTTCGACTGCACGTCGGGTCAGCAACTGCGGTTCTGGGAGTACGGCAGCAGGACCCTCGACGGGCGGCCCGTCGACACCAGCGCGCGCCTGGCCTGCTCCCGGCAGCTCGATGCCGCCGAGGCCGACCGGTGGCGCGACCCGGCCCAGCTCCTAGACGGCTGGGACCCGCGCCCCAAGTCCACCCGTACGGAAGGGAAGTGAGGCCACGTCATGTCCGCCCTGAACCGTAGAACCCTGCTCGGTGCCGTGAGCGCCGCGGGCACCGGCGCACTCGTCGGCGCCACCGCGCCCGCCGCCGTCGCGCAATCGGCCGCCACCGGCTCCCGGCCGCGCCCCGTCGCCCCCGTCGACCAGGACGTCGCGGCGGCCCACAGCATCGACTACAAGGCGCTGCCCCAACAGGCCGTGGGCGTCGACGTCGAACAGCTCATGACCGTGCACACCGCGAGCGACATCGCACCGCTGCGGCAGCGTCTGGTCGCCGAGGTCTGGAAGTCCGCCGACGGACGGCTGCCCGACACCCTGCCCACCGTCGAACAGGCCGTCTCCGCACCGGAGTTGCCCGCCTTCACCGGACTGCGCCGCATCGACCGGCTCACCGTCGAGTTGCCCTACGGGCTGCGCTGGCACGCCTATCTGCTGCTGCCCCGACGGGCCGGCGCCCACGGCCGGTTCGCGCTCTACCACAACGGGCACGGCGAACCCCTCGACACCATGCAGCGCACCGCGCAGGCCCTCGTCGACGCCGGGTACGGAGTCCTGCTGTGCGCCATGCCGCTGTACCACTGGAACCCGAAGGAGATGCGCGACCCGGCGGACCCCGGCACCACGGTGACGGTCGGCAACCACAACGAGTTCGAGCCCTGGGAGAGCGAGACCTTCTCCACCCTGCGCCTCTTCCTCGAACCCCTCGCCGTCGCCGTCAACCACCTGGTGCGGACGTACGACCCGCCTTCGCTGCAGATGATCGGGCTCTCCGGCGGCGGCTGGGCGACCACGGTCTACCCCGCGCTCGACCCGCGGATCACCCGCAGCTATCCCACCGCCGGATCCCTGCCGTTCTTCCTGCGCTCCGCGCCGCCCAAGCCCAGCCCGACCACCGGCGACTGGGAGCAGCGACGTGACCGGCACCCGGTGTTCTACGGGATCTGTGACTGGCCCGACCTGTACGCCCTGGCCGCCGTCGGCCGCGACCGGCGGCAGATGCAGATCCTCAACCGGTTCGACGCCTGCTGCTTCAACGGCGTGGGGCACCGCAGCTACGAACCCGTGGTGCGCCAGCGGGTCGAGGTCATCGGCAACGGCCACTGGGAGCTGCTGGAGGACGCCACCCACGGGGAGCACACCATCAGCCCCCACGCGCTCGACGTGATCCTGTGGGACCTCGACGTGGCCAGTGCCGGCCGGCCGTGACCGGCGTGCCGTGACCGGTGGGCCATGACCGGCGGATCTTCGCCAGGAACGTTTCCGTGAACAGGTCGGCCGAGGCGGCGGGGAGCGCCCGGCCGATCTGTTCAGCGGCGTGCACCGACGCCACCTCGCCCCGGTCCGGTCAGGGAGTCGGATGCTCCCGGCGGTAGCGGGACGCCTCGCCGGCCGCGTGCGCCGCGAACAGTTCGGCCGTCGTCTCGGGCGAACCGTGCCGCAGCGCGTCGAGCAGGTCGACGTGCAGCTCGGCCATCGCCCGCCAGTCGCCCCCGTACCGAGGATTGCTCACCACGTGCAGACCCCACATGCTCGGCTCGATGAGGCGCCACAGCCGCAGCAGGAGTCCGTTCCCGCACGCCGCGCAGACTGTGCGGTGGAAAGTCATGTCGGCGTCCCGGAAGTCGCCGATGCTGCCGTCCTGTGCGGCCCGCCGCATCGCGTCCACGCTCTGGCCGAGCCGCCCGGCGAACTCGGCCGTGAGGCGCCCCGCCGTGCGCCGGGCCGCGTACATCTCCAGGAGCACCCGTATCTCCCGCACGTCCTGAGCCTGCTGGTCGGACACCTCGGTGACGTAAGTGCCCCGGTGAGGCTGGGAGTTGACCAGGCCCTCGTGCGCGAGCCGCTTGATCGCCTCGCGGGCGGGGGCCTGGCTCGTGCCCACCCGGCGGGCGATGTCCGACTCCACGATCCGCTGCCCCGGCGCGAGCTCACCGCTCACGATCATGTCGCGCAGCAGGGCGTAGACGTGGTCCGAGAGGAGGCGGCGGGGGACGGCCGGAGCCGGAGCCGCCGTGCGGGCCGATCCGGAAGCGCGGCGCACAGCGGGGGAGGAGGGCGGCGAGGGCGGTTCCGCGACAGGGAATTCCGGGTCGGTGGGAGTGAGCGCCATGGGGTGGGGCGTGGGGGTGTCCTGCGGCGCGCCGGGTTCTGGCGCGCCGCTCTCGCCGCCCTCGGGCCTGCGCACTCGCAACTGCTCCTGCTCCTGCCAGATCCGCGCCACCGTCGACTGCGACAGGCCGAGCCGCTCCGCCAGCACGCGCGTCGAAGGAGCCGGTTCGCCGGCTGCCGCCCGGAGCAGGGCCTCGGCCACCAGGCGCTCCGCGTCCGGCCTGGCCTGGCTGCGCGGCCGGCCCGACCGCGGGGCGTCCGCGAGTCCATCGACACCCCGCTCGGCGAACCGCCTGGACCACTTGGCGACGGTCGCCGCACTGACCCCGAGCGCCCGGGCCACCTCGCCCGCCCCGCGGCCCTCGGCGCGCGCGAGGACGATGCTGCTGCGCAGCCGCAAAGCCTGGGAACCGTCCCGCGTCCAGGTGGTGAGAACGGCCAGGTCCGCCTCGGTCGGGGTCCTGAACTCAGGCTGCTCCGTCATGCGTTGCCCTCCCTGCAGGCCACGGACTTGTGACTCGCTCGACCGGCGGTGGCCCGGGGGACATCACCAACTTTTGGGTGAGCACACCGTCTTGACGCTGTATCACAAGGCATTTATGAAGTAATCGTTGCTCGATTATTGACCCAATAAACCATGCTGGTCCAGCGCGCCCCGGCGCCCCGAGCCGACCTGGAGAACCCATGCGGAATCGGCGTACGGCAACAAGTGCAAGAACCGGCTCGCTCGCCCGGGCGTCCGTGACCGCGACCCTGCTGCTCGGCCTCACCGCCTGCGGAGGAGGCGGCTTCTCGGACGGCGGCGACGGCGACAGCGGCAAGGGCGGTGACGGCGGCGACCGCACCGTCCGGGTCCTGGTCAACATCACCCCCAACCTCACCAAGACGTTCTGGAACGACCTCGTCGCCCCCTTCGAGAAGGCGCACCCCGGCGTCGACGTCAAGATCGAGGCTCCCACCGGCAAGGGCGTCGCGGACACCCTCCAGCAGCAGCTCGCCGCGGGCGACGCCCCCGACGTCGTGGAGACACTGCTGCCCGACAAGACCCTCGCCCCCCAGATGCTCGACCTCACGGACGAGCCGTGGACCAAGGACACCCCGCTCGTCGAGGAGGCGTCCCTCGACGGCCGGGTGTACGCCGTCGGCGTCGGCGAACAGGCCCAGTCCCTGGTCTTCTACAACAAGGACGCCTTCCGCAAGGCGGGCATCGACGAACTCCCCGAGACCACCGACGAGTTCACCGCCGCCATGGGCAAGCTCAAGAAGGCCGGCTACCTGCCGCTGCAGACCGCGGGCGACTTCACCACCGGCCTCCAGCTGCTCCAGCTCACCGACCCCTCCCTCGCCCAGCGCCACCCCGACTGGTACCAGAAGGTCCAGGCGGGCGACCTCACCGTGGGCGAGACCATGCGGCCCTACCTCAAGCAGTACAAGACGTGGATCGACCGCGGCTACATCGACAAGAACGCCCTGGGACTCAAGTACGCCGACGGCGAGACGAGCTTCCTCTCCGGCAAGTCCGCCATGTACGTGATGGGCAGCTGGTTCACCGCAACCGAAGCCGCCGCCGACGACAAGGACTTCGAGGTCGGCGCGTTCCCCGCCCCGGTCGACAAGGGGCAGAAGGCGCCAGGGCCCCAGGGCGCCACGCTCGCCGCCCCCTACATGATCCTCAAGAAGAGCGGCAGCAAGGACACCGCGCGCGAGCTCGTCGAATGGCTCGTCACCGACAAGAAGGCCGTCACCGCCCAGCTGAAGCAGGACGGCAACTTCCGCAGCGGCGTCGACCGCGACCTCTCCCCGCTGGAGCGGGACGTCCAGAAGATCCTCGACGACGCGCCCGCCCGGGTCGCCCAGGGCGAGGGCTACGGCGACGACACCCTCCCCAAGGGCTTCAACACCGCCTGGAACACCGAGGTGCAGGGCCTGTACACGGGCCGCTCGCCCGACGACGTGGCCAAGGCCGTCGACCGCTGGGTCGAGGCGCACCGATGAACCGGTCTGCCGCACCGCCCCGCCGCCCTGCCGCACGGACCCACCGCGGCGCCGCACCGACCCGCCGGGCCCGCGACCGCCGCGCCGGCCTCGCGACCACCGTCATGGTGCTGCCCGCGACCGTGCTCTACACGGCGCTGCTCGCCGTGCCGGTCGCCCTCGCCTGCTATCTGAGCCTCACCGACTGGGACGGGTTCAGTGCCGCGCCGTCCTTCGTCGGAGGCGCCAACTACCGCGCCCTGGCGAACGATCCGAGTCTCGGCCGCTCCCTCGTCGTGACGCTGCTGCTCGCTGCCTTCGGCACCGTGGGGCTGAACGTCCTCGGGCTCGGCTTCGCCCTCCTCCTCAACGGCCGCTCACGCGTCAACACCTTCTTCCGGATGGTGCTCTTCTACCCGCACGTCCTCAGCGCCCTCGTCGTCGGCTTCCTGTGGAGCGCCATCCTCGGCACGACCGGCGCCGTCAACGGACTGATCACCTCGCACGGCGGCGACGTCCTGCCCTTCCTCGCCGATCCGGACTGGGCGCTCGGCACCCTGGTCGGGGTCGTGGTGTGGGCCGCGTTCGGAGTGAACGTCGTGCTGTACCTGGCCGGGCTCCAGGCCGTGCCGCGCTCCCTCACCGAGGCCGCCCGCATCGACGGCGCGAGCCGGTGGCAGGTCCTGCGCCACGTCACGCTCCCGGCGCTCGGCCCCTCCGTCACGGTCAACATCGTGCTGTCCCTGGTCACGCTCCTGAAGACGTACGACCTGGTGGTCTCGCTCACCGGCGGAGGACCGGCCGGACAGACCCAGACCATCGCCTACCTCATCCTCTGGAACTCCTTCCACGACGGCCGGCTCGGCCTCGGCTCGGCGCAGTCCGTGGTGCTCATGGCCGTGACGGCCGCACTCGCCGTGGCCGTCGCCCAGCTGCGCAGGCGTGGAGAGAGCGCGGTGTACTCATGAGCCTCGACAACCTGACGAAAAGGGCCCCCGCCACCGCACCGCCGAAGACGCCCGAGCCCGTGGCCCCGGCACCGCGCCGGGTCCCGCGCCCCGGACGCACCGTGCGCCTGGTGTTCCTCGCGATCGTCGCCACGATCATGCTCGTGCCGCTCTACGTCCTTGTAGTGAATGCATTCAAGTCGCAGTCGCAGATCCTCACCGACCCGTTCGGACTGCCCACCTCCGGCACCCTGGCACCGCTCCGACGAGCTCTGCAGGGCGAGGAGTTCGACCTCGTGCGCGGCTACGCGGTCACCCTCCTCTTCGTCGTCTGCGTCAACGTCCTGTCCATCGCCCTCGCCGGACCCGTCGCCTACGTCATCGCCCGCAGCCCGCGCCGCCGCTTCCGGGCGCTGATGCTGTTCTTCCTCGCCGGGACGTTCATCCCCAGCCAGGTCCTCGTGATCCCCGTCGTCTACGTCCTCAAGACCGTCGGCCTGATGGGCACCGTGCGCGGCTTCGTCCTCTTCGAGACCGTGCTCACGCTCCCGTTCTCCGTGTTCCTGTACGCCGGGTACATCACCACCGTCCCCCGCGCGCTCGACGAGGCGGCAGCGCTCGACGGCTGCGGGCGCAACCGCACCTTCTGGCGCATCGTGTTCCCGCTGATGCGGCCGGTCGTCGCGACCATGGTCATCCTCAACACCTTCTCGGTGTGGAACGACTTCGTGAACCCGCAGATCATTCTCGGCCCCGGCAGCGGCCTCTACACGGTGACGACCGGCGTCTACGCGGCGGTCAGTCAGTACCAGACCGACTACACCGTGGTCTTCCCGACGCTGCTGCTCGCCGTGGCCCCCCTGATCGTCTTCTTCGTCTTCATGCAACGCCACATCATCAGCGGCCTCGCGGCCGGTGCGACGAGAGGCTGACCGTGACGTCCGACAGATCCGTGGTCCTGACCGCCACCGTGCCCGTGGGCACCCCGCCCGTCTGGGCACTGCTCCAGCGCCGCCTGTTCGACGTCCTCGACGACGCCTGGCGCGCCTTCGCCGACCGCTACTGCGCCCCCGACGGCAGCCTGCGCTACGCAGGACGGGTCGAGGAACGCGACGGCGGCGACGACTTCTACGAGGCGTTCTTCAACTGGCCCGTCCTCTACCGGCTCGGCGGCGCCGACGACCTCCTCGACGCGAGCAAGCACCACTGGCGCGGCGTCACCGCCCAGCTCACCGAACTCGGCCTGGTCGTCGACGAGTTCGAGCGCGGCTACGACTGGTTCCACCTCGGCGAGTCCATGCTCCTGTTCTACGGCATCTGCGCCGCCGACCCCGCCGACCCCGAATTCGCCGCCCGGGCACGGAAGTTCGCCGATCTCTACCTGCCGGGGTCACCGTCGGGCAACTACGACCCCGTCGCCCGGATCATCCGCGCCCCGCACAACGGCGCGGGCGGCCCCCGCTTCGGCCTCCAGAAGGAATGGGCCTCCTACGGCGCCGACCTGACGTCCATGAGCCGCTTCGGCCTCCCGCTGCGCGACCTCGACGGCATCACCCGGTGGGACGACCTGGCCGACTCCGCCCACGCCCGCCGCATGGGTGACGCCATGAACGCCCGGATCGGCCGCGGCGACACCGCCGTCGACCTCGCCGCCACCAGCCTCGCCGTCAACGCCTGGCTGTACGACCACGACGACCGCTACCGCGACTGGGCCCTCGACTACCTCGGGGCCTGGCACGAACGCGCCGTCGCGTGCGGGGGAGTGCTCCCCGACAACGTCGGGCCGGGCGGCACCGTGGGCGAACTGCACGACGGCCGCTGGTACGGAGGCCTGTACGGGTGGAGCTGGCCGCACGGCCTCTACAGCGTCGGCAACGCCGCCGTGGTCGCCTCCGTCAACTCCGTGCTGCTGGGCGGCGGGGACGAGCTCCTCTCGCTGGGCCGGGCTCCGCTCGACGCGGTCCTCGACCACGGCATCGAGGCGCCCGTCACCGGAACCGACATGAGCATCTCCGACCGATGGCTCGCCGAACTGGGCGACGACGCCGACCGGCCCACCCTCCTCGTTCCCAACCGGCACGCCGATTCCGGCTGGTTCGACCACCAGCCGCCCCAACTGGGGCTCCCGCTCTGGCTGTTGCACGCCTCGGGTGCCGAGAGCGACCGGGACCGCCTCGAACGCATCAGGAAGGCGAGCGGCTACGACTGGCGCACGGTCCGGGCCTTCCGCAACAAGGAGGAGGCCGGACACGAGGCGCCCTGGCTCGCCTACCTGAACGGCGACAACCCGGACTACCCGGCCGAGATCCTGCGCGTCGCCCTCGGCCAGGCGGCCCGGCGCCTCGAACTCATCGCCGCCGACACCACCGACCCGTCCGAGATGCACATCCACCACTGGCAGCGGATCAACCCCGTCCTGACCGAAGCGCTCCTCCAGCTGACCACCGGCACGCCCCAAGTCCTCTACAACGGGGGACTGTTGCCCACCCGGCTCGCCTACTGGGACGCCGGCCGTGGCCGCCCCGGACTGCCGCCGGACGTCGCGGCGCTCGTCGACACGGTGACCCCGGACCGGGTGCGGGTCGAGCTGGTCCACACCGGGCACCGCCATCCGCGCACGGTCGTCGTCCAGGCCGGCGGATTCGGTGAGGCCCGCATCGAGCGGGTCGTGACGGAGAGCGCGGCCTCCGGCCATCCCGGGGATCCGCGTGCCTATGCGGCGCCCGAACCCGTGCTCAGCAAGGCCGAGCTGGCCGTGCAGGCCGGTCATCTGACGGTGGAGCTGCCGCCGGGGCGTCGCATCCGTCTCGATCTCCGGCTGACGCCGCGGCACCGGCCGCCGTCCCATCAGACCGCTCCCGTCTAGACCACCACGCCGGGGTTGCGACAGCGGGCCGGCAGGGGTTGCTCGCGCAGTTCCCC